>NZ_JBEOUW010000006.1:127484-154854 GCF_040303045.1 Kitasatospora sp. NPDC096140
GCCCCCGGCGCGCCGCGGGGCCGGGGGCCCCGGCGGCGGCGGGCGCGCCGGCGGGACCGGGCGGGATCAGGTCGGATCGGCCGCGGTGGCGACCAGGAGGGCCTCCAGGTCGTGGAGGAAGGCCGCGATCGTCGTGCGCCCGAAGTGGAGGGTGTCCGCGGTGAGCCGGAAGTCGATGGCGCCGTCGGCGTCCTCCAGGCAGAGGAAGAAGGCGTCGAACTGGCCGTCCGGCTGCTCGGGCCAGGAGAGTTCGCTGCTGTCGCGCAGGGCTTCCAGGTCTTCGGCGGGGACGGTGTCGGGGGCGGGTCGGTGGTCGTAGCGGCGGTCGTTGAAGCAGTAGCGGAAGGTCTCCTCCCGCTTCCTGCCGTGGTCCAGGAACATCCGGTCCAGGGCGATCGGATGGCCACCGCAGTGGGAGTAGGCGCGGACCGTCGACTTCCAGGTGCGGTCGAGCACCTCCAGGGGGCTCGCGTCGGCGAGGTCGAGCGCGAAGAAGGCCTCCTGGAACTGGTTGCCCACCATCCGGCGGGTCCGGCGGTTCAGGCGTCGCCTGGAGATCAGGGAGAGTGAGACGACCTCGGATCCGGCGAGCGGGCCGATGAGCCTGCAGACCGTGCCCAGGATCACCGTGGTCGTGCTCAGGCCGGTGCGGCGGGAGATCAGGCCCACGGCGTGGTACGCGGCCCGGGAGCGGAGCCTGCCGCCGAGGAACCTCGGCGACTCCGGTCCGTCCGGATTGTCGGGGAGCTTCTGCAGGTCGGCCGACCGCAGGAGGCCCGACGCGTAGGCGACGGTCCTCGCGGTGAGGTCGGCGGCCTCCGCGGTGGCCTCCCAGGCCGCCAACTCGGCCGGCTGCCAGGCGTCCTCGGGCAGTGGCGGCACGGCCTCCGGGCCTTCGGTGAGGTAGGCCGTGAACTCGTCCATGAGCGGGACCCAGCCGGCGCCGTCGATGGACATGTGCGAGATCACCAGCAGCATCGACCGGACGCCCCCGTCCGCCACCACCAGGCCGCAGCGGACCGGGAGTTCGTCGTGGTAGTCGAAGCTCTCCCGCATGAACTCGTCGACCAGGCGGTCGGTGGCGGCCGGGACCTCCTCGGCCGGGACGTCCACCCGTACGGCGGTCACCGCGCCGGTCCGCGGAGCGCGCTGCAGGAGGGTTCCGTCGGGGGCGGTCTCGAAGGTCGTCCGCAGGGACTCGTGGCGGGCGGTGAAGAAGGCCAGCGCCTGGACGCAGGTCTGCGGGTCGACCCCGTCGAGCTGCAGGACGGAGTGGTTGTTGAACGCCGCGTCGTGGGGGGCGGTCTTCCGGATGCAGAGCCAGAACTCCAGCTGCCCCCAGGTCGCCGGCGCCCGGACGGCCCGTTCGGCGGCGAATTCGGCGCTGAGGAGCGTTCTGTTCACGTGGTCTTCCTGTTCGACGTCGGTCGGGGAGGTCGGGGAGGTCGGGGAGGTCGGAGCGGGGCGGGCGGAGCGGTAGAGGCGGGCGGGGCGGTCGGGGCGATCGGCGGCCGAGGCCGTCGGAGCGGCGGTCAGCGGCGGTAGGGCTTGCGGTAGACGGAGTCCTCCAGGATCAGGAAGTCGAGGTCCATCGCCCGGAACGCGCGGAGCGCGTCGTCCGCGCTGTCGACGATGGGCTCGCCCTTGCCGTTGAACGAGGTGTTGAGCAGCACCGGCGGCGCACCCTGCCGGTCCAGCTCGTCCAGCAGCGCCCCGACCACGGGCGCCTCGTCACCGGCGAGCAGTTGGGGCCTGGTCGTGCCGTCCACGTGGACCACCCCGGCCGCCGTCGCGCGGCCCTCGGGCGTCACGGGGGCCGCGCCGAGCATGTAGCGGGAGAGGTGTCCGACGTCCCCCCAGAAGCGCGGGCCGTGGGCGGCCCGGGTGACTCCGGCGAACGGCCGCCACCGCTCCCGGTCCTTGATCCGGTTCACCCGGTCCGCGACACCCGCGTCCCGGGGCACGGCGAGGATGGAGCGGTGGCACAGCGCGCGCGGGCCGACCTCCGCCCGCCCCTCGGCGATCGCGCCCACCTGCCCGTCCAGCAGCAGGCCCGCGACCTGCTCGACCGACAGCTCCGCGCGGACCAGGCCGTACGCGGCCGGCGCGGGGCCGTGCGGCTCGCGCACCGGGCTGCCGAGGTACGGGTCGAGCGGTGCGGGGGCGGCCGTGGGCGGGCGCACGCTCCAGGCGGCGCCGAGCGCGACACCGGCGTCGTGCGGCACGGGCGGCACGAACACCGGCCCGGGCAGCAGGCCGTTGGTGGAGCAGTTGAGCGCCACGCCCCCGGCCAGGCACAGCTCCTCGACGCCCGCCGCCTTGCGGGCCAGCGCCGCCAGTGCGGTGACGCACTCCTCGACGGCCCGCTGGGCGGTGTAGGCGACCAGCACCGCGCGGGGGTCGTCGGCCAGCCGCTCCTCGGGGAGGTCCGGGCCGGTGGCGCCCGCGATCCGGGAGTACAGCCCGCGCCACGCGGCGACGGTCGTCTCGTACTCGGCGCGGATCTGCGCGGCGGTGGCCCGCTCGGAGCCCCCGAGCGGGCCGGAGCCCCCGAGCGCCCCGCCTGTCCCGAGCGCCCCGCCACCGCCGAGCGCCCCGCCGCCCCCGAGCGGGCCGGGGAGCGCCAGGCGGAACCCGTCGCCGTCGACCTCGGCCAGCGGGGCCGTGGACAGGCCCGCCGCCCGGCCGTACGCGGCCAGCCCCATGGTCTTGCCCGCGTTCAGGAACGAGAAGCCCAGCCAGGTGCTCGCCGCGTCGTACAGGTAGCCGAGGGACGCGCTGCGCGGCCAGGCCCGCTCCAGGCGCGGCGGGGCGTCGCGCGCGAAGGTCCACACGCTCGACGACTCGTTCTCCCCGTTGCCGTCGACGACCAGGACCGCGGCCCTCTCGTACGGCGACGCGTGGAACGCCGAGGTCGCGTGCGCCAGGTGGTGCGGCACCCGGACGACCTCCGGGAGCCGGTCGCCGAAGGCGAGTCCGACGATGTGCTCCAGGAACTCCCGGTCGTCCCGGAACCGTCCGGGGAAGAGCTGTTCGGCGTCCCAGCCGATCGCGACCACGTCCAGGTCGGCCGCGGTGATGCCGGCCCGGGCGAGGCAGGACTCGGCGGCCAGCCGGGGCTTGCGGTAGATCGAGTGGCGGCGCCTGCTGAGCCGTTCCTCCTCGCAGAAGGCGACGACCTCACCGGAGCCGTCGACCAGGCACGCCGCGGCGTCGTGCCAGCCGGTCGGGGGCGCGTTCACGCCGAGGATCCACATGGCTGCCCCCTAACCGGCGTCGCTCTGGAGGGCGTGGCTGTTGGAGAAGCCGCCCATCGTGTAGTTCACGGTCGCGCGTTCGGTGCAGACCACCTCGACGCCGGCGCGCGCGAGCTGCAGCGCGAAGACGAAGTCCTCCGTCCACTCCAGCTTCTGGCGGGCCGGCGAGAAGGTCTCGGGGAAGCCCGTCCCGGCGTGGAAGCGGCGGCGCACGAGGTACTCGCTGGTGTCGATCCGGGCCAGCACCGTCCCGCCGGAGGCGAACCTGTCCCGGACGACGTTCGAGCCGGGCGTGAAGACGCCGTGCTCGCACAGGTAGCGGTAGCTGATCGCGCGCCGCTCCGGGTCGGGGTCCGGGTGCCAGGGGTCCTCGCCGTCCGGGACGTAGGGCTGCCCCGCCGGGTCGACCAGCAGCCGCCAGCTGTGCGCCACCTCGACGTGCGGGTTGTCCGTCAACGCCCGGACCAGGCTGCTCAGGTGGTCGGGCGCGAAGGTGTTGTCGTCGTCGAGCTGGCCCACGAACTCCCCGGTGGCCAGGGCGATCCCGCGGTTGCGCAGCCGTCCGAGCCGGGCGGAGCGGTACTCGGGCGCGGCGGGCCTGGCGACGTTCTCGATCACGATGCCGGGCAGCACAGCCCGCAGCTGCGCCAGGTGGTCGGGGTCGCGCAGGTGGTCGGCGTCGTCCCCGACCACGATCTGCTCGACCGCGACCCCGGTCTGGGCGGCGACGGAGCGCACGGCCCGCAGCAGGGCATCGGGACGGTCGCGGGTCAGCGTGACGACGGAGACTTCGGGGAGGGTCATGGTGCGGTCCTTCGCATCGGGTGGGGGGTGGTCGCCTGCGGGCCGGGTGCGCGCAGGAGGGAGATCGCCCGGTCGGTGGCCCGGAGCACCCGGGCCACGGCGGCCCGGCTCATGCCGATCTGGCGCATCCGCAGGACCGCCTCGGTACGCAGGAGTTCCGCGACCGCGACGACCTGCGCGCGCTGCTCGGCCGGCATCGGCTCCTCGGCCTCGACGCAGACGGCGAGCGGCATCGCGGTGACGAGGACGTCGGTGATCGCCTCCTCGTGGCCGCGGCTCAGGCCCTCCCGCAGGGCCTGCATCCCGAAGGCCACGTGGCGGGACTCGTCGCGGGTCATCGCGACGAAGCCCGCCCGGATCCCCGGGAGGGTGCCGCCCGCCCGCAGCGAGCCCACGAGCGTCCGCTGCGCGTGCAGGGCGAGGATGCCCTCGGTCACCAGGTGGAAGACGGTGACGGCGCGCAGCCAGTCCTCGTAGCCGGGCATCGGCCGGGCGATCCGGCCGATCAGCTCGGCCTCCAGCGTGCTCAACTCCCTTTGAGCTGGTGAGAGTTGACTCCATCCCTCGGGGAGGGCCGCCTCCAGGTCGGCGGGCATGCCGAGCACGTCGACGGCGATCCGCCGGACGAGGTGGGTGTGCCGGGACTCGTCGGCGAGCTGGGTGCCGACGTACACCAGGGAGTCCTCGTCGGGGCAGCCGGTCAGGATCGGCCCGAGGAGTTCCAGGCCGGTGTACTCCCCGATCAGGAAGTTGACGATCAGCTTGTGCACCCGCTGCCGGACGGGGTCGGGCAGCCGCGACCAGTTCGCCGCGTCCCGCTCCAGCGCGATCTCGTCGGCGGCCCAGTGCT
Source organism: Kitasatospora sp. NPDC096140 (assembly GCF_040303045.1). NCBI lineage: Bacteria > Bacillati > Actinomycetota > Actinomycetes > Kitasatosporales > Streptomycetaceae > Kitasatospora > Kitasatospora sp. NPDC096140. Next base: position 132,396 of record NZ_JBEOUW010000006.1, read on the forward strand.
GGCGCTCCCAACTCCGGTACAGGGCGCGGCTGCTCGGGCGGGTGTCGATCACTGCGTCGGCGTGCCCGAGCACCGCGGGCAGCGGCAGGTCCGGCATCGTGCGCAGCTCGGCCTCGTCGAGCAGCATCGGACTCCAACGGGTCATGACCACTCCACCTCTCTCGATTCGTCCCCCGCGGGGTCGTGCCGCGCGTCGGGCTCCGGTCCGGCGGGCACCCTGCCGTCGGGCTCCGGTCCGGCGGGCACCCTGCCATTGGGCGCCGGGCCGCCGGGCACCCTGCTGACCACCAGGGAGGCGTAGTTGCCGTAGAACCCGAAGCCGTCGACCAGCACGTGCCGCGCCCGGTCGGTGCGCACCGGACCGACCGCCACGTGCATCCGCTCGGCGGCGATGGGCTCGGTCAGCCCCGGTGTGCCGGGGGCGATCCCGGTCTTCAGGAAGCCCACCGCCGCCGCGACGGCGGGCATGGTCGAGGCGTGCAGCAGGTGCCCGATCGCGCCCTTGTGCGAGCCGACCGGCACGCCGGACCAGCCCAGGCGGGCCGCGGTGACGTCGAGCGCGGCGAGCTCCGCGGCGTCGCCCTGCGGCGTCCCGGTGGCATGGGCGTGGACGTAGTCCACCTCCGTCGTCCCGGCCTGGTCGAGCGACTCGGCGACGCACGCGCCGATGGCCTCCGCCTGCGAGTCGGCCACGCTCCCGCCGCTGATCAGGCAGGCCGCGCCGGTCAGCGCGATCCCGGGGTCGATCCCCCTGGCCCGGGCGTGCGCGAAGGTCTCCAGGACCACCGCCCCGCCGCCCTCGCCCAGGGTCATGCCGTCCCGGCGCACGTCGAACGGCGCCGCGCCGCGCCCGCTCTGCGCTCGGACCAGATCCATGCTGGAGAAGTCGTACGGGTTGAGCGTGACCACCCCGACCACCAGGGCGACGTCGGCGCCGCCGGACAGCAGCCAGTCCCGGGCGAGCGCCAGGCCGAACGCGGAGGACGCGCAGGCGTGCGGCACCTGCACCACCGGGCCGGTCGCCGCGCCGGGCCGCGGGCTCTCGAAGTCCCGGGCGAAGGCGGTGGGGGAGGCGCTGACCGGGGTCTGCCCGGCGATCACGGTGAGCGCGCCGTCCGGGAGCCGGGGCAGCCGGGCCCGGCGCAGCGCCTGGGCGACGACCGTCTCGGTCAGCCGGCTCTTGAGCCCCCCGACGGGCGCGCCGCACACCGACCCGTCGATCTGCGCGGCGACGCGCTCGCGCGGGTCGCCGGCCCGGGCCGGATCGGCGAAGCGGGTCAGCGGGCCGATCGCGGACGCCCCGGCGAGGAGCCCCGCCCGGAAGGCGCCCGGCCCCACCCCGAACGGGGTGACGAGTCCCAGCCCGGTGAGGGCGACCCCGGTCACGACCCGGCTCCCAGCACGTCCGCGTACAGGGCGCGCAGCCCGCGCCGTTCCACCTTCCCCGAGGCGGTGCGCGGGAGTTCGGCCGCCAGGTGGACGGCCCGGGGCCGCAGTTGCGGCGGCAGCGCGCCGCGGCAGGCGGCCAGCACCCGCGCCCGGAGCGCCGCCCGGTCCGCGGCGCCGTCGGCGGGCTGGACGAACGCGTGGATCTCGTCCCCGCGTGCCCGCCCGGGCCGCCCGAGCACGACGGCCTCGGCGACGCCGGGGACGGTGCGGATGACGTCTTCGAGGATCGCGGGTGCGACCGTCTCGCCGTGCACGATGAGGACCTCCTTGATCCGGCCGGTGATGGTGAGGTGGCCGTCCGGCGACACGGCTCCGGTGTCCCCCGTGGGGAGCCAGCCGTCCTCGGTGAACGGCGCCGGGAGCAGCGCACCGGTGGCCGGGTCCACGTAACCGGTCATCAGGCTGGGGCTGTTGACCTGGACCTCGCGGTCCGGGCCGTGCACCCGCGCCCTCGTCCCGTCGAGGAGGCTGCCGACCGAACCGGGCCGGATCCGGCCGGGCACGTTGATCGCCACGTTCGGGCCGGCCTCGGTGAGCCCGTAGCCGTCGTGCAGCCCGACCCCGGTACGGCCGACGAACCGCTCGTGCAGACCGGGGGCGAGCACGTCGCCGCCGCAGCCGCGGATCCGCAGGCCCGCCAGGGCCGCCCGGGTCTCCGGGTGGGAGCCCGCGTCGGCCGCGAGGGCGCGGTACATGGACGGCACGCCGTCCATCGAGGTGATGCGGGCGTCCCTGATCCGCCGGATGATCCGGCGCACCTGGAACCCGCTCTCGACGTACAGGTGGGCGCCGGTGCTCCGGCACACCTGCAGCACGCTGTAGGCGTAGGAGTGGTGCAACGGCAGCGGCAGCAGGAGCCGGTCCCGGGCCGAGATCCCGAGGTGGGCCGCGGTCGCGTCGCCCTGGTACGCCAGCGCCTGCCGCGACAGGGCGACGGCCTTGGGGCGGCCGGAGGTGCCGGACGTCCACAGCACCGCGGCGGTGCGCTCGGGCAGCGGGCCGCCGGGGCGGTCGCGCGCGGCGCGCACCCGCGCCGTCGCGTCCACCACCGCCCAGGCCGGCTCCGCGTCCGTCGCGGCGTGGCCGCCCAGCAGCACCGGGGCGTCCAGGCGGTCGGCCGCCAGCATGGTGGCCACGGTCGTCACGGGATCACCCGTCGCGGGCATCACCGCCCGCCCGGCGCCCACGCCGTGGCCCGCAAGCTCCGCCGTCAGCCGGTCGGTGAGTTCCACCAGGTGGGCGCGCGGGACGTCGGCGCCGTCCACGGTCAGCGGGAAGAAGGTCATCACGGCCGCTCCGGGGAGTCGGGGACCGGGACGGGGGTCGAAGCGGAGGCCGAGTCGAGTGCCGAGCCGGAGGCCGAGTCGAGTGTCGAGCCGGGGGCCGGGTCGAAGATCCGGCGTACGGCGGTGGGCACGTCGCCGTCGTCGACCCTGATCGTCAGCAGGGCCATCCGTCCGTCGACGTTGAGCCGGCGGGCCTCGTCGAGGGCGGCGACCAGTTCGGCCGGCGTCGTCGGCCGAGCCGTCCACCCGCCGAGTGCGGCCACCGCCGCGGTGGCGTGGGAGGGCGCCGGGAACCGGGTGACCTCGGTGGGGGCGCCTTCGAGGTCGCGCAGGTAGCGCGGCCAGCCGAACCCCCGGTTGTCGAACACGAGCACGGTGAGGCCGCAGCCGTTCTCGGCGATCGTCGGCAGCGCGGCCAGGCTCATCTCGAAGGCGCCGTCGCCGCAGACCAGGACGGTCGGCCGCTCAGGCCGGGCCACCGCCGCCCCGAGGGCCGCGCCGAGGCCGAAGCCGACCATGGTCTGCTCGCCGGGTACGACCAGGGTGGTGCGGTCGCTGACCGTCAGGACCGGGTACTGGTAGCCCCAGATGTCGTGCAGGCCGTTCTCCTGCACCAGCGTCAGATCACGTCCGAAGACCTCGGTGAGGGCGCCGAACGCGTGCCGCGCGGTGAGGCGCTGCGGCTCGTCCGTCGGGGGTTCGTCCGTCGGGGGTTCGGCGGACCGGGGGACGGTCGGCTCGGCCACGGCCACCGGCCCCGCCGCCGCGACGAGTTCACCGAGCCGGCCGAGCGTGAGGGCGGCGTCGCCGAGCAGCGGCACCGCCGGTTCGACGACGGTCGAGAAGACCGCCGACTCGCAGTCCACGTGGACGAACCGCTTGTCGTCCAGGCGGGTCCAGCCCGTCCTGGCCGTCTCCTCCAAGCGGGAGCCGACCAGCAGCACCACGTCCGCGGCGTCCAGGATCCGCTGCGCCGACGGGCCGGCGTAGAGCCCGACGAGCCCGCGGGCCAGCGGGTGCTCCTCGTCGATCACCCCCCGGCCGGACGCCGTGGTGAACACGGGGGCGCCCAGCCGCTCCGCCAGCGCGCGCAGCGGCGCGCCCGCCCCCTTCGCCCCGCCGCCGGCGACCACCACCGGGGCGGTCGCCGCGCTCAGCAGCGCCGCGGCCCGCTCCAGCGACGCGTCGTCGGCGACCGAACGCACCCGCGCGACGGGCTCGCCGGTCGGCGCGTCGTCCACCGGCTCCGCGGCGAGCACCTCGGCGGCGACCTCCACCAGGACGACGCCCGGCGTCCCGTTGACCGACAGGTGGACCGCCCGCCGCAACGCCCAGCGCAGCTGCTCCGGGCTCTCCACGAGCACCGACCACTTGACCAGCGGGCCCGCCATGGCGGCCTGGTCGAGCTGCTGGAACCCGCCCCGGCCGAGCCCGGCGACCGGGATACGCGTCGTCACCACCACGACCGGACAGCACAGGGAGGAGGCTTCGAGCAGCCCGGTGAGCGCGTTGCTGAAGCTCGGCCCCGAGTCCACGGCGACGACGGCCGGACGGCCGGAGACCGTCGCATGGCCGATCGCGGCGCAGGCGGCGACCCGCTGGTCCCGCACCGGCAGGGCGGTCAGCCCCGGCCGGCGCCCGGCGGCGTCCAGCAGGCCGGGTTCGTCGGACGGCAGTCCCGTCACCAGGGCGCAGCCCGCGTCGGCCAGGACGGCGGCGACCGCGTCCCACTGGCTGCGGTCAGCCATGACCGGCCTCCTTCGTCATGAGGGTGGTTCGGGTGGTCCGGGTGGTTGGGGTGGTTCGGGTCGTTCGGTGGGGGACGGCGCCGAGCGCCGCCGGGGCACCGGCTGCGGTGGCGAACGCCGTCAGGGCGCTGTCCGGGGGTACCGCGTCCGGCGTGCAGGAGTCCGCCGCCCAGGGGTTCGGTGTCCAGGGGTCGGATGCCCAGGGGTCCGCGGCCCAGGGGTCCGCAGCCCAGAGGTCCGGCGCCCGGGAGTCCGGTGCGCAGGGGTCCGGCGCCCGGGAGGTCGCCCGGTCGGTCGGTGCCGCGGGGGGCGCCGCTGCGCCGCCCCACAGCCGGACCGCGACCGCCCAGTAGGCCCCGTGCTCGTCCCGGGGCAGGTCGCAGACGACGACCGAGGGCGCCCGACCCGCTCCGACCAGGGCGGTCGCCCAGCGCAGCGCCTGCCCGGCGGCGTCGTTCCGGCTGGTGACGAGGTGGCAGCGGCCCTGCCAGCCGGAGGCCGTCAGGAACGGCTGGAGCACGCCCGAGGGTTCGAGCCCGGTGGAGTCGGAGGGCCGCATCCGGTGCCCGGGGTCGTCGTGCCGGCCGGTGAAGCGGTCGGCCGAGGCCCGGGCGTACTCGGTCAGGGCCACGATGACGGGCACCGCGCTGTCGGCCGTGCCGTCGAACGCGCGGGTCAACGCGCAGGCCAGGGTCCGGGCGGCGGCCGGGTCGACGATGCCGAGCCGGACGGCCGCGGGCACCTCGAACGGGCCGGTCGCGCAGGCGTGGCCGGGAGCGGCGGTGTGCAGGGAGGTCGCGCGGAGGTTCATCGTCGGCCCGTTTCCGCGGACACCAGGAGCGGCCTCGTCTCGATGCGGCCCCCGCGCCGGACGCTGTTGGCCTGCCGGCCGTACCCGCCGAACGGCTGGTTCCCGTCCTCGATGTCGAAGGTCGTCCGCTCGTGGCAGGTCACCGAGGTCCCGATGCGCTCCCCGCGCAGCCCCGGCTCCCCGAAGACGGAGACGTACATGCCGCGGGCCAGCTCGGCGGGCGAGTTCAACCAGGCCTCGACCTGCTCGGCGCGGTCGTACTCCATGAGCACCAGGACCGGGGAGAACAGCTCGGGCGGGTGGAAGGCCTCCTGCCAGGGCAGGCGCAGCAGCGTCGGCTCGACGGCGCCCGTGGCGGGGTCGACGCGGCCGCCGCGCAGCACGTGTTCCCGGTGGGCGTCGAGGAACTCCGCGGCTCCGGCGACAGCGTCGGGGTACACCAGGGGGGCGACGACCACCTCCGGGTCCCGGCGGTCGCCGACCGGCAGTTCGGCCAGGGCGGTGCCGAGCCGGTCCGCGGCCTCCCGGGCGACCGACCGGTGCACGAAGACCAGGTCGGGGGCGAGGCAGTCCTGCCCGGAGTTGTACGTCCTGGCCTCCAGCACCGCGCGGCAGCCGCGATCGAGGTCGGCCCGCGGGCCGAGGACGATCGGGTTGGGGCCCGAGCCGAAGGCGAGCAGGGTCGTGCCGGGGCCCAGGGCGGAGCCCACGGCCTCGGCGTTGTCCGGCTGCCCGGTGAAGACCACCAGGTCCGACCGGGCGCATTCGCCGGTGAAGGCCCGCTGGGAGGCCCCGGTGAGCTCGACCCGGCCGGCGAGCCGCGCGAGGTGGGGGCGCAGGATCTCGTGAACGGCCGCGGCGGTGTCGCCGGTCCGGGCCGAGGGCCGGATGAGCACCTCGTCGGTGTAGAGGGACGGGACGATCCCGAAGAGGACGTAGGAGTAGAGGACGTTGTTGGACGGCAGGAACGTCGCCAGCCGGTTCAGCCGGCGGGGCGCGTACTGCTGGAGTTCCCACGCGGCGCCGGACAGCGCCCGCACCGATCGGAAGATCTCGTCCTCGGCGCTCTGCCGGACCGCGAGGTCCGTCAGCACGTCCGCCAGTTCGTGGCGGGCGCCGAGAAAGGCGTGGGTGAATGCGGCGACGTCGGCCGTGCGGGCCACGGTGGTCGCGGTGGTCGCGGTCAACGGAGTTCCCCTCCCCGAGGTGTCGTCGGCCGGCCGGGCGCCCCGGCCGGAACGGCCCGGGCCAGGGACTGTTCGACCCAGGAGACCGTCGCGGCCAGTCCTGTTCCGAGGTCCACCCCGGGCTGCCAGTCGAGTTCCGCCCGAGCCCGGGAGATGTCCGGCCGCCGGACGTACGGGTCGTCCTGGGGCCGGGGGACGAACGTGATCCCCGAGGCCGTCCCGGTGATCCGGCGGACGAGCTCGGCGAGTTCGAGGATCGTGGTCTCGACGGGGTTGCCGAGGTTGACCGGCCCGGTGGCGGTGCCGTGCACGGCCCGGACGAGTCCGTCGACCAGGTCGTCGACGTAGCAGAACGAGCGGGTCTGCCGGCCGTCCCCCGCGACGGTGAGCGGCTCGCCGCGCAGCGCCTGGTGGATGAAGTTGGGGATTACCCGGCCGTCGCCGGGGCGCATCCGGGGGCCGTAGGTGTTGAAGATCCGCACGATGCAGGTGTCGCCCCCGAGTGCCCGCCGGTATGCGGTGGTGGCGGCCTCGGCGAAACGTTTCGCCTCGTCGTAACACGACCGGGGGCCGACGGGGTTGACGTTCCCCCAGTAGGACTCCGGCTGCGGATGCTCCGCCGGGTCCCCGTACACCTCCGAGGTCGACGCGAGGACGAACCGGGCGTCCTTCCGCACGGCCAGCTCCAGGCCGTGGAAGGTGCCGAGCGATCCCGCCCGCAGCGTCTCCAGCGGGAGCCGCAGGTAGTCGGCGGGGGACGCGGGCGAGGCGAGGTGCAGGACGGCGTCGACCCGGCCGGAGATCTGCAGCGGGTGTGCGACGTCGGCCTCGACGAAGGTGAAGTTCGGGGCTCCCACCAGGTGTTCGACGTTGGCCGGGGAGCCGGTGGAGAGGTTGTCGACGCAGACCACCTCGTGCCGGTCACCGACCAGGCGGTCACACAGGTGGGAACCGAGGAAACCGGCACCGCCGAGCACGACGATACGTGTACGCATGATCCTCCTTGTCTCCAGTCCGGCCCGTGTGCCTCGGCGGCACCGGACCTGGCCGTTGCGGTGTTTGCTGTGCGTGCTGTTGCACGTGTTGCGTGTGTTGCCGTGTGGGCGCGTGGGGCCGCGCGTGTTGCCGTGGGTGTCGGCGGGACGGTGTCGCGGCGGCCGCCGTGCGCGGCCTACGGACGGACGAGCCGGTGCGGGAAGGCGTCCGTCCCCACCAGGTCGCCCTCCTCGACCAGGGCGAACCGCCCGTCGGGCCCCGGGCGCAGACCCACGCGCAGGAAGACGTCACCGGCCGCCGCGTTCCGCCCGGTCGGGACGAACCGGCCGCCGACCCCGGGGCGCGCGCGGCCCGAGCGGTGCAGGGCGGCGGCCAGGAACACCGGCCCGATGTCGAGCCCGATGACCCGGCAGCTCACCGCCAGGCAGGTGACGTCGTCACCGGTGAGGGCCAGCACACCGGTCAGCCCGTAGTCGGCGAAGCGGTCCCGCACCCGGCAGACGAACAGCGCGCCGTCCGGGCCGCCGAGCAGTGCCTCCAGCTCCCGCGCACCCGGCCGCCAGGCCGTCGTCGTGTACTGGTTGGTGCGGTTGAACAGCTCGGCCAGCCTGGGCAGGTCGGCCGCGACCGCCTCCCGCACCTCGACCTCCACGTCGAGCTCCCGGATGAACTCGACCGGGTCGGCGGCCTCGACGCTCCCGCGGGCGAGCATCGCCCGGGTGGTCTCCGACCGGTTCCGCGCCTCCGCGCCGGCCGGGGGACGGTCCAGCAGCGGCGAGTCGAGGAGCTGCCGGCGGAAGGTGTGCGGCTCGCCGTCGAGGATCCGGACGTCCGGCAGGGCGCGGGCCACCTCCCAGCGCTCCACCGGATTGTCGTCCAGGAACAGCAGCGCACCGGGGGCGAACCCGAGCTCCGCCGCGATGTCGGCGACGTTCGCCGACTTGCGGCTCCAGTTGATGCGGTGCGTGACGAAGTCGTCCGGGCCGAGCAGCATCGGGTGCTCCGCGGCCCGCCACGCGTCGAGGGTGTACCGCTCGGTGCCCTTGCTGCACGTCGCCAGCAGCAGCCCCCGCGACTTGAGCAGCCGCAGCGTCTGGTGCAGTCCGAAGTGGACCCAGCTGCTCGTCGAGTCGGAGTCCGTCCAGCCGAAGCCGTCGTCGGCCGCGATCCCGGGCCACAGCGTGCCGTCCAGGTCGGTCACCACGCACTTGATCTCGCCCTGCCGGGTCGCCGCCTCGTACAGGTCCAGGTACTCGGCCGCCAACACCCTTCCCAGCGCCGGGCGTTGGTTGGCGATCTCGATGCGCGGGTCCTGGTCCCCGCCGTGGTGCCCGAACGGCACCAGGTGGTCGTCGAACAGCGTCAGCGCGCCGTGCCGGGCGACGAGCCGTTCCTCGTCCAGGAGCAGCAGCCGGGGGTCGGCCCGCAGCAGCTCGTCCACATGGCCGTTGAGCTCGGCCAGCACCTCGCGGGTGTTGAGGTCGACCGCGTGCTCGAACCTGCCGTACGGGGACAGCGCCGACGGCGCGACGTTGTGCACGACGGCGAGGCCCGAGTCGGGAAGGCTCTCGGTCAGGGCGGTCACCCAGCGGGTGAACAGCTTCTTGATCCGGGTGAGCGCGACCCGGCGCTGGGCCGGATCCTGGGCCGGCGCGGCGTCCCACAGCCGGGTGAGGTGCGGGAAGATTCCCAACTGCAGGATCACCAGATCGGCTTCCACGCTGCGCAGCCGGGCCGTGCTGTCCGGCCAGACCGTCTCGAAGGAGATGTCGAGGCCGCGGGCGTATCCCTCGTGGAGGAGCTCGTCGCGCGCGAAGTCGAGCACGCAGCCGCCGAGGCCGACGACCCGCACGGGGCGGACGGCCCCGGAGTCCGTGCGCCCCAGCCGGGCCAGCGTCGGCGCGTCGAGCGGCCGTGCGCTCCAGAACGTCGACCGGTCGTACGGGCCCGCCTCGGGGAGGCCGTCCCGGAGGAAGAGCTCCCAGCGGCCGCGCTCGTCCTCGTCCGCGTCCACGACCAGGTGGCGGGAGCGCAGCAGCCGCAGCAGCCCGGCGCGCTCGTCGTCCCGGCCGAACTCGGCGCCGCCACGGGGATCGCCGGCCCGGACGCACGCGTCGCCGTTGCCGGGATCGCCGGCCCGGACGGACGCGTCGCCGTTGCCGGGATCGCCGGCCCGGACGGACGCGGTGCCGCTGCCGGGATCGCCGGCCCGGACGAACTCGTCGTCGGTGAACTCCCGGCCCGCGAAGGCGTGCAGCCGCTCCGCGACCGGCCCCGGCAGCGAGATCCGGGCGGCGCTGACCGCGTGGGAGACGACCGTGAGCCCGGCGAAGCGGCTGAAGGTCGCGTAGTTGCTGAGCCTGTTCACAGCGCCGCCCCCGCGGGGATCCGGTACCAGCGCGCGGTGAGCAGCACCGGGACGGCGATGAGGGCCGCGGCGCAGACCGCCGCGGCGGACCCGGACCAGGCGGCGACCGTCGCGCCCAGCCCGGCCCCGGCGAACCCGAAGGCCTCGGTGAGCGGGATCAGCGCCGCGTAGTAGTAGCCGGCGACCTCCTCGGGCACCCTGGTCTGCGCCTCGGCGAAGAACACCGTCGTCGCGATCGACTCCAGCACGCCGGCCGCGCACATCATCAGCAGGGCCAGGACCGTGGAGCCGGTGGCGGCCACCGCGATCCAGGCGACGGCTTCGAGGACGTTCCCGGCGACGTAGAGGGAGCCGTTGCGGAACCGGGTCAGGCGCCCTGCGAGCAGCCCGCCGACGACGCCGCCGAGCGCCATCGCCCCGGCGAGGTAGCCGTAGAAGCCGGGAACGTCGTGGAACTCCACCGCGCCGAGCTGGATCAGGGCGAACCGGCCGACCGACACCGCGCAGACGTAGGTGAAGGCGGTGAGGGTGAGGCCGCGCATGAAGCGGTCCTTGCCGATGGTGCGCAGCAGGCTCCGGGTGTTGTCGACGTACGCCTCGCGGGCGAGGGCGCGCCAGCCGGTGGGGCGCGCCGGGTCGCCCTCCGCTGCGGCGTCGCGGTCCGCCGCCGCGTCCGGTTGCGCGGCGGGGCCGGGCACGGCGTACATGAGGGCTCCGGCCAGCAGGCCGAGGAGGGCGGCGGCGAGGAACACGACGCGGACCTCGCCGAGGGCGAAGGCCAGGGCGACCAGCAGCGGGCCCAGGACGGAGGGGACCCGTTCTGCGGTCACGATCAGGCCGTTCCCGCGCAGTTCGTCGCCCTCCTCGATCACCGACGAGCGCAGCACCAGCCGGACCGGGCCCTCGATCATCGTGGCGATGCCGACGGCGACGCCCAGCACCTGCAACTGCCAGAGCGCGTCGGCGAACGGGATGACGGCGACCAGGACGGCGGAGCCCACCGCGCTCACGACGGCGAGCCGCCGCGGTTCGAACCGGTCGATCATGCTGCCCGCGATGGGCCCGAACAGGACGCTCGGCACCACCTGGAGCGCCAGTGTCAGGCCCACCGCCACGGAGAAGCCGTAGTCCTGGACCAGGAGCAACGGCAGTGCGATGGTGCACATCGCGGCGCCCAGGTCGACCAGGAACAGGCTGCCGACGAGTGCCGCGAGGCCCCGCGACCGTGGTTGTGCGGACACAGCGCCGCCGTTCATCGAACCCCTGCCTTCGTCTCGGCCCATTGCGATGGTGGCGAGCATGTCCCTATCTGAAATTTCAGTCAAGAACTTTCCGGGTATGGATCTCCGGGATCGGCCTCGACGGACCCTCAACTGACGAGATCGGCAGTACAGATGGGCCGGAACGACGAAAACCGAAGCTGCGACCCGCTGCCGCCATCGGATCGCTTGACGGCCTGACGTGAGCTCAGCAATGATCCATTCCAGCCGGGTTCGCCCTACGCTGCGGACATCTCCGTCCCGCAGCAGCATGGCTGACATGTCGTCAGAATCGGACGAAGCCGTGTCGTCGGGCGCGAACGGCCCGGTGGCGGGGTCCAGCGGGCTCGGGGGCGAGGTCCGCCGCGCTCGGGGGCAAGTCGCTGTCGCGTACGGTTCGTCCACGCCCCGTTGTCCTGAACGGCGCGTGCCGGGCCCGCCCCGGCGCGCCTAGGTTCACCGCCATCCGCACGACCGGCGACCTCAGGAGCGATCCACGTGAACTGGCTGATCCACGACTACCGCGAGGACGACCTGGCCGCCGTCGTCCATCTGATCGACAGCACCGCCGGGCTCGGGCAGGAGTCCGTGTTCTCGCTCGCCGAGTGCATCGCCGCGCTCACCGCGCGCCAGCCCGCGGTCGTCGCGGTGCACGACGGCGCGCCGATCGGGGCGGCGCTCGCGCAGGTCGCGGCGGCGGGCGAGCGGGCGTGGGTGATGCGCGTGGCGATCGCCCCGGCCTGGCGCGGGCGCGGCCTGGCCAGCGCGCTGCTGCGGGAACTGGAGCGCCGGCTGGTCGAGGCCCGCGTGCGGCGGATCGCCTACGTGCTGCCGGAGGAGGAACTGCTCGGCGAGGGGCTGCGCAACGCCGGGTACGAACGGCGGCCCGCCGCCGCGTACTTCGAGAAGACCGAGCCCGCCGCGGGGCCCGCTGCCGGCACCCTGGACGAACTCGGCGGGCGCGTGCTGAGCGGGGACCTGTGGGACCGTGTGGCCGGGATGACCGCCGAGAAGGAACTGATCGAGCGGAGGGTCGTCCTGCCGCTCGCGCAGCCCGAGCGCGCGGCCCGGCACGGCGTCCGGCCGCCGCGCGCGATCACCCTCTTCGGGCCGCCCGGCACCGGCAAGACGACCTTCGCCCGCGCCATCGCCTCCCGCCTCGGCTGGCCGTTCGTCGAGCTGCTGCCCTCCCGCCTCGCCGACGAGGGCAACCTCGCCGCCGCGCTGCGCAGCGCGTTCGCCCGGATCGGCGAGCTGGAGCGGGTGCTGGTCTTCATCGACGAGGTGGAGGAGATCGCCCCCGTACGCGGCGGGGCCGGTTCGGCGGGCGCGATGCACGGGGTGACCAACGAACTGCTCAAGCTGATCCCCGGCTTCCGCGAGCGGGACGGCCGGCTGCTGGTCTGCGCGACCAACTCCGTGCGCTCGCTCGACCCGGCGTTCCTGCGCACTGGCCGGTTCGACTACGTCATCCCGATCGGCACCCCGGACCCGGACGCCCGCGCCGCGATCTGGTCGCACCACGCCCTCGACACCGACCGCCTCGACGTGGACATCCCCGCCCTGGTGGCCGCGAGCGAGCGCTTCTCTCCCGCCGACATCGAACACGCCGCACGCCTGGCGGCCCAGACCGCCTTCGAGCGTGACGACGCCGTCCCGGGGGCGACCACCGCCGACCACCTCGCCGCGATCGGCGCCAGCCGCCCGACGGTCACGGCCGCCATGATCGAGGACTTCCACACCGACATCGGCACCCACGCCCGTCTGTGACCCCCGGCCGGGGGCCGGGCGGAGCCGGGTCAGTCCTGCGGCTCGGGACCGTCGGAGTGGGTCCGCGTGGGGTGGGCCCGAGTGGACGTGGGCATGGACGTGGACGTGGACGTGAACGTGGACGTGAACGGCCCGGCGGCCCAGGGCGGCGCCTGGCCGGGCGGGGCGATCGGCCCGTCCGGGATCCTCACCTCGGCCACGTCGTCCAGCGGGGCGACGGTCAGGGCGACGCCCTCGTCGTGGACGAGCGCGCCGAGCTCGTCCGCCGCCAGCCGGTAGGCCACCGCGTCGCCGACGGTGTGCTGGTAGCCGAGGACGTCGGTCAACTGCCTTGCCCGTTCGGCACGTTCGTCCCCGAGGTGCTGCCACAGGTCCGGCGGCAGCAGGACCTTGGACTTGGCGAACCGCTGCCCGATGTCCACGAAGTTCCGGATGCAGGCGTCGCGCTTGTCGTAGAGGTCCTGGGAGTAGCGGTACTCGTGGCCGCTGAACTCGATCCACGTCCGGTCGTCCGCCGCGCCGAACGACGTCGACACCGTCGCCGCGACGTCCAGCTGGTACGTCTCGTCGTCCGGCCGGTTGGTCAGGCGCAGGCGCGACCCGGCGGCGATGGGCTCGATCGCGTAGGACACGACGACCTTGCGCGCGGCCGCCTGCAGGTCGAGCCGGGGGTTCGCCACCTCCACCACCTCGGTGAAGGTGTGCTGCCCGGACGCTCCCGTGAGCGGCACACCATCGACGGTCCAGGTCACCGTCACGGGAACGCCGCCGGGCGGGTAGGTCGCTTCGAGGACGGCCTGCTGCCGCCGCGCCAGCTCGCGGTACTCCCAGGTGCCCTCGACGCACAGCTTCTGGCCCGGCCCCCAGGTGGTCGCGCCCGTGCTGCGCACCTCCTCGCCCACGGTGTCCGTGCGGTTGGTGAACCCGATCGACACCGGGGCGACTCTCCCCGGGCGCAGCCGGATCGTCACCGTGTGGTCCTCGGGGGACCGGCCGACCACCTCCATCCCGAAACCCGGGCCGTTGAAGACGCTGTCCCAGGACCCGAAGGCGACCGGCAGCCGACGCAGCCCCAGGTAGGTCGTCGCGAAGGTGCCGGGGTAGTGCGTGTCGCCGCTGCTGCCGCGGCCACGGGCGACGATCAGGGCGGGCGACCCCTGGCCCCGGTCCCAGTCGGCGTCCTCCCGGTACTCGATGACGTAGTTCGTCCCGTCGGCCGCCAGCACCTCCACCGCCTGCGGCGCCGTCCGGGGGACCCTGCCGAGCCAGTGCCTGCTGCGCAGGGTGAACTCGGCGGGGCCGGAGGCCGCGGCCAGGTTGTAGGTGTCGGCCTGGATCCAGCCGCGGCCCAGCGCCGTCGTCGCGTTCAGGCTCGGGCCGAGCGCCGAGTACTCGGGCCGGCCGTCGCGCGGGGCGGCCGGGAAGTAGGGGCCGCCGATGTTGCCGTAGGCCATCGCGCTCATGATGCAGTACGGGTGCGCGTAGCCCCCGTAGTCCTCCCCGGGGTCCTTGAACGCCGGGTCGCCGAACGAGTGGGACAGGCCCAGGGCGTGGCCCAACTCGTGTGCCAGGAAGTCGAACCGGTCGCCCACACTGATCACGATCCCGTGGTGCTTGCGGTGCCGGGAGGTGGCGCCGGTCGACCCGCCGTCGGCGGGATGGCCCTTCGGTAGGCCCAGCACCACGACGACCACGTCGAAGGACGAGAAGTCGATGTTCCGGTCGTCCTCCATGGCCCGGATCACCATGTCGACCGTCCTCGTCCGGCTGGACAGATCGGGCGCCGGATCCTCGAAGACGGCCCAGTCGAAGACCTCTCCGTCGAGCAGCATGTCGTTGTCGGTCTGCTTGAGCCAGTACGCCGCCTGCCCGTGCGTCGGGCTGAAGAGGTAGGAGACGTACCAGGGGGCGTCACCCGGCACGTTGATCGGCTGTCCGGCCGGGAACATGGCGAGCAGGACGGCGGTTCGGACGACGGGCACGATCGCTCTCCCTCGGCGCGGGAACGAGCGCAACTGTCGCACGGGCGGGGGCCATGGCTTCACACCGGAACCGTCCGGCGTGTTGCCGGGCCGGGCACCGGGCGTGGTGCCCGGCCGTTGTCGGGGTGGTTCAGCGGGCGCTGCCGAGGTTTCGGTCGCCGTCGGTGCCTTCGAGCATGAGGGTGGTCTCCTCTATGCGGCGGAAGCGGCCGTCGGGGGCGAACTCGCCGAAGAGGTAGACCTCCATGCGGACGGTGGTTCCGTCGGTCTTGACGACGGTCATGGTGTGGCGGTCGGCGTAGAGGTCGCCGGCGGTGAGTTCGTCGTGGACCTCGACGGAGCCGTCGGCGACGACGGTGCGCAGGTGGGCGATGTGGTCGAGGAACTCGGCGCGGTCGGCCCATTCGCCGTCGGTGCGCTGGCGGTAGTCGGGGGCGAAGTGGCGGTCGGCGGCTTCGTCGAGGTCGAGGCCGGGGGTGAGGAGGAGGTCGGTGAGGGCGGCGCGGACGTCGGTGTGGGTCACGGGGATTCCTTCGGTTGGGTGCGGGGGCGTCCCGCTGCGGATCGAACGAAGATGCGTGCCTGAAGCACGCTTATGACTGTAGCGGAAAAGCGTGCTCGGCGCACGCTAATCTGGTGGGGTGAAGCACTCGCCCTCGCACTCGACCGGACACGACATCGCCGACGCCCTCGGGCTGCTCCTGCGGCGCAGCACCCGCGCCCGCCTCCACACCCACCTGACCGAGGGGCTGGGGGAGGCGATCGACGACCTCACCTACCCCGTCCTCAGCGGTCTGGCCCGCACCGGCGCGTGCAGCGCCGCCGACCTCGGCCGCGAGATCGGACTCGACCGCACCACCGTCACCCGCCGCGCCGACCGCCTGGAACAGGCCGGCCTGCTCCGGCGCCGGCCCGACCCGGCCGACGGCCGCGTCACCCTGCTCGACCTCACCGACGACGGCCGCGCCGTCATCGAGGCGACGAGGCAGCGGCTCGCCGCCGGCATCGAGGATGCCCTCGCCGACTGGCCGCAGGACGACGCCCGGACCTTCGCCCGCCTGCTGCGCCGCTTCGTCGACGAGGGGCCCTTCGCCGGGGACCACGACTGACCGGCGATTCCGGTTCCGCCGGTCTTCCGCCGGCGCCGCATAGGATCACCGGCATCCGGCGGCCCGAGGTGCCCGCAGCCCTCCGCCGTCTGCCCTCTGTCCTCTGTCGTCTGCCCGCCGGTCGTCCGCCGTCGGCGTCACCGAGAAAGGATCCGCCGTGACCTACGCCGTGGACTTCGAAACCGTGTCGACCGTCGGCCTGGAGTCGTCGCCCGTCGCGGACGCGCTCGCCGGTCTGCGGGCCAACGAGGCCCGCTACTTCAAGAACAAGTACGACCACGTCTTCACGGTGGAGCCCGCGGCCGACGCCGCCGAGGTCGTCGACTGGGTGCATAGGATCCTCCGGGAGGAACGCGAGATCGTCATCGCGTCCCGGCCCCTGGAGGCCACGGCCTTCCAGGTGGAGAACATCCGCATGGCCTACGTCTTCTACGAGAGCGGCCTGTCGATCAACGTGATGTACACCCTCGACGACGGCGGGAAGCGGGCGGTCGGGTTCAAGCTCTCGGACGGGATGGAGGTCCCGGAGGAGCTCGCGTCGCGGTTCAAGTTCGCACGGCAGAAGTCCAAGCTGGCCGGCACCATCCGCGGATCGTTCTTCGTCATCAAGAACGAATACGGCAGCCTGTAGGGCGTCGGATGGGCCTGGGGCGACAGGAACGGCGAGGAATGGGTCGGTGGGCTCTGGCGGGTTCGGTCAGGCGAGTTTGACCGAGGCGTCCATCAGGGTGAGCGCCGGTCACCGTCCACAGGCGGCCGTTGGACTGAGGCTGGCCGAGTGCAGGTCGCGCAGACGTCGCTCCAGCGGTCCTGCGGAGTCTCGCGTACCTGAGGAAGAGACCGGGCAGCTCGATCACGCGTCCGGTGAGTCAGTTCCGAGGCGCACAGCTTGAGCGAGTTGTGGTGGAACTTCATCAGCCCATCCGGTGAGAGGGTGTTCGATACCGTTTTACGCTGCCGCGGACGGTTTCGGGCGGAGGTATTGCCCGGTTCTGTCCGGGCTGGCGGTCAGGCGGCTGGTCATGGAGTTCACCATGGCCCACTGAATCATCGAGCGTGACCGGTTCGGCAGTTCCTCGTAGTCGCGGTGGAGCCGCCGGTACCGGGACATGATCCCGAAGGTCTGCTCCACGCGCCAGCGGACCGGTTGGACGACGAAGCCCTTCTGCTCCTTGTCCCGGGCCACGACCTCGACGTCGATGGCGCGTGCGGCGCCGTGTCTGACGACGGCGTTGTTGTAGTCGGCGTCCACCCAAGCCTTGGTCACCGTGGGCCACTGGGCGGCGAGGGCGTCCAGGACCTGCTTGCCGCCGTCGAAGCCCTGACTTGCGGCCGGGGCGTTGGGCGAAGCCTTCACCGACTGGGCGTCGATGATCGCCGCTGTCGGCAGGATCCGGCGGCCCTTCTTGGTCCGTAGCTGGTCACGGAGCGTGTCATGGATCCGTTCGGTGGTGCCGTCGCGTTCCCACTCCTTGAAGTAGCCGTAGACGGTGGTGTGGGGTGGGCGGCCGCCAGGCGGAGGTGGCCGGTCCGCCGTCTGTGTTGCACCCGGAGCTCAGGGTCCGCTGGGCTGGGGAGGGCTTGTCGAGTCTCGTGTTCGGGCATGTGTGCCAGAGTTCAATCGGATCAATGCTGACCTCTTGCCGACTTTTTCTGGCGAGTCGTCGGGCTTGGCGTGCTGACCGTCCGGCTGTCGGCATCGAGGCCAGAGGCCCATGCCGATGAGCCGATTGCAGTGTGGCGGACCCAGAGCCGCGTCGGTCTCGGCCTGCCGTAGCCGGGCACCAACCCCGCGATCTGGGACCGGTTGAACACCCACGTCTCCCATGCCATGCGCGATCTGATCAACGCGCGGGACTGGCTGACGGTGTTCATCCTGCCCGCATACGCGCCCGAGCTGAACGCGGTCGAGTACCTATGGGCCCGCGTCAAGCGCAGCCTGGCGAACCTCGCCAGCGTCGCTCTGGAGCGACTCGCCGCGCTCGACCGCAATCGCCTTGAAGCGCCAAGGTCAGTATCCGTGGCCGGTGTTCGCCGGCGGAGCGCTACATGCTCGCCACCGAGGTGGGCCAGGCGTTTCGCACGACACATCGTCATGCCGCCGATGCTCTGAGCGTGTGAAGACCCCGGAGCGGCTGGCGGACATAGCCGGAGAACAGTGATCAAGGCCATGAATCGGGCGGATGACTTGTTGGCGCCCGCACTGCTGGTGGCCCCCTCTCTCAGCTGGGAAGTTGGCCATTGACATGTCCTTCGACGGCTGGCTACTATCATGATCGTTTGTTAAGGGGGCGTAACGCCAGGCGTCAAACTCGCCGGAGATTCTCCGGTGAGGGCATCTGGGGTGACGTGCGCCATATTAGGCGCTTTGTTTGCGTGCATGCGTATGCGCATGAACGTTCGGGGGTGGGGAAAGTGGCCCTTTTTGAGGGTGCGGGTTTGAGTCGTCTTTCCGGTGTCGGATATGCCCGGGATATAACTTTTCCCTGACGTCTCGTAGGCGTCAGAGGGTCTCTGTCGATAGCCAGGGTTTCATCAGTTCTCTGCGTTCGGCTGTCGGTTCGCTCGCTGACGTGACTGTTCGGCTTCTGGTCGGATGATGCCTGCTGCCGATTCACCCAGGAGATCTCTCCCGGGTGGCGCCACTCTGTGTTCTGGGTTGCGTGGAATCCCTTTGTCAAGCCGACTCTGCGGGCCGGATTTCGATTTGTTTTTAGTGGCGACTATTCTGCCTGCCTTGTAAAAATAGTCGGAATGGTTGGCGACCTAAATGAGATGTATGCGAATAGTGAGGTTTCATGTCTAGTCCGTTCGACGATCCCCATGGTCGCTTCTTCGTTGTGTCGAATGACGAGGGGCAACATTCGCTCTGGCCGGAGTTCGGGCGGCTGCCAGCCGGCTGGACTGTCGTGCACGGGGCGGCGGATCGCTCGTCGTGCCTTGACTACGTCAACGCGAACTGGACTGACATGCGGCCGCTGAGTCTTGTCGCCCACATGGCCGAGGCGGTTCCGCGCCAGGGCGAGGAGCAGGGCTGATGACTGCCGAGCAAAAGGCGAACGGTCAGTCAGGTTCTGGGCCGCGGAGCGCGATCCGAAAGCGGCTCGTTTCACAGTCGCGGCTGGACCAGATGTCCCCGGAGAAGCGGGCCCTCCTGGAGAAGCGGCTCGGCGGGCGTCGCCCCAAGCCGGCCGACGACTCCATTCTCCCCGTCCCGCGCACGGCCGAGCTGCCGCTCTCCTCAGCGCAGCGGCGCCTCTGGTTCATGGACCAGGTGAGCCCCGGAAGTGCTCTCTTCAATGTGTCGGTGGCGCTCCGCTTCGCAGGCCCACTACGGCTCGACGTGCTCGCGCAGGCGGTCCATCAGCTGTTCCTCCGTCACGAGTCGCTGCGGACGGTCTTCCCGCCCGCCGCGGACGGCTCCGACAACCCTGTGCAGCGGATCCTCCCGGACATCGTGGTGGACCTCGAGCCGGTGACGCTGGCCGACGGCTCCGAGGCCGGGATCCGGGCGGCCGTGGAGGCAGAGGCGGCCAGGCCGTTCTCCCTTCAGTCCGGACCGCTCTCGCGCGCGACCGTGCTCCACTGCGCCCCCGACGACCACGTGCTCGTCCTCACCATCCATCACAGTGTCTGCGACGGCTGGTCGATGGGCCTGCTGGTCGACGAACTGCTCGGGTTCTACACGGCCGCCGCCCAGGGCGCCGAGGCGGCCCTCACCCCCCTGACGCTGCAGTACGCCGACTACGTCGGCTGGGAGGCCCGCCCGGAGCGCGCAGAGGAGCTCGCCGCAGGCCTTGAGTACTGGCGCCGGACGCTGAGCGGTGCTGTCCCGGTCATCGAGCTCCCCGCCGACCGCGCCCGGCCGGCCGTTCAGAGCTTCCGCGGCGAGCGACACCGCTTCGCCCTTCCGCCGGAGATCTGGCCGGCGGTGAAGGAGATCGCCCGCGCGGAGCGCGCGACCCCGTTCAATGTGCTGACCGCCGGATTCGCTGCGCTGCTGGCGCGCTTCTCGGCCCAGGACGAGGTGTCGATGGTGACGCCGGTTGCCAACCGGCCACGCGTCGAACTCGAGAGCATGGTGGGCTTCTTCGCCAACTCGATTGCTCTGCGGGTCGATGTCTCCGGCTCCCCGACCTTCCGCGAGCTGGTCGGCCGGGTGCGCGACCTCACCCAGGAGGCCATCGCACACGGCGAGGTGCCCTTCGACCGCGTGGTGGAGGCGGCGGACCTGCCCCGGGACCTGAGCCACTCGCCCGTCGCCCAGGTACTGTTCGCCCTGGTCGAGGACCCGGCGCTGGATCAGGAGCTGGGCGACCTGCGGGTCACGGTCGTTGACCACCACAACGGCACCGCCAAGTACGACCTCAGCCTGGAGGTCTGGCCGGACGCGGACGACTTCCTGCACGGTGTCTTCGAGTACGCGACGGACCTCTTCGACGAGACGACCGTGCTCCGCACGGTCTCCCACCTCGGCATCCTGCTCGGGAGCTTGACCGGCGAACCGGACACCAGGATCGGGAACGCCTCCATGCTGTCCGAGGACGAGCTGCGGGACACCGTCGTCAACTGGAACCGCACGGAGAGCCCGCTACTCGGCGGCCTCCACGCCGTCGAGCTCTTCGAGCAGCAGGTGTGCCGCACGCCGGGTGCGACCGCGCTAGTCTCCGGCGAGCGAACCCTGACCTTCGCCGAGCTGGACCGGCTTGCGGACCGTCTCGCCGCCCGGCTGCGCCGCGAGGGCGTCGGGCCGGAGACACGGGTCGCGCTCTTCCTCCAGCGTGACATCGAGCTCGTGGTCGCCGTGCTGGCCGTGCTCAAGGCCGGCGGCGCCTACGTGCCCCTCGACCCCAAGGACCCGGCCGAACGCATCGCGTACATGCTGGCCGACGCGGACGCGCGGGTCGTCCTCAGCAGCAACCGCCACACGGGAGTGCTCCCGGCGACGGACGCGCATGTCCTCACCGTGGAGGACGTGCTGCCCACCGAGGAAGGCGGCGAGCTGTCCGAGGCCGAGCGCGGCGCTCGACCGCAGGCGGACAATGCTGCCTACATCATCTACACCTCCGGATCGACCGGCCGCCCCAAGGGCGTTGTCATCACGCACGGCGGTCTGGCGAACTACCTCGCCTGGAGCCTTGGTGCCTACCGGGTGGCTGATGGCGGGGACTCCGTGCTCGTCTCGCCGCTGCGGTTCGACCTCTCGGTGACCACCCTGTTCTGCCCGCTCCTCGCCGGACGCTCGCTGACCCTCGTGCCCGAGGGCGAGGAACTCGACACCCTCGCGGGCGTCCTCGGCGACAAGCTCGACCTCGGTCTGCTGAAGCTGACCCCGGCCCACCTCGACGCACTGGACACGTCGATGCCGCAGGCCGGGATCGAAGCGGACGGCTACCTGGTCGTCGGCGGCGAGTCCCTGCACGGGAGCACCGTCGCCGCCTGGGGCAGGCGCGCCCCCGGCCTGCGCGTGGTCAACGAGTACGGGCCCACCGAGACGGTCGTCGGCTGCTGCGTCCACGAGGTGACCGAGAGCACCGACCTCTCCGGCACCGTGCCGATTGGCCGACCCATCGCCAACACGCAACTCTACGTACTCGACGCGCACTTGATGCCCGTCGCTCGCGGTGTGGTAGGCGAGCTGTACGTCGGCGGCGCGGGCGTCGCGCGCGGCTACTGGAACCGGCCGGACCTGACGGCGGAGCGGTTCATCCCCGACCCGTTCGGCGCGCCCGGCGGGCGGCTCTACCGGACCGGGGACCTCGTCCGACTGCGGCCGGACGGCGAGTTGGAGTGCCTCGGGCGGGCCGACACCCAGGTCAAGATCCGCGGCTACCGGGTCGAGCTGGAGGAGATCGAGGCCGCCCTGACCCGGTTCCCGACCGTTCGCGAGGCCGTGGTGCTGCTCCGTGAGGACACACCCGGCGAGCGCAGGCTCGTCGCGTACATCACGGCGGCGGATGCCGGGGAGGTGCCGGCGGCCGAGGAGCTGCGGGCCGAGCTCCGGGCCGACTTGCCGGAGTACATGGTCCCGGAGCTGTTCGTGGGGATGCACGCCCTGCCGCTGGCCCTGAGCGGAAAGGTGGACCGCCGCGCGCTGCCGCGCCCGACCGTGGAGGCTGCGAGCGGCGCCACAGGAGGCGGCCTCGGGTCGCCGGTGGAGCGGGTGGTGGCGCGTGTGTGGGCCGAGGTTTTGGGTGTGCCGTCGGTGGAGCGTGATGTGGCGTTCCTGGAGTTGGGCGGGCATTCGTTGTTGGCGGTGCAGGCGATGGCGCGTCTGCGTAAGGAGTTGGAGCTGGACCTGCCGTTGTCGGTGTTCCTGCAGGCCACGTCCGTCGCCGATCTCACGGCGCGGATCGAGGGTGCTGCGGTGTCGCCGGTGGAGCGGGTGGTGGCGCGGGTGTGGGCCGAGGTTTTGGGTGTGCCGTCGGTGGAGCGTGATGTGGCGTTCCTGGAGTTGGGCGGGCATTCGTTGTTGGCGGTGCAGGCGATGGCGC
>NZ_JBEOUW010000006.1:154952-295505 GCF_040303045.1 Kitasatospora sp. NPDC096140
GCGTCTGCGTAAGGAGTTGGAGCTGGACCTGCCGTTGTCGGTGTTCCTGCAGGCCACGTCCGTCGCCGATCTCACGGCGCGGATCGAGGAGCTCGGTGGCCCGGGCGGCAAGGCCCAGGCGCCGGCGCAGCCGGTGCCCCTCGCGGTGGCGGGCTGTGAGGGCCCGCTGAGCTTCGCGGAGGAACGTTTCTGGCTGGCCTACACGCTGGAGGATCGCTCCCCGGCCTACCACGTCCCGCTCACTCTGCACCTCAGGGGAGACCTGGACGTACCCGCGCTGACCGAGGCCCTCCGGACGCTGATCGACCGGCACGCCATCCTGCGCACGCGCTACCCGTTCGACGCCGAAGGCGACCCCGTCGCGGTCGTGGACGATCCCGAAGGGTTCCACCTCGACGTCGTGGACCTCGACGGGGACCTGCGGGCCGTCCTCGACCGCCTCAGCGCGGAGCCGTTCGACCTGGCGGACGGCCCCCTGTTCCGGCCCGTGCTGTTGAAGGCCGGGGACGACGAGCACTACCTCAGCCTGTTGATGCACCACATCATCACGGACGGTTGGTCGATCGGGACCCTCCTGCGGGAGTTTGCGGCCGCGTACACCGCGCTGGCCCGCGGCGGGCGCCCATCCTTCCCCGGGAGCGCCCTCCAGTACCGCGACCACGCCCGAGCGCAGCGCGGCCGGGCCGACCGGCTCGCCGGGCAGTTGGAGTACTGGGAGCGGACCCTGGAGGGGGCGCCGGCCGAGCTCGGACTGCCCACTGACCGGCCCCGGCAGGAGAGGTCGGAGGGACGGTTCTTCACCGTCGTCTTCCCCGGCCGGGATGCGCGCGAGCTGGCCCGGCGGACGGGATCGACCCTGTTCATGGTGCTGCTCGCCGCTTACTCGGCGGTCCTGGGCGGGGCCGCGGGCAGCGAGGACGTCGTCGTGGGCACGCCGGTCGCCGGCCGGGACGACCTCGCGACGGAGCCGCTGCTCGGTTGCTTCATCAACACCCTCGCCATGCGGACGGACCTGTCCGGGGACCCCACCTTCGAGCAACTGCTCGGCCGGGTGCGGGAGTCGACCCTGCGGTCGTACGACCATCAGGAGGTCCCGTTCCAGCAGGTCGCCGAGCGGGTGGTGGAGCGGGTAGAGGGTCGCAGCTCGCTGTTCCGGGTCTGGCTGGAGCTCCAGAACTACCCCGACTCGCCGCTGGACATGGCAGGGCTGAAGGCCGAGGAACTGGCCGAGGACTTGGAGACGGCCAAGTTTGACCTCGCCTTCCACCTCGCCGAGACCGGCGAGGAGCTGGAGCTCAAGGTCAAGTACGACGCCCTGCTGTTCGACGAGCGGACGATGCGCCGTTACGCCGACCGGTTCGTCGCCCTGTTGTCGGCGGCGGCCGGAGACCCGGCCCGACGGCTCTCCGGCCTGGCGGGGTGACGGCGCCCCGATGACCCCAGCGATATCAGCCGCAACGCTCATGCAACCGCAAGGGAGCCACATGTCCTTCCCCTACACAGCGTCGCTGTGCGCACGTCCGTTGGAGTGCCCGTGACGACCGCCGCGCAGAAGTCCCTGTTCCGGCACCGGAGCTTCGCCCTGCTCTGGTCCAGCCAGTCGATATCGATGTTCGGTACGCAGATCACGTACGTGGCGCTGCCGCTCACTGCGGCCGTGGTCCTGCAGGCCACGCCGATGCAGTCCGGTCTGCTGGTCGCGCTGGAGCAGTTGCCGTTCCTGCTGTTCGGTTTCGTCGTCGGCGTCTACGTCGACCGGCGGGCGCGCCGGTCGATCATGATCGGGGCCAACGCCGTCCGGTTCGCCACCCTCGCGTGGATCCCGGTCGCCTACTGGCTCGACGTCCTGTCGATCTACCAGCTGCTCGTGGTCGTCTTCGTGGTCGGGACGATGACCACGTTCTTCGACCTGGCCTACCAGTCATACATTCCCGGCCTGGTCGGCCGGGACCGGCTGATGGACGCGAACGGCAAGCTCCAGGTGTCCGAATCGGTTGCGGAGGTGGCCGGGCCCGGTGCCGCCGGGGCGCTGATCGGCGTGCTCGGAGCCCCGGTGGTCATCGCGCTGGATGCCCTGAGCTACGTGATCTCCGCGCTGGCGCTGCTCCGGATGCCCCCGGACGAGGCACCCGCCGCGCCGCCGGTCCCGGTCGGCTCGGGGGAGAAGGGGCCCTCGGTCTGGGCGTCCATGCGTGAGGGCTTCCGCCTGATCGGGCGGCACACCCTGCTGCGCTGGTGCACGGTCGCCGCCGTATCGGCCAACCTCTTCTACAGCGCCCTGATGGCCGTGTTCTTCCTGTTCCTCCTCCGGGAGGCCGGGATCGGGTCGGCCGAGGTCGGTGTGATCGTCGCGGTCGGCAGCGCCGGCGCACTCATCGGAGCGCTGTCCGCCGAGCGGATCACCGGCCTGCTCGGTGTCGGGCCCACGCTGGTGCTGTCGCTCGTGCTTCCGGGAATCGGCTACTTCGCACTCTCGACCGTTCACGGCAACTCACTGGTGGCCGTGGTCGCCGCGGGTGCCGCGACCTTTGTCGCCCTGTTCGGCATACCGGTCTTCGACATAACCGTCATCAGCTTCCGACAGATGGTGACGCCGGACCACCTGCTGGGCCGGGTCAACGCCACCGTGCGGACGCTCGCCAGGGGCAGTCTGCCGCTGGGCGCGCTGATCGGCGGTGCGCTCGGCTCGGCGCTGGGTCTGCGGACGACCATCCTCGTGGCGGCGGTCGGTCTGCTCCTCCCGGCGGTGATCCTTTTCCTCTCGCCGGTCCGCTCCGTCCGTCAGCTCGACGGTCTGGCCGCGGAGAGCGCGTCCGAGGAGTCCGCCGGCTTGTCGGAGGACGCGCCGAGTCTGCCGTCCGCCCACTGAGACAACCAAGGAGCGTCATGACAATCCCACCGTCCTCGGGTGTCCGGGCGATGCGTCGCCGGGTCGCCGTCACCGCCCAGCAGGACCTGGTTTCCGTCACGGACAGTCCGCACTCGATCTTGTCCGTCGTCCGACCGGCGGCCCCGTCGGTCGACCTGGAGCACTGGATGCGGTCCAACCGCACGCGCATTGAGGAACTGCTTCGCGACCGCGGTGCGGTGCTCTTCCGGGGCTTCCAACTGTCGTCGCCGGAGGAGTTCCAGAGCGTCGTCAAGGCCTGGTCGCCGCAACTCCTCAACTACACCTACGGATCCACGCCGCGCAGCCGCTCCTCAGCGGCGGGCGTCTACACCTCGACCGAGTACCCGGCCGACCAGACGATCCCGCAGCACAACGAGATGGCTTACGCGCGGATCTGGCCGGAGCACCTCTGGTTCTACTGCCACCAGGCGTCGCCCGAGGGCGGCGCGACGCCGCTCGCCGACAGTCACCTGGTTGCACAGCGGATCGACCGCGCGCTGCTCGACTCCTTCGCCGAGCGCGGTGTGCGCTACGTCCGCCACTACGGGACCGGCTTCGACCTGACGTGGCAGCAAGCGTTCGAGACCGACAGCCGGGCAGAGGTGGAAGAGCTCTGCCGTGCGCAGGGGATCGAGTACACCTGGTACGGCGAGGACAAGCTGAAGACCTCGCAGGTGTGCCAGGCCGTGATCGAGCATCCGTCGAACGGCAAGGAGCTCTGGTTCAACCAGGCCCACCTGTTCCACACCTCCGCGCTCGCCCCCGAGGTGCGTGACGAACTCCGCAGCGGCGGTACGGAGATTCCGCGCGAGGTCTTCTTCGGCGACGGCGAGCCGATCGCGGACGCCGTCCTGGAGGATGTCCGGGCTGCCTTCGTCGCCGAGACGATCCGGGAGCCGTGGCAGGACGGCGACGTCATGGTCATCGACAACATGTCGGTCTCGCACGGGCGGGACCCGTACCAGGGCCCGCGCCGCGTACTGGTGGCGATGACCGACGAGCGCAGCGGACACGTGGGAGGCCCCCGATGACCGAGCCCGAGCAGATCGAGGGCTACCAGCTCTCGCCCCAGCAACGAGCGGTCCACCTCCGCGAGGACGCGCAGGGCCGCGCCACCCACCGAATCTCCACCCCTTCGGTGCTCACCCCGGGTGAGCTGGCGGACCGGATGGAAGCCCTGGTGGCGGAGCACGAGGTCCTCCGCACCCGGTACTCGGCGCTCCCCGGCCTGCGCCTGCCCGTGCAGGTGGTCGACCCGGCCGGCCCCGTCATGGTCGAGGAGGACACCGACGGCCGCACCTTGCTGCGAGCCGGCGAGCTGACCGTGGAACACACCCGGAGCCAGGACGGCACGGTCCTGCTCATCGGACTGCCGCGCCTCAGCGTGGACCGGGAGTCGTGGAGCATCCTCACCGGCTTCCTGCTCGGCGAATCCGCGGAGCCCGGACCGGTGGAGGAAGAGCCGCTCCAGTACGCCGACGTGGCGGCCTGGCTGTGCGAGGAACTGGAGAACGCCGGATCCGCCGCTGCCACCGCCACGGATGAGGAGACCCGGACCGCCACCGGACTCCCGTTCCTTCTGCCGGCAGGCCGCCGGGACCCGGAGGCCGGACCCGTGACCGTTGTGACGACGCTGGACGGCCCGGTGCCGGCCAGGTTGCGCGCCGTCACCCGCGAGCTCGGGGTGGGCGAGGAGGCGGTGCTGCTCGCCGCCTGGCGGGCGCTGCTCGCGCGGTACAGGGGGAACGCCGACGACCGGGTGCTCGTGGTCACCCAGGGCCGCTCCGCCGAGGGATTGGCCGGCGCTCTCGGGCTGCTGGAGCGACCGGTGGCTGTGCGCCTGTCGTCCGAGCCGCAGACTCCGTTCGCGCAGGCCGTGCGGGACGCCGAGGAGGCACTTCGGGCCGCGGGGGAGCGGGAGAACCACGCCGATCCGGAGGCTCTCTCCACCACGGACGCCGTCTCCTTCCGCTACCTGGAGGACCGGTGGGGCGCCCTGGCCGAACCCGGTCCGGCGGGCGCGTACGAGCGCCCCGGCGTCATTCATCTGGACTGCGTGCTGGGCCCGGAGACGCTGCTCCTGACCTTCGCGTGCCACGGCGGCCAGGTCGCCAAGCCGGACCTGGCCGCGCTCGCCGAGGCGTTCGGGAACCAGCTGGCCGACGCGCTCGCCGGCCCCGCGCGGGCCGTCGGCGTGCTGCGCCTGCTCACCCCGGCCGAGCCGGCGGACGAGCCGGACGAGCGGCACGAGAGCGTGCTGCACCGCTTCCTGGAGCACGCCGAGCGGAACCCTGACCGCCCCGCTGTCCGCAGCGGGGACCAGGTCCTCACCTACGGCGAGCTGGCGCGGCGGGCCTCGGCCACCGCGGGGCTGCTGCGCCGCCAGGGCGTTCGCGCGGGCGACTACGTCGGCGTCGTGGTTCCGGCGGTGGCCGACACCCTGGTCGCCCTGCTCGGCACCTGGCTGGCCGGTGCGGCCTTCGTCCCGGTCGACCCGGCTTGGCCGCAGGAGCGCATCGAGACCGTCCTCGGCCTGGCCGAGACCGCGTACGCGCTCGTGCCGCAGGCCGCCGCCAGCCTCGGGCTGCCCGTCACACCCCTGCCGCTGCCGGCGGCCGACCCGCAGCCCGAGCAGGAAGCCGAGCTCGCGCTCGCCGGGGCGGGGGACGCCGCGTACGCCGTCTTCACTTCGGGCACCTCGGGGACGCCGAAGGGCGTCGTCATCGGTCACGGGCAGCTGGCCCACTACGCCGCGGCCGTGCTGAAGCAGCTCGGGCTCGGCGAGGGCGCCGAGTTCGCCGCCGTCTCCACCCTGGCCGCAGACCTGTCCTACACCGCCGTCTTCCCGACGCTGGCTGACGGTGGCTGCGTCCATCTGGTCGACGCCGACGTGGCGACGAGCCCGCAGGCGCTCGCCGACCGGTTCGCGGCGCACCCGGTGAGCGCGATGAAGCTGGTGCCCTCGCACCTCTCCGCGCTGCTCGCCGAGGCCCGTGACCCGGCCGCCCTGCTGCCGAGCCGGGTGCTGGTGCTCGGCGGCGAGATCCTGCCGCCGACGCTGCTCACCCGGCTCCGTGAACTCGCCCCGCAGCTCAGGGTGTTCAACCACTACGGCCCGACCGAGACCACCGTCGGCGCGTCCGTCCTCCCATTGGACGGCGGGACCGACGAGCGCTGCGCCTCGGTGCCGGTCGGCACCGGCATGGGGGACAACCTCCTCACCGTCGTCGACGGCGAGGGCAACCCGCTGCCGCCCTGGTGCCCGGGCGAGGTAGTGATCAGCGGACCGGGCGTGGGGCTGGGCTACCTCGCGCAACTGCGTGAGGGCCGCACCGGATTCGGGGAGCGCGGTACGACGCGGCAGTACCGCTCGGGTGACCTCGGCCGACTCGTGCCCGGCGCGGGTGTGGAGATCCTCGGACGCCTCGACGACCAGGTGAAGCTCCGCGGCTACCGGGTCCAACTCGGCGAGATCGAGGGTCTGTTGCAGCAGCAGGCCGGTGTGGCGGCGGGCGCCGTCGTGGCTCGGACGGACGACAGCGGCCTGGTCTCGCACCTGGACGCCTACGTCGTACTCACCGGGGATGCGGACGCCCCCTCGGTCAAGGACCTTCAGACGGCCCTCGGCCGCCGACTGCCCACAGCCCTCATACCGACCGGGTGGCAGGTGCTGGACCGGCTGCCGCTGACGCGCAACGGAAAGCTCGACCGGAAGGCCCTGGCCCCCGTCGAGACCGTCCGCGCCGAGGCTGCCCGGCCGCGCGACTCCGTCGAACAGCGGCTCCTGGTGCTCTGGGCCGAGGTCCTTGGACTGGACGCCATCGGACCGGACGACGACTTCTTCGAGCTCGGCGGGCACTCCCTGAGGGCCATCAAGCTGATGTCCCGCACCAATAGTGCCTTCGGCTGCAAGCTCCCGATGTCGTCGATCTTCAAGGCCCGGACCGTGGCGGCCATGGCCCGCCTGATGCGCGACAGCGAGACCCGGGACTCGAACCTCGTCCCGTTGCGTCCCGCCGAGGGGGGCTCGTCGGTGTTCTGCATCCACCCCGGTGGCGGCAGCACGCTCAGCTACTGGGAGCTCGCCCGGTTGCTGCCGACGGACCGCCCGGTTGTCGGCGTCGAGTCCCTGGGCCTGCACGGTCAGGAGCCGCAGCGAAGCTTCGCTGAGATGGCCGAGGGCTACGCGGCGGAGATCGCCGCCGCGACGGACGGGCCCGCCGTGATCATCGGCTGGTGCTTCGGCGGGATCATGGCACTGGAGACGGCCCAGGCACTGCGCCGGACCGGCCGTGAGGTGGCCAGGCTGATCATCGTCGACTCCTTCGCCCCCGGGTTCGAGGACGAGGAGGACGACGGGTCACAGGACGACCTGCTCTCGGAGTCCGTCCTGATCGGCCGTTTCGCCTGGCACTACGAGCTGGATCTGCCCGAGCCCATCCCCTCCGGGAAGGCTGCGTTCGACCTCCTGCTGGCAGAGATGCAGAAGCACGGGCATCTGCCGCCCACCGCGGGAGAGGACGACCTGCGGAAGCTGCTGGACGTCTACACCTGCAACATGACCGCGATCCGGCAGCACGCCGAGACCACCGACCCGGCGGGCTCGACGCCTGATTACCCCGTGCTCCTGGTCCGCGCCGAGCCGGCGGGTGTGCCGCTGGAGTCGGACCGCACCTGGGGCTGGCGCAAGCTGGTGGGCCCTGGCCTCGCCTTCGCCGCCGTGGAGGCGGATCACCACAGCATCATGCGCCCCCCGGCCGTCGCCGAGCTCGCGGAGCTGGTCTCCCGGGTCCTCGACGCCCCGGCGTAGCCGTAGCGGCTGTCGTCGAACACCACCGCTCCGGCCACTGCTCGGCGCGCACCCGGGCTGCCGGCCGGTACCCGCGTGCGCGCCGAGCGGATTGCACCCGGCCGACGTCGCCGCGCTCGGCCGGCAACAGCACCGCTGAAGACATCACCGAACGAATGGCTCGTGACATGGACGACGTGAAGGAATCCTGCCTCTTCCCCGAGCGGGACCGGGTGGCCCTCTACGAGGCCACCGCACCGGGTGTGAGCCCGGTGGAGTGGGCGACGGCGAACGCCGAACGCCTAAACGAGCGGCTGCTGACCGCGGGAGCCGTCCTCCTGCGCGGTTTCGACGTGCCGGACGCGTCAGTGTTCTCCGGCTTCGTCAAGGTCTTCGGCGAGGAGCTCGCCGAGTACACCTACCGGTCGACGCCCCGCAGCAAGGTGGGCGACGTCTACACCTCGACGGAGTACCCCGCCAGCGAGGTCATCCCGCTGCACAACGAGAACAGCTACACCAGCCGCTGGCCGCAGCGGCTCTGGTTCTACTCGGCGGTCGCGGCGCGGTCCGGGGGCGAGACCCCGCTCGCCGACAGCCACGCGGTCTACCAGCGCATCCCGGCCGACGTGCGCGAGCGCTTCGAGCGCCACGGCGTGCGCTACGTCCGCAACTACCGTGCGGGGATGGGCATCTCCTGGGAGGAGACGTTCCCCGGCATGGACCGCGCCGCCGTCGAGAGGTTCTGCGGCGAGCGGGGGATCGTCGTCGAGTGGCAGTCGGACAACGGGCTGCGGACCACCGAGACCTGCCAGGCGGTCGCCACCCATCCGGTCACTGGCAAGCAGGTCTGGCTGAACCAGGCGCACCTGTTCCACGTGTCGAGCCTGAACGAGGCGACCCGCCTCGCCCTGCTCGAACTCATGGCGGAGGAGGAGCTCCCGCGCAGCGCGTACTTCGGCGACGGCAGCCGCATCGACGACGCGGACCTCGCCGCGGTCCGCGACGCGTACGAGGCGGAGACGCTCGCCTTCCCGTGGCAGACCGGCGACCTCCTCACGGTCGACAACATGGCGATGGCCCACGGCCGGAACAGCTTCGAGGGGCCGCGCAAGGTCCTGGTGGCGATGACCGGCTCCCACGGCAGCCAGCAGACCGGCTGAGGACAGCCGCGCCGCCAGCCGTGCCCGGGACCGCCCTTCACCGGGCCGCTCCAACCCCCGGTCGATGCCGCGCTCCGGGGCTGACCGTACCGGAGCGCGGCAAGGGACAACGGAACGAGATGAATCAAAACATGCACCGTGGTGTGGACCTGACCGGCCCTCATGGCCGACTCTCCTACTGGAAAGACCGCCTGGCGGGGGCCCCGCCCGCGCTCGAACTCGTCACTGACCACGTGCGCCCTGCGGTCCGCCGCGCCGCCGCGGACGCGATCCCCTTCGCGCTCGGGGCCGGCCCGGCCGGTCGCCTCGCCGACCTGGGCCGCGAACACGGCGTGAGCTCGTTCACGGTGCTCGTGGCGGCGCTCCAGCTCGTGCTGGGTCGCTACGCGGGCGCCACCGACGTCAGCCTCGGCACCCTGGCGCCGGACGCCGGCCTGGTGGTCCTGCGCACGTCCTGGGAGGACGCTCCAGCCTTCGCCGACCTTCTGACTCGCGTGCAGGAGGCCGTGTCGGGCGCATGCGAGCACGGGGACGTGCCGTTCGAGGAGGTCGTGGCGGCCCTAGCGCCGCCGCGCGACCCGAGCCGCGCGCCGCTGGTCCAGGTCGCAGTGGCCAAGGGAGAGGCGGTGCCGCTGGCCTTCGCGCCCGCTTCGGAGGAGCCGAGCCACGCTGCCGTCCTCGACCTGTCGGTGACGTGGGAGGAGCGCGCGCGCGAGACCGGCGAGCTGTGCGGTTCGGTGGAGTACGACACCGAGCTGTTCGACCGGGCGACGGTCGAGCGGCTGGCGGGGCACTACCTGACGCTGCTGGAGTCCGCGCTCGCCGACCCCGGCGCCCGGGTGACGGACCTCGGGCACACCACGCCGGAGGAGCTGGCCCTGGCGGCCGCGTGGGGGACGGAGGGCGGCGAGGCCCGGATCGGCAACCTCGTCGACGCCTTCCGCGCCCAGGCGGCCCGGACCCCGGACAGCACCGCGCTGGTCTTCCCGGACGGCGCCTACACCTACGCCGAACTGCTCGCCCGCTCGGAGTACTTGGCGCACGCACTGGTCGAGCGGGGCATCACACCGGAGACCGTGGTCGGGCTGGCCATGGACCGTTCGGCGGCGCTGGTTGTCGCGATGCTCGCCGTCCTCACCGCCGGCGCGGTCTACCTGCCGCTCGATCCCGGCCACCCGGAGGCGCGACTCGCGTTCATGGTGGCGGACAGCCAGGCGTGCCTGGTGCTCGCCGACCGGGAGCTCGGCTTCGCCGGCGACGTGCCGCTCGTCCGGATCGAGGAGTTGACCCAGCGGTCCGGACCGGCCGTGGGGCCCTTCCCCGGGATCCACCGGGACCAGCGCGCCTGCGTGCTCTACACCTCGGGCTCCACCGGGCGGCCCAAGGGCGTCGAGACCACGCACGCCGGGATCGTTCGGTTGGTGCACGGCGCGGCCTACCTCGGTTTCGGCCCCGAGGACGTGGTGGCGCAGGCGGCGAACGTGTCTTTCGACGCGGCATCGCTGGAGATCTGGGGAGCGCTTCTCAACGGCGCCCGCCTGGTCGGCATCCGCAAGGAAGAGGTGCTCTCGCCCGAGCTGCTGCGCGCCCGGATCGAGGAGCACGGCGTGACGGCGATGTTCCTCACCACCTCCGTGTTCCACCAGTGCGCGGATGTCTCGCCCGCCACCCTGGCCTCGCTCCGGACGGTCTTCTTCGGCGGCGAGGAGGCGGACGCCCGGAGGGTCGCGTCGGTGCGTCAGGTCGCCCCGGACCTGCGCCTGGTGAACGGGTACGGCCCGACCGAGGGCACCACCTTCGCCAGCACCTTCGACCCCGTGGACCAGCAGCCGGACGCGGCCCGGGTGCCCATCGGCCGGCCCATCGCCGAGACCCGGCTGTACGTGCTCGACGCGTCCGGCCGGGAAACCGGCATCGGCGTCCCCGGCGAGCTGTACCTGGCCGGCACCGGTCTTGCCCGCGGTTACACCGGCCGGCCCGACCTCACCGCCGAGCGCTTCGTGCCGAGCCCGTTCGGCGTCGGCGAGCGTCTCTACCGGACGGGCGACCTGGCCCGCTGGCGCGAGGACGGACTGCTGGAGTGCCTGGGCCGGGCCGACACGCAGGTGAAGATCCGCGGCGTTCGGATCGAGCCCGAGGAGATAGCCAGCGTCCTCGGGACGTGCCCCGGCGTGCGCGCGGCGGTCGTCGACGTCCAGGGCGAGGCCGGAGACCGGCGCCTGGTCGCCTACGTCGTGCCGGAACCCGGCCAACCACCTTTCGTGGCAAGCAAGTTGCGCGCGTTTTTGGCCACCCGGATGCCCGAGGCGATGGTGCCCGCGTGGTACGTCGCGCTGCCCGAGCTGCCGCTCACCCCGAACGGCAAGGTGGACCGCCGCGCGCTCCCCGCCCCGACCGGGGCGGACGGGGTCCAGGCCGAGAACCACGTGCCGCCGACCGGTCCGACGGAGGAGCTCGTCGCCCAGGTGTGGGCGGAGCTCCTGGGCGTTTCGAACATCTCCGCGCACGACGACTTCCTCGCGCTCGGCGGCCACTCGCTGCTGGCCACGCAGGCCATGGCGCGCGTCAGCGCCCGGCTCGGGGTGGAGCTCGGCGTCCGGGACCTGTTCGAGGCGCCGACGGTCGCGGCCCTGGCGGCCCGCGTCGCCCACGCGCGGCGGGCGGGCGCCGCCGTCCCGGTCGTCCCGGCCGGCCCCGGACCGCACCCCCTCTCCTTCGCCCAGCAGCGGCTCTGGTTCCTCGACCGGCTGGCCACGGGTAGCCCGCTCTACAACGTGCCGCTGGTCCTGGCCGTCGAGGGAGCCCTCGACGAGCAGGCGCTGACCGAGAGCGTACGGGCGCTCGTCCGGCGCCAGGCGTCCCTGCGCACCCGCCTGGTCGGGGACGGGGACACCGCCCGGCAGGTGATCGACGACGACCCGGACGTTCGGCTGACGACCGTCGACCTGACGCACCTGTCCGAGGCCGAGCGGGCGGCGGAGGTGGAGGCCCAGGCCCTGCGCGAGGCGGAGTACCCGTTCGACCTCGCCACCGGCCCGTTGGTCCGGTTCGTCCTGCTGAAGCTCGCCCCGTCGCGCCACGAGCTCCTGCTCACGATGCACCACGCGATCTCCGACGGCTGGTCCGTCGGCGTCCTGGTGCGCGACCTGGGCGCGTTCTACGCGGCAGCTGTGCGCGGCGAGCACCCGGCTCTCCCGGCCCTCCCGGCCCAGTACCCTGACTATGCCGCGTGGCAGCAGCGCCTCCTCGACGGCGGCGCCCGCGACGAGCAGTTGGGTTACTGGAAGGAGCGCTTGCACGGCGCACCACCCGTGCTGGAGCTGCCCACGGACCGTCCGCGCCCGCCGGTGCCCCGCTACCGGGGCGAGGTCTTCCCGGTGCGGCTCTCCCCGGAACTCACCCGTCGGCTCGGCGAGGTGAGCCGCGAGCACGGGGTGACGCGGTTCATGACGCTCCTGGCCGCGTTCCAGCTCGCGCTGGGCCGCTATGCGGGCGTCCGGGACGTCAGCGTCGGCTCGCCGGTCTCCGGGCGCACCCGGCCGGAGTTCGAGGGGCTCGTCGGCTTCTTCGTCAACACGCTCGTCCTGCGCTCCCGGTGGGAGGACGACCCGACCTTCGCCGAACTCCTGGCCCGTGTGCGGGAGACCACGATCGGCGCGTACGACCACCAGGACGTGCCGTTCGAGCAGGTCGTGGCGGAGCTCAAGCCGCCGCGCGACCCCAGCCGCACGCCGCTCTTCCAGGTGATGCTCGCGATGCAGAACATCCCCGGCGGCACCACCGTCCTGCCGGGGCTGTCGGTGGCCGCAAGGGAGTCGGTGAGCCGGGTCGCCAAGTTCGACCTGACGGTCGTGTGGGAGGAGGCGTCCTTCGACGCGGACGAGCTGCGCGGCTCCGTCGAGTACGACACCGACCTGTTCGACCGGGCGACGGCCGAGCGGATGACGCGCCACTACCTGACCTTGCTGGAGTCGGCGCTCGCCGACCCCGGCGGCCGGGTGTCCGGCCTCACCATGACGAGCCCGGAGGAAGCTGGCGTCACCGCCGGCGGCCGGGCGGCCCCGGTCGCGCCTGCCACGACCCTCGACGGACTCGTGACCGCCGCGGCCCGGCGCCACCCGGACCGGCCGGCGATCCTACAGGGCGGCCGGACGCTCACGTACGCCGAGCTGGAGGCACGTGCCGACGCCGTCTGCGCCCACCTCCGCGCCCGCGGGGTGCGTACCGGGGACACCGTCGTCGTGCGGATGCCCCGCGTTCCGGAGTGGCCGGTCACCCTGCTCGGCGTGCTGAAGGCCGGCGCCGCGTACGTTCCGGTGGACGTCGGCGCGCCGCGCGAGCGGTTCGAGTACGTGGTAGGCGACTCAGGCGCCGTCCTCGTCCTGGGATCGCGCACGGACGGCCCGCCGGCGGGCGGGGGAGTGCCGTGGGCCGCCGTCGAGGACGCTCTGGAGAGTCCTGCGGCGGAGGTCGTGCCGGTCCACCCGGCGGCCCTGGCCTACGTCCTCTACACCTCCGGAACGACCGGACGCCCCAAGGGAGTCGGCGTCAGCCACGCCAACCTGGTGCACACCCTCACGGCCGTTGGGGAGCAGTACGGGCTCGGCCCGGACGACCGCGTCCTCCAGTTCGCCGCCCTCACCTTCGACGTGGCCGCCGAGGAGCTCTTCGCGAGCCTGGTGCGGGGCGCCGGCGTCGTCCTGCTCCCGCCAGGGCCGGTGCCCGGCATCGATGAGCTGATGGAGCTCGTCCGGGCGGAACGCCTGTCGGTGCTCAACCTTCCGGCGTCCTACTGGCACGAGTGGGTCTCGATGCTCGACCGCCATCCGGTGTCCGCCTGCCCCGCGTTGCGGCTCGTCGTGGTCGGCAGCGAGCGAGTGGACGGCGCGAAGCTCGCCGACTGGCAGGCCGCCACGCCGGACCGGGTCCGGTGGCTCAACGCCTACGGCCCGACGGAGGCCACCGTCACGGCGACTGTCCACGCGCCGACGAAGGCGGCCCCGCCCGGGTCGGCCATCGGGGCCACCGTCCCGATCGGCCGGCCGCTGCCAGGGGTGCGCGCCTACGTGCTCGACGACGCGCTCAACCCGGTACCGCCGGGCGCTGCGGGCGAGTTGTACGTAGCGGGCGGCGGCGTGGCGCGCGGCTACCTCGGGGACCCGGCGCGCACCGCTCAGAGCTTCCTCCCCGACCCCTGGGGCGGGCCCGGCGAGCGCATGTACGCGACGCGGGACCGTGCCCGCCGGATGGCCGACGGGGTGCTGGAGTTCCTCGGCCGGACCGACGACCAGGTCAAGCTGCGGGGCTTCCGCATCGAGCTCGGCGAGATCGAGGCGGCGCTCGGCTCGCACCCCGCTGTGCGTGAGGCTGTGGTGGTCCTACGCGAGGACACCCCCGGCCGGCCGCAGCTGGCCGGGTACGTGGCACTCGCGGGCCAGGCTTCGTCGGCCGATCTTCGGGCGCACGCCGAGGAGTGGCTGCCGGGATACATGGTGCCGGCCGCGATCGTCGTCCTTGACGAACTGCCGCGCAGCGAACGCGGCAAGCTCGACCGGCGCGCCCTGCCCGCACCCGGCCGTCCGGCCGGCGCGGCTGCGGCCCGGTTGCTGCCCACCGGCGAACTCGAAGTCGAGGTGGCCGCGATCTGGCGCTGGATCCTTGAGGTCGAGGACATCGGCGCCGAGGAGAACTTCTTCGAGGCCGGTGGCCATTCGCTTCTGATGGTGCGGATGCAGAACCGGCTGTCCGAAGTACTCGGCCGGAATGTCCCCGTGGTGGACCTCTTCCGCTTCCCGACGGTGCGCTCGCTCGCGCGCTACCTCGCCGCGGGCGACACGTCGACCGCCGGGGCCCGGGGCCGCAGCCGGGCCGAGGCACGAAAGACCCTGCAAGGGGCGCGAGCGCCGAGAAGGCGAGCGGGCGGCCCCACGACGTTGGAGACGAAGAACGATGACTGATGAGACGATGACCGACGAGAACGACCTGCCCGACAACGCCATTGCCGTCATCGGCATGGCCGTACGCGTCCCCGGTGCCCGGACCCTGGAAGGCTTCTGGCAGAACCTCCGCGACGGGGTGGAGTCCATCGCGACCTTCACGGACGAGGAGCTGCTCGCCGCCGGCGCCACGCCGGAGGAGATCGCCCGCCCCGGGTACGTCCGGGCGCGTGGCGCCCTCGACGGCGTGGAGGGCTTCGATGCACGGTTGTTCGGCTTCTCCCCGCGTGAGGCGCAGCTGCTCGACCCCCAGCACCGCCTCTTCCTGGAGTGCGCGTGGGAGGCGCTTGAACACGCGGGCCGCCCGTCGGAGGCTACCGACGCGGTGACCGGGGTCTTCGCGGGCGTGGGCGAGAGCTCCTACCTGGTGAACAACCTGCTTCGCCGTCAGGACCTGGTCGCACGGATCGGCGAGTTCCAGACCTCGCTCGGCAACGACAAGGACTTCGCGCCGACCCGCGTCTCCTACAAACTGGACCTGCGCGGCCCTAGCGTCAGCGTGCAAACCGGCTGCTCCACCTCTCTGGTGGCAGTGCACACCGCGTGCCAGGCCCTGATCAACGGCGAGTGCGACGTGGCCCTCGCGGGCGGTGCGACCGTCACCGCTGCGCAACGTCGGGGCTATCAGTACGAGGAAGGCGGCGTCCTCTCTAGGGACGGCCACTGCCGGGCGTTCGACGCCGACGCGTCGGGCACTGTCCCGGCCAGCGGCAGCGGCGTCGTGGTGCTGAAGCGCCTGGAGGACGCCGTCGCGGACGGTGACGCGATCCATGCGGTGATCCGCGGCTCCGCGATCAACAACGACGGCGCCCGGAAGGCGGGCTTCACCGCGCCGAGCGTCGAGGGACAGGCCGACGTCATCGCCGAGGCCCTCGGCGTCGCGGACGTGGATCCGTCGACCGTGACGTACGTGGAGGCCCACGGCACCGGCACGCCGATCGGCGACCCGATCGAGGTGGCGGCCCTGAAGGCCATCTTCGGCGATGCGCCGCAGCGTGTTGCCCTCGGCTCGGTGAAGACCAACCTTGGCCACCTGGACACCGCCGCCGGAGTCGTCGGGCTGATCAAGACAGTCCTCGCGCTGACGGCGCGCGAGCTGCCGCCGTCGCTGCACTTCAGCCGGGCGAACCCGCAACTCGGCCTGGAGGAAGGCCCGTTCCACGTAAATGCGGCCCTTGTGCCGTGGTCCGGCCGGGTGCTGCGCGCCGGCGTCAGCTCCTTCGGTATCGGCGGGACCAACGCCCACGTGGTGCTGGAGGAGGCGCCCGCACGCGTGTCGACGGTGGGCGGACGCCGTCTGCACGTACTGCCGCTCTCCGCCGCCACGGCGACGGCTCTGCGGGCCACCGGAACGCAGCTCGCCGCGCACCTGCGCGCCCGCCCGGAGGAGGGCGAGGGCCTGGCCGACGTCGCGTACACCCTCCAGCGCGGTCGCTGGACGCTGGAGCACCGCGGTTTCGTCGTGGCCGGCGGCACGGAGGAGGCTGCCGACGCCCTGGCCCTGCCGGCGTTCGACCGGTCCGCCACGCAGGAGACCGCGAAGGACCGTGAAGTCGTCTTCCTGTTCTCGGGCCAGGGCGCGCAGCGGATTCGGATGGGGCAGGCCCTCTACGAGAACGAGCCGGTGTTCCGCACAGAGGTCGATTTGGCGGCCGATGTCCTCGCGCCCGTCCTCAAAGAGGACGTCCGCCGTCTGCTGTACCCCGGGGCGACGGAGGCGGAGCCGACCGAAACGATCCACCAGACCCGTTTCGCTCAGCCTGCGCTCTTCGTGCTGGAATACGCGTTGGCCCGGCTCTGGATGTCCTGGGGCGTCCGCCCGGCGGCGATGCTCGGTCACAGCCTCGGTGAGCTGGTGGCCGCTTGCCTGGCCGGGGTCATGTCGCCTGAGGACGCGCTGAGCCTCGTCGCGACGCGCGGACGGCTCATGCAGGACGCCGCGGCCGGCGCCATGGTCGCCGTGCCGCTCCCGGAGAACGAGGTTGCGTCGCTGCTCGACGGCGAGTTGGACCTCGCTGCGGTGAACGGGCCCCGGGCCTGCGTGGTGTCCGGCCCCTTTGACGCGGTCGTCCGATTCGAGGCGCGCATGGCAGGACAGGGCGTGGCGACCAAGCGCCTGCGGACCTCGCACGCCTTCCACTCCCGCATGATGGAGGCCGCCGCGGCGGCGTTCGAGGCCGAGGTCGCACAGGTCCGCCTGTCGGCCCCGCAGATTCCGTTCGTCTCCAGCGTGACCGGCGTCTGGATCACTGACGAGGAGGCCGTCAGCCCGGCCTACTGGGCCCAGCAGATCCGTGCCACGGTCCGTTTCGCCGACGGTCTGCACACCGTGCGCCGCCCGGGCACGCTGCTGCTGGAGGTCGGCCCGGGCCAGAGCCTGGTGCGCCTCGCGGGCGCGGGCGAGGACGGCCGCGGAGCCGTCGCGTCGCTGCCGTCGAACGGACCGGACTGCGACGCCGAGGCCGAGCTGCTGGCCGCCGTCGGCGAAGTGTGGTGCCGGGGCGCCTCGGTGGACTGGGAGGCCCTGCACGGTGCCGAGGTCCCGCGCCGGACCGTGCTCCCCACCTACCCCTTCGAGCACGAGCGGTGCTGGGTCGACGCTCCCAACGGCACGGCGGCGGCCCCGGTCGTCCCCGGCGCACTCCTGGCGCGCGGCTTCCGTAGGCTGGGCCCGGTTGGCGTGCTGCGTGGCGAGGAGGCCCGGGGGGCGTGGCTCGTGGCCGCGGATCGGACGGACACCGTGGACGCGGTGGTGGACCGGCTGCGCGCCCATGGCAAGACGGTGGTCACCGCCGCGTCTGCCGCGGCCGGTGCGGACGTGCTGGCCTCGAAGGTCGAGGCGGGCGTGCCGGTCGAGGGCGTGCTGGTCGGGATGCTGGACGCACAGACGCTCGCCCCGGCCAGCCTGAGCGCCTGGGAGCAAGCACTGACGGAGCGCGGGGACGCGGACGCGCGGATCGTGGCGGTGACGTCGGGCGCGCTCGACGTCACGGGCGAGGAGCCCCTCGTACCGACTCGGGGAACACTGGCCGCTTGGGCGCAGGGCGGTCGCCGGCGGACCCTGGTCGACGTCACTGTGTCGGGCACAGCGGCCGCGGCGCGCCGCCTCGCCACCGCGCTGCTCGGGGAGCTGTGCGGCGCGGCCCACGCACCCGTGGTCGCGCTGCGCGGCGGGCACCGGTTCGCGCCGGTGCTGGAGCCCCTGCCGGATGCGCCTCGGGAGCCGAACGAGCGGCACCGAGGCGCCCACTTCACGCTCTGGGGCGACGAACCGCAGACGGCCCCGTTCGGCCGCGCGCTGACCCGGGTCGGCGCCTCCGTGCGGACCGGCCCCACCGCCGGCACGGACCTCGCCGGGCCGGCGACCGCCGTGGTGGTGCTGGCCGCGGATGCTGCCGAAGACGACGCCCTCGCGCTGCTCGGGAACGTCGCCTCCGCCGTGGCCCACGGGCACCGGGCGGTCGAGGTTCACCTGGTCGGCCGCACGGGGACCGAGGTGGGCGAGCCGCAGCTCGCAGGTGTGGTCGAAGCCTTCCTCGCGCTGGCCGCCCGGGAGTGCGAGACCCCGTGGACGAGCTACACCTGGCTGGTCGGCGACCCCGCGAGCGTCGAGCGCCGTGCGGCGCGCGTCGTGGGTGCGGTGTCGGGGTGCCAGGTCGTCGTGACGCCGGAGGACGAGCCCGCGCAGTCCCTCCCTTCCGGCGGCGAGGATGTCGCCGACGGTGAGCCGGCGTACGAGGACGAGACCGAGCGCGAGGTCGCGGTGATCTTCGAAGACCTGCTCGGTGTCCGGCACATCGCGCCCACCACCGGGTTCTTTGAGCTCGGCGGCCACTCCCTGCTCGCCGCCCAGTTCGCGACCCAGATGCGCGAGGTGTGCGGAGTCGAGCTGCCGCTGAGCACCCTCTTCACGGACCCGACGATCCGGGGCATTGCCGCTGCCCTGCGTGCCGCGCGCGTCCGGCCCGACGCTGCCGTCGAGCTCTGGCCCACCGTCGTGCCCGACCCCGCCGCCGCGGCGGAGCCCTTCCCCCTCACCGACGTGCAGCAGGCGTACTTCGTCGGCCGGACCGGCGTCTTCGAGCTCGGCAATGTGGGTATGCACGGCTACGAGGAGTTCGACGTCCCGGACCTGGACGTGCCCCGGATGGAGCGCGCGTTCCGGCGCCTGATCCGACGTCACGGCATGCTGCGCGTCATCGTGCTCCCGCAGGGCGAGCAGCAGATCCTCGACGACGTCCCCGACTACGCCATCGCGACCGAGGACGTGCGCGGCCTGACCGAGGAGGCGGCGCGGGAGGTTCTGGAGCGGACCCGTCAGGAGCTGTCGCACCAGGTCTTCGTCCCCGACTGCTGGCCGCTGTTCGACCTTCGCGCCACCGTCATGGACGGCGGCCGGGGCCGGGTGCACTACAGCGTCGACGGGCTGATCACCGACGCTTGGGCGTACGGCCTCCTGATGCGGGAGCTCGTCGAGCTCTACACCAACCCCGACGCCGAGCTTCCCGAGCTCGAACTCACTTTCCGGGACTACGTGCTGGCGGAGCACAGCCTGGAGTCGGGCGAGCGCTTCCGACGGGCCGAGGCCTACTGGCAGGAGCGCATCCCCGAACTGGCTCTCGCCCCCGAGCTGCCGCTGGCCCGAGACCCGCGCACCATCGACACCCCTCGCTTCCACCGCACGGGCGGGGAGCTGCCACAGGAGTCCTGGGCCCGCGTCAAGGCATCGGCCTCGCGGCGCGGCCTCACCCCCACGGCGCTGCTGCTGACGGCATACAGCGAGGTGCTCGCGACGTGGTCGAAGAACAGCCGCTTCACCCTCAACCTCCCCATGGCGAACCGGCTTCCGTTGCATCCGCAGGTCGAGGAGATCATCGGCGACTTCACCTCAGTGACGCTGCTGGAGATCGACGCCCTCAGCGAGGCGCCGTTCGAGACGCGGGCGGTGGCAGTGCGTGACCGACTGGTGGCCGACCTCGACCACCGGCTGTTCAGCGGCCTGCGCGTGATGCGGGAGATGAAAAAGGCCCGCGGTGACGCGGCGGCGGCGATGCCGGTCGTGTTCACCAGTCTGTTCGTCAACCACGGTGACGACGACCAGCTCGGCGAGGTGGTCTACAGCATTTCGCAGACGCCCCAGGTCTGGATCGACGCGCAGGTGTACGAGGCCGCCGGCGCCCTCGTCCTGGACATCGACGCGGTCGAGGGGCTCTTCCCGGAAGGCATGGTCGCGGCGATGCACGCCGCCACGCTGGACCTCCTGGAATGGCTCGCGCTCGACGACGACAACTGGGGCCGTCCGGTGCCCTCGCTCGTACCCCGCACGGACCTGGCCGCGTGGGAGGAGTACAACCGGACCGACGGGCTTCTGCCCTCGGGCCTACTCCACGAGCCGTTCTTCGCCATTGCGGCGCGCACGCCCGAGCGGCCCGCCGTCATCACCCCGAGCCGCACCCTGAGCTACGGCGAACTGGCCGCGCACGCCTGCGGCATCGCCGCCCGCCTCGGCGTCGTCGGGGTCGTCCCGAACGATCTCGTCGCGGTGGTCATGGAGAAGGGCTGGGAGCAGTGCGCGGCCGTGCTCGGCATCCTCGCCGCCGGTGCGGCTTACCTGCCCATCGACCCCGAACTGCCCGACGAGCGGATCCGGTTGCTGCTGGACCACGGACACGTCCGCTCGGTCCTGACGCAATCGCGCGTGGCGGAGGACGGGGCCGACCGCTTCGCGGGCGTGGACACCGTGCTGCAGGTGGACCGGCTCGATCTCGCGTCGGACGCCGAGGCCGCCGCTGCTCCGTCGGGAGCGATCCGTACGAAGCCGGAGGACCTCGCGTACGTCATCTTCACCTCCGGCTCCACCGGGCTGCCCAAGGGAGTGATGATCAACCACCGGGGCGCCCTCAACACGGTCGTCGACATCAAC
This sequence comes from Kitasatospora sp. NPDC096140, assembly GCF_040303045.1. Classification (NCBI taxonomy): domain Bacteria; kingdom Bacillati; phylum Actinomycetota; class Actinomycetes; order Kitasatosporales; family Streptomycetaceae; genus Kitasatospora; species Kitasatospora sp. NPDC096140. The sequence goes on from NZ_JBEOUW010000006.1 coordinate 175,711, forward strand.
GAGCGGTTCGGCGTGGGCGAGGACGACCGGGTCCTGGCGCTGTCCTCGCTCAGCTTCGACCTGTCGGTCTACGACGTGTTCGGCCCGCTCGCAGTCGGCGGCGCGGTGGTCGTGCCGGACGCCCGGGCCCACCGCGACCCGGCGGCCTGGCTGGCACTCATGGGTGAGGCCGGGGTCACGGTCTGGAACTCCGTGCCGGCGCTGATGGAGCTGCTGGTCGAGCACATGAGCGTGAAGGGGCTGACCGGGGCCGGTACGAATGGCGGCGGGCTCAAGCTGGTGATGCTCAGCGGCGACTGGTTGCCGGTGACGCTCCCGGACCGCATTCGGCAGCTGTTCGCGGCGCCGGAGGTCGTGAGCCTCGGCGGCGCGACGGAGGCCTCGATCTGGTCCATCCTGTATCCGATCGGAGAGGTGCCGGAGCACTGGGCGAGCATCCCGTACGGCCGACCGATGCGGAACCAGACGTTTCACGTGCTCGACGAGGCGCTGCGCCCGCGTCCCATCGGCGTTCCGGGCCAGCTCTACATCGGCGGCGTCGGCCTCGCCGACGGCTACCTGCGGGACGAGACGAAGACCAAGGCCAGCTTCATCACCGACCCGGTGACCGGCGACCGGCTCTACCGGACCGGCGACCTCGGCCGCTTCCTGCCGAGCAGGGACATCGAGTTCCTCGGCCGCGAGGACTTCCAGGTCAAGGTGCAGGGTTACCGAATCGAACTGGGCGAGATCGAGGCCGCACTCATGCAGCACCCGGACATCCGCGCCGCCGTCGCCGTGGTGGACGGGGATCCGCGTGGCACCAAGCGCTTGGTGGCGTTCGTCGTCCCGCAGACCGGTGGCGCGATGCCCCAGGACATTCGGGAGTTCCTCGGGGAGAAGCTGCCGGCGTACATGGTGCCGACAGTCTTCCTGGAGATCGACGCCCTGCCGCTCACGGCGAACGGCAAGGTCGACCGGCGGGCGCTTGTGGTTCCGGAGAACGCGGCCGACGAGACCGCGCCCCCGTACGAGGCTCCCGGCACGCCCGTCGAGGAGGCCATCGCCGAGGTCTGGTCGAGCATGCTGAACGTCGAACGGGTCGGCATCCACGACAACTTCTTCCTGCTGGGCGGCGACTCGCTGATGGCGATGCGCGCGGTGGTCCACCTGCGCAAGGCGCTCGACCTGGACATCCCGATCCGCGTCCTCTTCGACAGCGAGACCTTGGGGGAAACTGCCCTCCTCATCGAGGACCTGCTGATCGCCGAGATCGAGGGCATATCCGACGAGGAAGCCCAGTCGCTCCTCGCCGACGACTGAGACCATCCTGGAGAACACACATCGTGAACCGCACCGCAGTCATCGCGGCGAAGCGCGCCCACGGCTGGATCGTGGGCGCGCGGCGCCCGGCCGCACCCAGCGTCAGGCTCCTGTGCCTGCCCCACGCCGGCGGCGGCTCCTCGGCCTACGCCTCGTGGGCTGCCGCCCTCGACGACACGATCGAGGTCTGCCCCGTCGAGCTGCCCGGCCGCCAGTCGCGCTGGCGCGACCAGGCCTTCACCGAAAGCGAGCCGCTCGTCGACGCGCTCGCAACGGCCATCGAGGACGAACTCGACACTCCCTACGCCCTGTTCGGCCACAGTATGGGGGCACTCCTGGCGTACGAACTGGCGCGGGCCCTGCGCCGACGGGGCCTGCCGGAGCCATGCGCACTCTTCGTCTCCGGTGGACCCGCGCCGCAGCTCCCGCGCGAACAACCCGGTGTCCACGACCAGCCCGACGATGTGGTGGTCGCGAAACTCCGGACACTGGGCGGCCTTCCGGAGGACGTTCTCGCCGAGCCCGAGTTGCTGGAAGTCCTCCTGCCGGCCATTCGTGCGGACCTCTCGGTGTGTGAGAGGTACCACCACCGACCGGAGCCGCCGCTCGGGTGCCCCGTAGTGGCGTTCGCCGGGGCCGAGGACGCCGAGGTGCCGCCCACGCGCATGGAGGCCTGGCGCGAGCAGACGACGGCAGAATTCGAGCTGCACGTTCTTCCCGGTGACCACTTTTTCGTAAGGAGCTCGCAGGCGGCGATCCTTGAGACCGTCCGGGTCGCGTTGGCATCAGTGTCTGGTCGCGGTCGCGCCTGACTGACTGACTGCCCGGCCCGGGCACGGCCCGGGCCGGGCACCCCTGCACCTGCCTGGCTCTGCACGGAAGGCGAAGGACGTCGCGGCACTAACTGATTGCGAGTCAAAATCGTTGAGCCGTAGTTGCCTCGCCGACCACTGCGAGGGCGAGGCGTTGCCGCGCCGTGGAAGATCGAGCGCGCGGATGCCTGCGGGGGCATGGGACAATCGGCATGCATCCCCAACCGTCACGTTGGTGCGGTGGCTGTGCGACTCCCGCGGTATGTCCGCGGAGCCCGCCCTCTCACAGAAGTGGTCCTTCGATCTATGCCTACGGTCCTCTCCATCGCCGACGCGCTGCGCGAGCGCTTCGCACAGGCGATCTCCACTGCGTTCCCCGACGCCGCGGACAGCGACCCCCAGCTGCGACGAAGTGACCGCGCCGACTTCCAGGCCAACGGCATCATGAGCCTGGCCAAGCCGCTGCGGACCAACCCCCGCGAGGTGGCTGCGCGCGTGCTCGAGTACCTCGGGGCTGACCAGGTGATCGCGAACCTGGAGGTCTCCGGGCCCGGCTTCATCAACGTCACCGTCACCGACGCCGCCATCCTCGAGCGACTGGCCGCCCGCGCGGCCGACGCCCGACTCGGTGTCGGCAGCAAGGCCGAGCCAGGCGTCACGGTGATCGACTACAGCCAGCCGAACATCGCCAAGGAGATGCACGTCGGCCACCTGCGCTCCACGATCATCGGGGACGCGCTCGTGCGCGCTCTCGAGTTCAGCGGCGAGAAGGTCATCCGGCGCAACCACCTCGGGGACTGGGGCACCCAGTTCGGCATGCTCATCCAGTACCTCATCGAGCACCCCACCGAGCTCGACGAGGGTACCGAGCCGGACGACTCCGGGCCGTCGATGTCCCGCCTCAACCGCCTCTACAAAGCGTCGCGCGCCAAGTTCGACAGCGACGCCGACTTCGCCGACCGGGCCCGCCGGCGCGTCGTCGAGCTGCAGGCCGGCCACGCCGAGACCGTCGCGTCCTGGCAGGGCATGGTCGACGAGTCGAAGGTCTACTTCGAAGCCGTCTACGCCCGCCTCGGCGTCCTCCTCGAAGACGTTGACGCCGTCGGCGAGAGTTACTACAACCCGATGCTCGCCGACGTGTGCGCCGACCTCGAAGCCTCCGGCGTGGCCGTGCGCTCAGATGGAGCCCTGTGCGTCTTCTTCGACGACATCAAGGGCCCCGACGGCGAACCGACCCCGCTCATCGTCCAGAAGAGCGACGGCGGCTACGGCTACGCCACCACCGACCTCGCCGCGATCCGCGACCGCGTCGGCATGCTCGGCGCCAACCAGCTCCTCTACGTCGTCGACAGCCGCCAGGCCCTGCACTTCCGGATGGTCTTCGAGACCGCCCGCCGCGCCGGCTGGCTCCCCGACGACGTCCGCGCCCTGCACCTCGGCTTCGGCACCGTCCTCGGCAAGGACGGCAAGCCCTTCAAGACCCGCTCCGGCGAGACTGTCCGCCTCATGGACCTCCTCGACGAAGCCGTCGACCGGGCCCGTACCGTCGTCGCCGAGAAGAGCCCCCAGCTCGCCACCGAGGAACTCGAAGACCGGGCCAAGCAGGTCGGCATCGGCGCGGTCAAGTACGCCGACCTCTCGACCTCCCGCACCCGCGACTACATCTTCGACGCCGACCGCATGGTCTCCCTCAACGGCGACACCGGCACCTATCTCCAGTACGCATACGCCCGCATCCAGTCCATCCTGCGCAAGGCCCCCGACGACGTCACCCCGACCGCCCACCAGAACCTCGCCCTGGAACCGGCCGAACGCGCCCTCGGCCTCCTCCTCGACGAATTCGGCACCACCGTGAACCTCGTCGCCGAGACGTTCGAACCCCACCGCCTCTGCGCCTACCTGCACAGCCTCGCCGCGGCGTACACCACGTTCTACGAGCACTGTCCCGTCCTCAAGGCACCCAGCCACGAGGTCATGGAGACAAGGCTGCTGCTGTGCCAGCTGACCGGCCAGACCCTCCGCCAGGGCATGGACCTCCTCGGCATCGGAACGCCCGAGCGCCTGTAGTAGATGACGAGAGCCTTCGAGTGAGCCGGCAGTAGATCGGCTGACTCGAAGGCTCTCGTGCGGTGGCAAATGTTGGTTTGCTCACCCGAGGTCAGCGCCCTGTCCAACAGCTGTGCCGCTACCCGTGGCGCGCATCAGGGTCCCGCTGCGGCGGCCTCGGCTCCCGATGACGAGGTAGGCGTTGACGAGGAAGGGAGCTAGTCTCGGGGTTGTCCGGTCGGCCCCGCCCAGGCCCGAGACGGGCCGCAGGTTGCTGTTGTGCCATGGAGATCGCCTCGGAGTCGTCGTCAGCCATTCCTCCAGTCCGCGCGGCGGGCGGTCAAGCGCCGTGAGTCCCCAGGCCGTCGCCACTCCTACCGCTTGTCGGCCTTCCCGGGAGCCCACCTGGCGAGCGGCGCCTCCACCGGCAGCCCGGACTTTTTGAGCGCTTCGGCGCACATACTGCCGGTAGAGCCGACGAGCAGGTGCTCGGCGACGAGGTGCGGCACGAGCAGCGCGACGGTGCCGGTCTGCCAGTCGGCCGCCACCTGGTACATGGCGAGGACGGCCGCCTCCCACTGCGTCATCGAATCGCGGGTACGACAGCTGTCGGTGTATTTCGGGCGAAGCGGTACCTTCACCGCTACGAGCCGCCGGGGTGCGCCACCGTGCTGCGCGACAACAGCGCGGGCCTCGCCGATCCAGGCGCTCAGCAGCTCATCGAGGGCGGCGTACGCCTCATCGCGGCCCTTGCGACGACGGTCGAAGGCGTGGTGGAGGACCAGCAACGCGGCGGACTCCTCATCCTCCGATGCCGTCCAGGACCGGGCTGCCTGATCGTGCCACTCCGACCAAGCACGGCGGAGGACGTGGGCCGCATCAGGCCCGAGGCCCGCGAACTCCGGACCCGAACGCACCCGCACCTACGTCGAGAGGCGAACCGCCGAAGGCCTTGCAAGAAGGGCATCATGCGATGCCTGAAACGCCACATCGCCCGCGAGGTCTACCGCGCCTTACTGCGGTCGATCCGCACTCCCGACACCACCCGAAAAACCATGCAAAGCGACCTCATTGAAGCCGCTCGACATCCATAGGAGCATCCCCGGGGCGGTTCACGGCGGAGGGATCGAAGCTGCTTCCCGGCGTCGGTGCCGGGGCCGGCGCGTCCAGCGCTCAGGTCCGGCCGGTGGTGCGGGCCGCGGGTTCGGGTGCCGACCAGCTGCCCAGCAGGCGCAGCGCGTGCGCGGAGGGGCTGCCGGGTTCGGCGGTGTAGAGGTAGAGGGCCTGGTCGGGGTCGTCGGGCAGGGTGAGGGACTCGTAGTCGAGGGCCAGTTCGCCGACGAGCGGGTGCCGGTAGCGCTTGGTGCCGTGGGTGTATTCGAGGACGTCGTGGTCGGCCCACCACTGGCGGAAGTCCTCGTCGTGGACGGAGAGTTCGCCGACCAGTTCGGTCAGCCGGGGGTCGTGGGGGTGGCGTCCCGCGTACAGGCGCAGGGCCGCGACCGTGCCGCGGGCCGCGGTGTCCCAGTCGGTGAGCAGGTCGCGGGCGGCCGGGTCGAGGAAGATGAACCGGGCGAGGTTGCGCTCGCGGTGCGGCAGGGTGTCGAAGTCGGTGTACAGCGCCTTGGCGAGGGTGTTGGCGGCGAGCACGTCCAGCCGGTGTCCCATGATCATCGCGGGGGTGTCGGCGAGGGAGTCGAGGAGCCGGAGCAGCCCGGGGCGCACCCGCTGCGGCGCCACCGGGCGGCGCCGGCCGGAGCCCGGCCGCGGGCGGACCAGGTCGAACAGGTGGGCGCGCTCGGCCGCGTCGAGGCGCAGTGCGCGGGCCACCGCTTCGAGGACCTGCGCGGAGGCGTTCGGGTTGCGTCCGCGTTCCAGGCGCACGTAGTAGTCCACGCTGATGCCCGCCAGCCGCGCCACCTCCTCGCGGCGCAGCCCCGGCACCCGGCGCCCGCCGCCGGCCGGACCGAGTCCGGCCTCGTCGGGGCTGACGCGGGCCCGGCGCGAACGCAGGAAGTCGCGCAGTTCGAGGTTGGGCTCGCGCCCGGCCGACGTGCTCATCCGTCCAGGCTAGGCCGCCGCGCGCCGCCGCCGCACCGCGTGAGGGGGTCCGGTGGACCCCCTGTACGTCCCGCCCCCGCTGCCGGTGCCCGCGGCGCTCCGGCCGGTGGTCTGCTGGATCACGACACACCGTTCGTACCGTCCGAAGACCGAAGAGGGACCGCCTTGTCCAAGCCCCTGATCGTCGTCACCGGTGCCGGCTCCGGCATCGGCGCGGCCACCGCCCGCCTCCTGTCCGCCCAGGGACACCCGCTGCTGCTGCTCGGGCGGCGGCTGGAGAAGCTGGAGGAGCTCGCGCTGCCCCGGGCCCTGTGCCGCAAGGTCGACGTCACCGACCGGGACGCGTTCGCGGCGGCGGTGCGCGAGGCCGAGGAGCGGTTCGGCCCGGTGGACGCGATCGTCAACAACGCCGGCGCCATGCTCCTCGGCCGGATCGCCGACCAGGGCGCCGAGGAGTGGGACCGGATGATCGACCTGAACGTCAAGGGCGTGCTGTACGGCGTGCGCGCGGTGCTCCCCGGGATGCTCGCCCGCGGCACCGGCACGATCATCAATGTCGGTTCCGTCGCCGGTCGCAAGACCTTCCCGAACCACACCGCGTACGTGGCCACCAAGTTCGCGGTCCACGCGATGTCGGAGAACCTGCGCGAGGAGGTGGCTGCCGCCGGTGTGCGCGTGGTCACCGTCGCCCCCGGCGCCGTGGAGACGGAACTCCTCTCCCACACCACTGACGAGCGGATCAGGCAGGACTACGAGGCCTGGAAGGAGTCCGCCGGCGGCGCCCTGGACGCGCACGCCGTGGCCGAGGCGATCGCCTACGCCTACCACCAGCCGCAGCACGTCACCGTCCGCGAGATCGTCCTCGCCGCCACCGGCCAGCAGGCCTGACCGGCGCCGCCGCGCCCCCGCCCGCACCGTCGGTCCCCGCACCCGGGCCGGCGGAACCGGACGTCACCCGGTGGGCAGCGCGAGCGCCAGCTTGCCGGTGGCGCGGCCGTCGAGGAGGTGCCGGACGGCTGCGGCGGCCTCGGCGAGCGGGTAGGTCCGGTCGACGACGGGGCGGAGCGTGCCCGCGTCGACGAGCGCGGTCAGCTCGCGAAGCCCGTCCGCGTGTTCGGAGGCGATGAAGGTGCCCAGGTGCTGGTCGGTGAACGGGGACAGCAGCTGGGCGCGGAGCTGGCGGTCGGTGCCGCCGAGCCAGCGGCCGTTCGTCTCACCGCCGGTGATGACGAGTCTGCCGCGGGGCGCGAGCGCGCGGCGCAGGTCCCGCAGGGTGCGGTTGCCCGCGATGTCGATGATGGTGTCGTAGCGCTCCGGGGCGGCGAGGAAGTCCTCGCGGGTGTAGTCGACCACGTGGTCGGCGCCGAGCGCCCGGACGGTGTCGAGCTTGCCGGTGCTCGCGACGGCCGTGACCACGGCGCCCAGGCCGTGGGCGAGTTGGACGGCGAAGGTGCCCACGCCGCCGGCGGCTCCGGTGATCAGGACCCGCCGGCCCTCCCGGACCCGGCCCTTGTCGCGCACCGCCTGGAGCGCGGTGAGCGCGCTGACGGGCACCGTCGCCGCCTCCTCGAAGGTGAGCCCGGCCGGCTTGGGGGCGATCCGGTCGGGGCGGGCGACGGCGTACTCGGCGAAGGCGGCGGGGGCCGTGCCGTAGACCTCGTCGCCGGGCGCGAACCCGGTCACCTCGCGGCCGACCGCCTCGACGATCCCGGCGAGGTTGCGGCCGGGGTTGGGGAGCTTCGGTCTGCGCAGCCCGCTCACGGGCCGGACGGCGTACGGCAGCCCGGCCATCATGTGCCAGGTGCCCCGGTCCACGCTGGAGGCCCGCACCCGGACCAGGACCTCGCCGGCGCCGATGCCCGGCAGGGGGAGCCGCCCCGTGCGCAGCACGTCCTCCGGCCGGGCGCCGTAGCGCTCCTGGACGACTGCCGTCATCGTCCCGGTCCCGTCGGTGGTCCCGGTCGACTTGCCCGTGTTCTGCATCCGCATCGTCACTGCTCCTGGTCCTCGCCCGCCACTTACGCCGTAAGTGCTGCACTTACGCCGTAAGTACAGCACTTACGGCGTAAGCTCGCAACGCTGGAGACCGAGAAACGCCGAAGGCCGAGAAACGCCGAAGACCGAGAGAGGACGTGACCACCCACCGTGACCCGACGTACCGCCCCCACCCCGCAGCCGGCCCGCGAGACGCTCACCCGACGCCGGGTGCTGGAGGCGGCCGTCGAACTGGCCGACGCCGGCGGCCTGGAGACGCTCTCCATGCGCAAGCTCGGCCAGGCCGTCGGGGTCGAGGCCATGTCCCTCTACAACCACGTGGCCAACAAGGAGGACCTGCTCGACGGCATGGTCGACCTGGTCTTCGACGAGGTCGAGCTGCCCGTGCCCGGCGACGACTGGCAGCGGGCGATGCGGCAGCGGGCGATCTCCGTCCGCCTTGCGCTGTCCCGCCACCGCTGGGCCATCGGGCTGATGGAGTCGCGCGCCACACCGGGCCCCGCGACCCTGCGCCACCACGACGCCGTCCTCGGCTGCCTGCGCCGGGCCGGGTTCTCCCTCGCCCTGACCGCCCACGCCGTCTCCGTCCTCGACAGCTACGTCTACGGGTTCGCCCTGCAGGAGAAGGCCCTGCCCTTCGACACGCCGGAGGAGACCGCCGAGGTCGCGGAGTCCATCCTGAGCGGATTCGACGCCGGCGAGTACCCGTACCTCACCGAGATCGCGACCGCCCACGTCCTGCGCCCCGGGTACGCCTACGGCGACGAGTTCGCCTTCGGACTCGACCTCATCCTCGACGGCCTCCGGCGGCAGCAGACCGGGTGACCGGCTGCGGCGGCGTCCTCGCGGTTGCCCGGGCGGCGTCCGGCGGAAAACCGGGTGCGCCGCGCAGACCGGCCGCACTACCCTGGGTGCCATGAACGTCACCGGCCTCGACACCACCACCGCGACCGCGCGAGCGACCAGCTCGCCGGTTGCCGCCGCCTGACGTCATTCCCGACTCCCCCCGGCGACCGGACACGGTCCGCCGGCGGTGGCCCGGAGGTGTTTCCTCCCCGGTTCCGACGATCGCGTGGGCCCGTTGTCCGGCGCCTCCCCGTCACACGCGAAGGAGCCACCCCGTGGACACGGACCAGATCGTCCGCACGTTCGTCGAGTACTTCGAGGACCGCGGCCACCGCCGGATCACCGGCTCGACCCTGCTGCCGCCGCCCGGCGACCCCGTGCTGTTCACCACCTCGGGCATGCACCCGCTCACCCCGTACCTGGAAGGACGCCCGCACCCCCTGGGCCGGCGGCTGGTCAACGTGCAGCGCTGCCTGCGCACCACCGACCTCGACGAGGTCGGCGACGCCACCCACCTGACCGTCTTCGAGATGCTCGGCACCTGGTCGCTCGGCGACTACGAGGGCCCGCAGAGCCTCGACTGGGGCTACGGCCTGCTCACCGAGGGCTTCGGCGTCGATCCCGGGCTGCTGCACGCCACGGTCTTCGGCGGCGACGACCGGACGGGCCCCGACACCGCCTCCCTGGAGCTGTGGCAGGGGCACGGGGTGCCGGTGGAACTCACCGTCGAGGACAACTGGTGGTCCAACGGGCCGACCGGCCCGTGCGGCCCCGACTCGGAGATCTTCCTGTGGACCGGCGACACCCCGCCCGAGTCGACACCCACCGGTGACGACCGCTGGGTGGAGGTCTGGAACCACGTGATGATGCGCCACCGACGGCTCGACGACGGCTCCCTGGTGTCCCTCCCGCAACGCAACGTCGACACCGGACTCGGCCTGGAACGGCTGGCCTCGCTGCTCCAGGGCCGACGGTCAGTGTTCGACTGCGACGTCTTCGACCCCTGGCGCCGGACCGTGCCCACCCTGTGGCAGCTGGACGAACCGTCACTGCGGCTGGTCTGCGACCACCTGCGCTCGGCCGTCGTGGTGATCGGCGACGGCGTGCTCCCCTCCAACACCGGCCGCGGCTACGTGCTGCGCCGGCTCGTCCGACGGGTGCTCACCGCGCTGCGCCGCGACCACCCGCAGGGCGGTCTCGTCGACCTGCCGGGCGAGCTGATCCGGCACACCCTCGACCACTTCCGCCAGGAGGGGGACCCGGACGTCGTCCGCCGGGTGCTGCTCGACGAGGAGCGCCGGTTCGGCCGCCTCCTGGAGCGCGGCCGCCAGGTGCTGGCCCGCCCCCGGTTCCGCGGCCCGCTGACCGAGGAGGACCTCCACTACCTCCACGACACCCACGGCCTCCCGCGCGACCTCGTCCTGAACCTGCGGCCGCAGTGACGGGTCCGGCCCGCGCCGACGGGGTCCGCGGGGTCCGCCCCCGCCGGCCCGGGCCGGGCTGCACCACCGGTAGGTGACCGCCACCGGACGGGTGGCGGTCACCTCGCGCTCGACCACGCCGTTGCGTTCCAGTCGGCGCAGCGTCCCGTGGCCGGCGGGCGGCCCTCCCGCACTCTCGGGCCCTCCGGTACGGTCCCGTCAGACCGCGGAGAGGTGCAGCTTGAACGGTGAACCGTCGGACCTCGGCGTCCAGCCGTCCGACAGCGCGGCCCGGATACCGGCGGCGACTTCGCGCGGCAGGACGAGCTCGGCGGGCACCGGGCTCGGTTCGAGGACGGCCCGCCGACCGGTCTCCACGACCAGCGTCGTTCCGGGCGAGGAAGCGTCCTCCACCCGGTAGCCCAGGGTGCCGCCGTCGTAGTCGCAGCACCAGTGCTTCCTGCTCACTCGCCAGCGGTACTCGACGCCGTCGACGACGATGCGACGGGAACCCTTCTTCGCCAGTGCCACTCTTTCCCCTTCCCCGTTGTGCCTGCGGACTTCCACTGCCCGCGACTGCCCGCGGATGTCTTCGGATGTCCGTCACCAGTCTCCCGGCACCGCACGTGTGTGTCACCGGGTTTGGCCCGGAGCTCAGGAGGCCGGCCTGCCGGTTCGGCGGACCGGTCGGGGCGGGTGTGGTTAGGGTGCCGGTCATGACCGGTGAGTTCCCGGGTAATGGTCCGGGTCGTGACGTTGTGTCGGTGGATGGGCGGTTGGCCGATCCGGAGTGGCTGGTGAACGGCGACCCGGAACAGGTCGTGGCGGCCCTGGACGGCGCTGTGGGACGGGAGGAAGCCGCGGCGGCGGCCGTGTACCGGACGTCAGGGCATCTGCACCGTGAATCCGGTGCGCAGCTGCGACGGCAGGTGCTGGCCCTGGACGCCGCCCGGTACGGACACCGGGAGTTGGCGCGGGGCATCGCCGCGGTGGCGGTCGGCGGGGACACCGGTGATCCGTGGGTCGTGCAGTGGGCGACCGGTACCGGCCTGGACTCCCGGCTGCGGTACGCGTTGCCCGCACCCGCCACGGTGGGTGCGGTGGCGACCGTGGTCGTGGCGGACCGCGGGCTCGCCGTCGCCGGCTGCGAGGACGGCACGCTGCACTGGTGGGACCTCGCCACGGGCCGGAAGCTCGGCACGGCCGCAGTCGGCGACAGCGGCGCGGCCGCAGCCGGTGACAGCGGCGCGGTGCGGGCACTCGTCACGACGGTCCTGGACGGCCGTCCGGTCGCCGTCACCGCGCACTCCGGCGGGTCGGTCCGGGTGTGGGAGCTCTTTGTGGGAGGGGGCGGAGGCGAGCCGGTCGTCCTGCACCCGGGGGAGGGCGGCTCCTGGATCAACTCGCTCGCCACCGTGCCGATCGAGGGCCGGCCGGTGGTGGTCGGCGGCAGCGTCGACGGGAGGGTGCGGGTGTGGGATCCGGCTGCCCCTGCCGGCCGCGGAGAACTGCTGAGCATACGCACCGGCACCGTACGCGCGCTCGGGACGGCGGTGGTGGACGGCCGTCCCGTCGTCGTCACCGGCCACGGCTGGGGCACCGTCCGGCGGTGGGACCTCATCACGGGACGGGAGTTCGGCACGGGGAGCGTCCCGGTTGAGGAGTCCCACGTCGGCACCGATCCGTCGTCCGACGCCGACGCCGATTCCGACGCCGATTCCGACGCCGACGCCGATTCCGACATCGACGGCGGTGGCGGCGGCCGCCAGTGCGCCACCATGGAGATCAATGCCATGACGCACGTCGTGGCGACGGACCCGGCGTTCGAGTCCCCGCTGGCCGTCAGCGCCAACGCCTACGAGACCTGCATCCGGGACCTGGCCACGGGAGAGCAGGTGGGTGAGCCCGGGCCGGGGTCCGTGGAGGCTGCGGCCGTGAGCGTGCTGCGGGGCCGCCCCGTCGCCCTCCTCGGAGGCAGCGGCGGGCCGGTCCACGTGTGGGACCTGTCCGCCTCCCGGCACCTGCGCCCGCCGCTGATCGGCCACCGTGGGACGGTGCGGGCAGCGGCGACGGCCCTGGTGAAGGGCCGTCACTTCGCCGTGACCGGAGGCGACGACGAATCGGTCCGTGTCTGGGACCTCGACGGCGAGAGGGACGAGCGGGTCGGGAGCTGGGCAGGCACCAGGCCGGCCGGTCATACCGGGCCCGTGCACCGGGTCACCACGGCCGTCGTGAACGGCCGTTCCGTCATCGTGACCGGTGCCGAGGACGGAACGGTCCGGGTCTGGGACCTCGACGGCGGGGAACAGCTCGGGGAGCCCCTGGCCGGGCACACCGCCGCCGTGATCCAGGTGAGGGTGGGGACGGTCGAGGGGCGGCCCGTCCTCCTCACCCGCGACCGGTCGAGGACGGTGCGGATCCTGGATCTCACGGCCCGGGAGGAACTGCACGGACGGTCGACGCCGGAGTACTCCAGCTCGTTCATCGACTTCTTCGGCGCGGTGGAGGACCGCTTCGTCGCCGTGACCTGGGAAGGACGTGTGTGGGACCTGACCGCGAGCGCATGGATCGGCGTGCAGCCGAAGCAGCGCTGTGCCCTGGCCCTGGAATCACTCGAAGGCCGCCACGTCATCCTGACCGGGTGCGCGGGCGAACCGGTCCACCTGTGGGACATGGCCACGGGTGACCGGATCGGTCCGTCCTTCGTGGGACTGACCGGCCGGGTGCGGGCGGGGGCGGCAGGGATGCTGGACGGCCGCCCCGTCGTCGCCGCGGGAGGGGACGACGGCACCGCGCGGGTGTGGGACGCCACCACGGGACGGCAGATCGGCGCCTACGCGTTCCCCGCCGATGTCCGTGGACTGGCCCTGACCCCCGACGGGCGGCTGGTGGTCGCCTTCGGCACGGACCTCACGGTCCTGGCCCACCGCGTCCGGCGGTGACAGCAGCCCTCCGGCCGCCCGCCCCGGCGGCTCGTCGCGGCCGACCGCCCCGGCGGCTCGCCCCGGCCCGCGGGCCGCTGCTCAGCCCTCGTCTCCGAGGCCTCGGTCGGGTGCGCTCATGTCGCCGGTCCGGGGGGTGCCGTCGGCGAGTCCGTAGAGCAGGCGCACGGTGCCCTGGGGGCCGGCTGCCGGGGGCTGGAGGAGCGTGAGGTTGGTGGGCACCGCGCCGCCGTCGAACACCTTCTTACCGACGCCCAGCGTGATCGCGTGCACCCAGAGGTCGAGGCGGTCGAAGAGCTTCTCGCGCAGGAGGGTCTGGACGAGGTCGAGGCTTCCGACGACCTTCACCTGCTCGTGCCGGTCCCGGACCTCGCGCACCGCGGCTGGCAGGTCCGGGCCGAGCTGCGTGGAGCCGGCCCACGGCAGCTCGGGCGTGCCGCGGGAGGCCACGTACTTCGGCACCCGGTTGAACAGCTCGGCGATCTCGCCGTCCTTCTGGTGCGGCCAGTAGGCGGCGAAGATGTCGTACGTCCGCCGCCCGAGCAGCAGGGCGTCCGTGCCCTCGTACGCGGCGAGGATCTGCGCCCCGGTGACCTCGTCGATCAGCGGCGCCTGCCAGCCACCGAAGGGGAACCCCACCGGGTCCTCGTCGGGGCCGCCGGGCGCCTGCCCGACGAGGTCGAGGGTCGTGAACAGCTCGATGTCGATGAGGCCCATGGCCGACTCCCGTGCGTGCGTCGATTGTCTCCGTTGTCTCCGTCAAGAGATAGACCCGCCGTGGCCCGAAAACTCATCGCCACGACGGAATCGGGTTTCCCCACCCGGACGGACGACCCCGGGCACCGCGCCGCCGTACCGATCCCGCCGTTACACGGGCTCCTCGGGCTTCGTGGGCCCGACGCGCAGCAGTGCGTCCGCGAGTTGTCGGGGGCGGCTGAGTGCGGCCAGGTGGCCGCCGGGGATCTCCTCGATCTCCAGGCCCAGCCGGTCACGGGCGATCCTGCGCTGGAACTCCAGCGGGAAGAAGCGGTCGTCCCGCCCCTGGAGGAACCGCGTCGGCACGTTCGGCCAGCGGGTCAGTGGCCACGGCTGCGCGAACAGCGCGGAGGGCGGCTGCGAGGCGCCCAGGGCGAACGCCTCCTCGGTGACCTCGGGCGGGACGTCGTGGAAGAAGTCGGCCCGCAGGTCGAACTCGGGATCGGCACCACGCCCGGTGGCGGCCGCGTGGTCCGACCGGGCCTCGGCCTGGCCGGTGTTCTCCCACCACTGCCCGGCCGTCTCCCCGGGCGCCGGGACCATCGCGTTGAGCAGCACCAGCTCGGCGACCGGCACCGACAGCCGCCCGCACACCAGCGGAGCCGAGAAGCCCCCGAGCGACTGCGCCACCAGGACCAGCGGCCCGCTGAGCTCGGCACGCCGTTCCACCGCTGAGACGACGGCCTGCGCCGTCTCCTCCAGACCGGCGGAATCGTCGCTCGGCAGGTCCATCGTGACCACGTCGTGCCCCCGGGCCCGCAGCTCGGGCTCCAGCCGGTGCCAGAACCAGGCCCGGCCGTCGGCACCGGGAACGAGCGTGAAGGTCGCCATCCTCGTCCTCCCTCTGCGGGTTGCCGCCCACGTTTCCTCCCCGCGCCCTCCGACGCTAGCGGGTGGCACTGACACTCCGCGCCCGGGAGGCGAGGGCCGGGGCCCTCTGGAATCCTGACGGCGAAGCAACCGTCGGGAACCCCGCGAGGAGCCGTCATGTCCGGACAGTTCGAGGCCGCTGTGGAGGTCGACTGCCCCGTGGAGGAGGTCTTCGCGTACCTCGCCGACGGTCGCCACGACCCCGAGTTCAGCCCCCGGGTCCAGGAGATCACGAAGACTCCGGACGGCCCGACCGCCGTCGGGACGGTCTTCCACAGCACGGTGAAGGACGCCGGGATGAAGACCGCCCGCCGGTTCCGCATCACCACCCTGGACGCGCCGCGCACGATCCGCTGGAGCGAACAGAGCAAGAACCTCATCACGGCCGAGGGCGGCTACGACCTCGAAGCGCTGCCGGACGGCCGTACCCGGGTCCGGATCTTCAACGTGCTCGAAGGCCACGGACTCGGCAAGCTGCTGCTCGGTGCGGCCCTCCGCGCGGCCCGCAAGGACGCCCCCGCCTTCGGCGGCCGGATCAAGACCGCCGTCGAGCGGTCCTGCGCCTCGCGGAAGGGCCGGTGACGCGGTGACGTGGTGACCCGCGGCCGGCCCGCCGGCCCGACCACTGGCGCTCCGGGAACAGCACCGCAGCACCGAAGTCCGCCCGCCGCACCACCGAGGAGTCTCCGATGGACCTGCGTCTCTCGGGCAAGGTCGCCGTCGTCACCGGGGCCAGCAAGGGAATCGGTCTCGCCGTGACGCAGGCGCTCGCCGCCGAGGGCGTGAACGTGGTCGCGGTGGCGCGCGGCATCACGAGCGCCCTGACGGACCTCGCCCCGCAGGTGCACCCGGTGGCCGTCGATCTCACGACCGCGGACGGCCCCGCATCCGCGGTCGACCGTGCGGTCTCCCGGTTCGGCGGACTGGACATCCTCGTCAACAACGTCGGCGCGGTGCGTCCTCGGCTGAACGGTTTCCTGTCCGTCACCGACGACGACTGGATCCAGGGGCTGACGGTCAACCTCCTCGCCGCCGTCCGCACCACCCGGGCGGCCCTGCCCCACCTGATCGACCGCGGCTCCGCCTCGATCGTGACCGTCAGCTCGGTCAACGCCTTCCTGCCGGACCCGACGATCATCGACTACTGCGCGGGGAAGGCAGCGCTCACCAACTTCTGCAAGGCCCTCTCCAAGGAGGTCGGGCCGCAGGGCGTGCGCGTCAACACGGTCAGTCCGGGGCCGGTCTCCACGTCGCTGTGGCTCGGCGACGACGGTGTCGCCGCGACGGTCGCGAAGGCGGCGGGCGGTACGCCGGAGGACGTCGCCCGGAGCGCCGTCGCACAGTCCGCGACCGGCCGCTTCAGCCTCCCGCAGGAGGTCGCCGACCTCGTCCTGCTGCTGGCCAGCGACCGGACGGCCAATGTCACCGGGAGCGACTTCGTCATCGACGGCGGTCTCGTCCAGACCCTGTGACGGCTGAGGGCGGGCCCGCCGGTGGGCCCGTGCCGGTGTTGCCGGCTGCGGGCCGTTGCGGAAGGAGCGGTGATGACCCAGGGGATGACCCAGCCGGCGGTCCAGGTGGCGGTGTGCGGGCCCGCGGAGTGCAGTGCGGCCGAGGCGGCGGCGGCCCGGGAGGTGGGTGCCCTGCTGGCACGCTCGGGTGCGGTCGTGCTCTGCGGGGGCTACGGCGGTGTCATGGCGGCCGCCGCGCAGGGAGCGGCAGGGGCGGGTGGCGTCGTCATCGGCATCCTGTCGGGCGCGGACCGGTCCGGGGCTTCGCCCCACCTGACGGCTGCCGTCGCGACCGGCATGGGCCAGGCCCGGAACAGCGTCCTGGTCGGTTCCGCGGACGCGGTCGTGGTCGTCGGCGGGTCGTGGGGAACGCTCTCCGAGGTGGCGATGGCCGTACGGCAGGGCGGCAAGCCGGTGGTGGGACTGGGGACCTGGCAGATCGTCGATGCGCGGGGCGAGGCCGTCCCGGGTGTCGTCGCGGCGGACGATCCGGCCACCGCCGTGGCACTCGCCCTGGAAGGCCGCGACTGACCCGCCGGGGGCCTGCACGACGAGCCCGGTGAGGTTCCTCCGGCGGTTGACGGCGTACGGGCCGGCGCCGGCGGCGGCGTTGATCGGATGTCTACGTGCGCCTGGTGCACTGTGAGCCGCGGTCCCACCGGCCGCAATCACCGATCACCCACCACGTCGTCAGGGCTCGACCATGATTCCCACGCAGATACCTCCGCTCACGACACTCCCGGTGCTGGAGACCGCGCGCGTCCGCCTCCGGGACCACCGTGCCGACGACCTCGACGCCATGCGCCCGGTCTGGGGCGACGAGGACGGCATGCGCCACCTCTCGACGGGCGTCATGGACGACGCCCGGATCCGGCGCAGGCTCGACGAGGCCGTGGCGACCGCCGCCGCGGTGCCGCGCCGCCACTACCAGCTGGCCGCGTGTCTCCGGGGCGACGACCGCCCCGTCGGCGGCATCCGCCTCGACGTCGAGGACGCCACCACCGGGTACTCCGGCGTCTTCACCATGGCCCGGCACCTGCGCGGCTCCGGCTGCGCGCCCGACATCGGGTGGCTGATGCTCAAGCTCGCCTTCGCCGAACTCGGCCTCGCCCGGGTGTGGAGCATGACGTCCGTGGCGAACATCGACGCGGTCCGCGCGATCACCCGCTTCGGCTTCACCCCCACCGGCGAGACCGAGCGCTACTTCGCCGAGGCCGACACGACCATGCGCCTGGTGACCATGGAGGTCCTTGCCGACACCTGGCGCGCGATGCCCGTCCCGACCGGCCCCGGTCCCGCCTGACTCCGGCGCTCGTGTTCGCGGTCGTGGTCGCGGTCCGACCTCGGCCGAGGGAGCCGAGGCCGCCGGGTGAGGTGACGGCGCGTTTGAGTACGGCGTAAGCTTACGGTGTACTCAAACGCGAACGCCCATGACCCACAGGGGGATGCTCCATGCGCACGATCGCCGTCACCATGCCGCTCGTCTGGCTGGCCTGGCTGGTACTCACCGAGTGGGTGCCGCTGTTCCCGCTCAACGACCTGAGAAGCGACAACCGCCGGGAACGCCTCGGCGACGCGGCAGTCAACTACCCGATCCCGCTGCTCATCGCCGGCGGCGTCGCCCTGGACCACCCGGTCTCGCGGATCGCCGCCCTGGTGCTGTGCCTGCTGGTCCTCGTCGGTCACGTGGCCAGCTGGTGGCTGCCGTACGCCGGGATCAGCTCGGCGGCGCAGCGGGAGTCCTACGCCCGGGACTACGCCCGCACGCTGAAGGTCCTGCCCACGCAGGGGCGCGCGGTGGTGCCGGACGTCCAGCACATGGTGGTCGGCGTCCTGAGCCTGGCCATGGCGGGCAGTACCCTGGCCGTCACGCTGACCGGATGAGTCTGACACCCTGAGGGCATGAAGCAGGCATCACGACCCGGCCGCGGAGGTCGCCCCGCCCAGATCAGTGTCGAGCAGATCACGGCCGCAGCCGTCGACCTGCTCGACCGCGAGGGGCTGGAGGCACTGACGATGCGACGGATCGGCGCCCACCTCGGGGTGGCCGCGATGTCGCTGTACCGTCACCTCCCCGGTCGTGACGCCATCCTGTCCACGGTGGTCAACCACCTGTTCGCCACCGCGCTCGCCGACCTGGACGCCGGACCGACCTGGACCGGGGCGCTGACCCGGTTCGCGGTCGCCTACCGTCGCATGCTGCTCGACCACCCGAACGCGGTGCCCCTCCTGGCCACGCACCCGGTCGACCCCGCCACGGCCGTCCCGGTCCTGGCCGGGCTGCTGGAGAGTCTCACCGCCGCGGGCGTCGACCAGGACGACGCACTGATCCGGATCCAGTCCGTCGGGGTCTTCACGCTGGGCCACGCCCTGGCCCAGGTGGGAGCGCACCCGGGCGCCGCCGATGCAGATGCGGATGCGGATGCGGATGCGGACGCGGATGCCGACGATGCCGCCGGTGCTGACACCGATGCCGCCGATGCCGGGCAGGACCCTGACGCGCTCGACTACTACCAGCGGTGGTTCGACGCCGGCCTGCAGGCGCTGGTGACCGGCTTCGACCGCCGCGACGCGCCCGCGTAGCGGAGGCCGGACAGCGGAAAACGGGGCCCGTACCGCGCGAACGGTACGGGCCCCGTTCCTCACCCGGGACCCACCGGGGTCAAGGGCGACTCACGACCAGGCGGTCGGGTGGGTCAGGGCTTGGTCGGGAGGACCGAGTAGCAGTACGGGTCGCTCAGGTGGAGATGGGCCCAGTACAGCAGGTCGCCGGTCTGGGGGCCGACGACCCCGTCGGGGTCGAGGTGCTGGGCGATCTGGTAGGCCTTCAGCACCCGCAGGGTCTCGTCACCGAACTGCCCGTCCACGTCCAGGCCCATCTCGGGGTGCGGCATGCCGCTGCGGTTGGAGGTCCAGTGGTTGAGCGCGAGCTGGACGCACGTCACGGCCGAGCCGCGGTTGCCGTAGCGGACGTAGCTCGCGCCGGGCTGGGCGCTCGCCGCCGTGGCGCCGATGCCCACCAGCAGGAGGGCGGCGGAGACGGTGGCCGCGCCCCTGCGCAGGGCCGCCTTGGTGTTCAGCTTCATGGTGCGTTTCCCAACTTCTCGTACAGGTGTGGCGAGCGCCGGACCGCGGGACCGACGCATCGTCAACCGTAGGCGCAGGCAAACCCGTCGAACGCCCGTGAGACGCGGCCGGAGCCGTCCCACAGCTGTCTCACGGCGCTGGTCTGGGCTTTGGGAGAGCCGGGGGCGGGACTTTGGAGACGATCCGTCGGCTCCCGCCGCGCGCGGGCCGGGGCTCCGCCCGCTCCACCGGGGTTCGACCGGGTGCCGGACGGGCCTGATCCGGCCGCCGACCAGTCGATCGGGTGAATCGGGCGACGGCCGCGGGCCGGGCGACGTCCTCGCCCCCGAACGCCCCTGCCACCGCCTCGTACCCGGCGCCGCCGAGGCTCTCGAACGCGCGCTCGCCGCCTGCGCACTGGGCTCCGCTGCACCCGCCGGGCGTGTCCCCGCCCGGCCGGTGACTGCCCCGGGCTGGGCCTGAGCCTGCCCGGAAAGTCCCTCTTTGTCCCGGGATCGCCTGGAGGTAATCCACTTGAACGCCGCATTCGAACAGCACCATCATCGGACGCCGCTGACCCGAAACGTCGTGGCCAACTCGCCTGGGAACAAGGCTATTTGAAGCTTTTTTGCGGGACCGGTTCGGCGCTTCCGCACGTCCGCACACCGCTCTGCCTGCTCCTGCCCGCTCTGCCCGCTCTGACCGCTCTGACCGTTCTGCGTCTGGAGGATCTGTGGCCTGTCACCCCGCCCCGGAGGCCCACGTGCCGCACGAGGAGGCGCACGCATGAGCGCCGCGACGACGTCGGCCGAGAGCGCCGACGAGGAACTGCAGTGGCTCGCCGACGGGCGCCGCATCGAGGCGATCGAGGCGATCAGCGTCAGCGCGATGGCCCGCCGCCTGCCCGCGCTCGTCGTCCGCGCCTTCCGCCTCGGCTGGGGCATCGACCGTGCCTCCGTCGCGCTGCTCCTGGCCTGCCAGGCCGTGTCCGCCGTGCTCGGCGCGGCCGGCCTGCTCGCGACCACCGGCACGATCTCGGCCCTGTTCGGTCCCGGCCCGGTGGGTGACAAGCTCGCCCACGCAGCGCCGTCCATCCTCCTCATTGCGACGGCGGCCGGCGCCCGTTCGCTGCTCGGCATCACCATCCGGACCATCACCGTCCACCTGTCGCCGCGCATCTCCCGGGCGGCGGAGGCCGCGGTGCTGCGTGCCACGGTCGCGGCCGAGCTGACCGCCTACGACCACGCGGGCTACAACGACGAGCTGGAGGCCGCCGACCGCGGCGCCGAGGTGTGCGTCGACATCGTCGGGGAGGCGCAGAACCTGCTGGCCTCGCTCGCCTCCCTCGTCGGCGCGGCCGGCGTGCTCACCGTGCTCCACCCGGCCCTCCTCCCCCTGCTGGTGTCGGCCGCGCTCCCCCAGGGGATCGCCTCGGTGCACGCCGCCCGGGTCCAGTTCCTGGCCAACCGGGCGGCGGTCGGCGACCGCCGGATCATGGCGAACCTGCGCTGGTACATCCACCTCAAGCGCAACGCCGACCAGGTCCGCTCCGACACGATGGGCGGCTTCCTGCTCGACAAGTACGAGCAGGTCGGCCGGCGGCTCGACGCCACGTCGCGGCGGGCGGCGATGCAGAGCGCCCGGGTGTCGGTGATCGGGGCCGCCGCGTCCGGCCTCGGCACCGCGCTGGTGTGGGCGGCGATGCTGTGGCTGGTCGGCACCGGCCGGATGAGCCTGCCGCGCGGCGGTGCGGCGGTGTTCGCGCTCGGCGCGGTCGGCACGAGCCTGCGCGGCATCGTCGGCTACGGCGCGGACCTCTTCCGCACCGGCATGTACCTGGACGACTGGTCGAGCTTCCTGGACACCGCCGGCGGCCACCGGCCGAAACGCGGCACCGAAACGCCGCCGCCGCCCGGGCGGATCAGCGTGGAGGACCTCAGCTACGCCTACCCGGCCTCCGAGCGGAAGGCCCTCGACGGAGTGAACCTGCACGTGGACCGCGGTGAGATCCTGGCCCTGGTCGGCGAGAACGGCTCCGGCAAGACCACGCTCTCGAAGCTCCTGGCGGGGCTCTACGTGCCCGACGGCGGATCGGTGCGGTGGGACGCGCGCGACACCCGCGACCTGGACCCGCACGCCCTGTGGCGGCAGGTCGCGGTCGTTCCCCAGGACTACGCGCGCTGGCCGCTGACCTGCCGGGAGAACATCACGCTGGGCCAGCCCACCCGCGACGGCGACGAGGCGGTGATGCGCGCCGCCGAGGCCTCCGGCGCGGCCGACGTCGTCGCCAAGCTCCGCCGCGGCCTCTCCACCCTGCTGGCGGTGGAGTGGATGGGCGGCGAGGAACTGTCCGGCGGCCAGTGGCAACGCCTGGCCATCGCCCGGGCCTTCCACCGCGAGGCCGGGCTGCTCGTCCTGGACGAGCCCACGGCGGCCCTGGACCCGCGGGCCGAGCACCGGATCTTCCGGAACCTGCGCGCCGTCGCGCGGGAGCGGGCGGTCGTCCTGGTCACCCACCGGCTCACCAACGTGGCCGTCGCCGACCGGATCGTCGTCCTCGAAGACGGCCGGGTCCTCCAGGAGGGCACGTTCGCCGAGCTGGTGGCCGACGAGGGCGGCCGGTTCAGGGAGTTGTGGGACCTCCAGAACGAACGGACCGGTGTCCCCGCCCAGCGGACCCCGGCCGCGGAGGAGAACGCGGAGGAGAACGCGGAGGGGAGCGCGGCGGAGATCGAGGAGGCCGGCCCGTGACCGACTCCGTGGCCCCGGGCCCGCTCCACCGGTTCACGCTGGTGGCACGACGCGGTGCCGCAGGGTTGCCGAGCTGGGCTCGAAGTCGGGGTCCCCCGAGTGCGTGAGCGTGATCTCGTCGTCGCCTGCCGCGAGGACCGTGGTGCTGAAGGACGCCGCGCCGTGTCCGTCGAGCTGCGCGCTGCCCAGGGCGGTCGCCCCGTCGGCGAACGTCAGGGTGCCCTGCAGCGTGCCCGCTCCGGGCGGGGCGGCGCGGGCGACGGCCCGGAAGGTCACCTCCTGTCCGGCCGTCGAGGGGTTCGGTGACGCGGAGAGCGCCACGGTGTAGCCCCCGGGCATCGGCGATCGTGCGGCGATCGTGCCGTCCAGCTGGAGCTGGAAGCCGAAGCCGTCGGCGAAGGTCCCGTTAGTCGTCTGGGGCAGGTATTCGTACGTCCAGGATGTGGGACACCAGGCAGGGAGCAGTACGGCGAGGATCGCCCGCGGGCCGATTCCGGTCACCCCAGGGGGACCGGAGAGACAGGAGGTTGCCGATGCCCACCAGGTCGCTGTCCGCCCCGGTGGCGTCGAGCACGACCGGGTACCCGTGGAGGACGAGGGTGTTCCCCCGGGCCGTCGCGAATTCGGCGCAGGTGGGATGGAGGACGACCTGTCCGTCCGGGCTGACGCCGAACATGGGGGACGCGCCCGAAGTGCCGGACTTCGAGCCCAGCAGGTACCCGTGCGAGATCGGGGCGGGAAGGAGCGTCAAGGTGTTCACCTGCGTGCGGAGCAGCTGCCTCCCGCCTTCGGGCTCGACGGCATCCTCGCGGTGGCGACCGAGCTGCCGTACGAGATCGCCTTCGCCACCCGAACCTGAGAGCACCCCGCCCGCCCGTAAACGACGGATGCGCCGGGCCGCCCAGGCTCTCGGCATCACACGGTTCGGCATAAAAGTAACCACTGCCACCCGAAATATCCGACTACAGGCCAATAATGGGAACTTACGATCTCATAGTGAAAATATCTAAATGCAACTTCCGGAAGATCACTTACCGTATTTATATGATTGACGGATAGTTGTTGGTGCTGATACGTTTCATTGCGCGGGGAGTGGAAAGCTCCGCCGAGGCGATCCGCAACAACCACTCTGGGGGGTATTTTGCGCAGCTACATGAAGGCATTAGGACTCAGCGCTGCAGTCATCGGCTTGACTGCAGCAATGGGATCGACGTCGATGGCGAACGCCAGCGAAAAGACCGGCACCAAGAAGCTGGTTTCCGAGGCATCGGCGCCGATGAAGGTGTTCGGCTTCGACGCTGCTGTGGCAGAGCAGAACGGCTACAAGATCGTGACTTTGCCGAACGGCCAGAAGGCCTCGGTTCCCAAATCGGCCCCCGTTCAGCAGACGCGGACGGCGTCATGAGCAATCCGGTCGTCGACGGAGACTACGGTGAGTCTCACGTCCACTTCTGGGCCACCGGTGGTGACTACTACGGCGAGGTCGAAACCGGATACAATGTCAGTCATTCAGTCGCCCATTTCGGGTGGACCGTCGACGTCACCGACAGGTTTGGCGTAGGTTCGCTCAAGAACTCTGAGAACTTCACGCCCGCCAAGTACTCGATGACGTTCTTCACGCACTCTGGAGGGAATGGATATGCGTCCGCCCAGCTGGAGGCGGGTAGCTACGTAGTGCTCATCGACGGCGAGATGTGCCACTCCGGTGCACCCTGGGACGACACGTTCTACTACAAGGACTGATTGTCTCCGGTCATGTGTCGGCAGTAGGTTGCGAGACCAAGGCTCAATGGATGCTACCCCGCCGGAAGAGATGATGCCCAATAACCCCCTCTCTCGAGAAATCGAGATGCTGGCTCACGAGTTCTGTGGGGCAGTGTTTGGACTGCCACAGCAGGACCCGGTGGGGCTGAGGTCGGTCAAGACTGAAGATCTCTATGAATCGGCCTCGATCTCCTATCGCGTGGGTGGCAAGCTGATTACTGTCGGTACTCTGCTGGACGACGTTGATCCCAGCTTCGCATACAGGTGGCTGGCGACTCATCGAAAAAACGACTCGCCGGAAGCGCCTAGTCTGAAATCGGTCGATATCCGAGTCGGACGCGGCGCCATTGATCCATCGGGTCGGATCCCTGGCCATCTCGCAGCATATGGTTTGGGGGGATACTGCGCCCTTACTCCCCAGCTGCGGCCTGTGAACTGGATCATTGCAGGAGACCTTGAAGTAGTGATTCGCTGGTGCGTGGCGGTAGCCACTGTCGCAGGAGGTTACTCCACCGAGGTCGACTGAATCCGAAATAGCCGAGATGATTTTGCGCGCATGGATGTCGGATCAGAGTCTGATGCGACAGGTAGTTGAGACTCGCAGGTCGTGACGGCCGCTCGGTTGAGTGAAGTCATCAAGGTGTGCCCCCGTCGGCGTGTCGACGGGGGCACCGTGCTGTGGACCGGTGCTCTGCGCGTTGTCGGCCTGACCTAGGAAATGCCAAGAATTTGAGACTGAACCCGGCTGACACGGCGTGAGACAGTCGGAGGAAGCCTGGCATGTTTCCCCCTCAAATGCGCGTGCGACCGCGAGAGATGCATCGATGCCCACCTCGTCGTCCTGCGACTTGATGACCTCGGTCACGGCGGGCGAGTCTGCCACATGGCCACCTGAGGCTCGACCAATTTTCTGCTTGCTGGCCGAGATCGTGCCTAACATGCCTGCGGGCAGCCGTGCCGTCCGACGTGGACAGATACTTGGCAGCTATGGATAACCCTCGACCCGCGGGCCGAGCACCGGATCTTCCGGAACCTGCGCGCCGTCGCGCGGGAGCGGGCGGTCGTCCTGGTCACCCACCGGCTCACCAACGTGGCCGTCGCCGACCGGATCGTCGTCCTCGAAGACGGCAGGGTCCTCCAGGAGGGCACGTTCGCCGAGCTGGTGGCCGACGAGGGCGGCCGGTTCAGGGAGTTGTGGGACCTCCAGAACGAACGGACCGGTGTCCCCGCCCAGCGGACCCCGGCCGCGGAGGAGAACGAGCAGGCGGACGAGGAGGCCGGCCGGTGACCGACCACCGGTTCGCGCAACGGGAGGACGCGGCACCGCGGGCGGCGTCGGCGTCGGCGTCGGCGTCGGTGTCGATGTCGGGGTCAGCGGAGGGCGAGGGCGATGGCGCGGGCGATGGGTTGGCCGGTGTGGGACTCGAAGTAGGTGAAGGCCGGGCTGGGGTTGACCTCGAAGCAGTAGACGTCGCCGTCGTCGGTGAGCATCAGGTCGATACCGGCCAGGTCCAGGCCCAGGGCGTCGGCCAGGCGCAGGCACCGGTGGGCCAGGTCGTCGGGCGGCTGCCAGGGGGAGAGTTCGGCGCGGCCGCCGTCGTGGTGGGCGTAGCGGTAGTCGACGCGGTCGGTGGTGATGCGGGTGGCGAACACCTCGTCGCCCACGGTGTGCACGCGGATGTTGGTACCGCGGACGCGCTGCTGGAACTGGACCGGGCAGGAGCGGATGAGGGGCAGTCGGGCGGTGGCCTCCCGGTCAAGGGCGTGCACGACGGACCGCTGGCAGCTGATCGACTTGTAGACCAGCTCGCCGTGGCGCTCCCCGAAGTCGTGGACCAGCTCGGGGTCGTTGGTGACCAGTGTCTCCGGCACGAGGAAGCCGGTCCGGCGGATCAGTTGGGCCTGGTGGGGCTTGGAGGCGTTCGACGCCGATGCGGCCGCCCGGTTCATCACCCGGCCGGGAGCGACTTCGATCCAGCTGCTCAACGCCTCGTGCCAGGCCCGGCACCGCTGCAGGACGTCCTCGTCCGGGTGGCGGGCCTCGGGGAGCCGCCGCCAGTCCATCAGGCGGGCGTAGATGCCGGTCACCTCGGCGCAGTCGACGGTTCCGCTGTCCGCCGTCAGCCGGCCCCGGACGCCCGTGCCGGTGGCTTCCAGCTCGAACGGCAGCTCCAGGAAGCGTCGTTGGTGGAGGACGGTGTAGGGCAGGCCGAGGTCGTCGAGCGCGGCGGTGACCCGGGCGATCGGCGTCTCGCTCGCGATGCCGCAGACGGCGATCATCGGGCTGCCTCGGGGAGGGCGCGGAGGGCGGGGAGCGCGGTGAGGTGGTCGAGCAGGTGGTCGAGGAACGGCTCGCCGCCGGAGCGGAGGTCGGGCAGCGGGCTCGCGCCGCCGAAGACCGGGCGCTGTTCGTCGTCCAGGTGCAGGTCGAGCCCGAGCAGGTCGGTGCCGGCGAGCCGTGCGAGGCGTACGCACGCCTCCTCGTCCTCGGCGGAGAGTGAGGCCGCGAGCGAGGGTGCACCGAAGACCCGATCGCCGAGCACCAGGACACCGTCCGAGTCAGGAACGGCGGCCCGGTCCGGCTCGGGGCCGGGGCTGCTGGAGATCCGGGCCGGCGGCACCGGCAGTCCCGCCCTCGCCGCGAGCACCGTCCACTCCGCCGTCGAGCGCCAGGCTCCGCACAGCCCGGTCGCGCAGGGCCGGTTGACCGCGACCGGGGCGAGGCAGGTGAGCAGGCTGAGCAGCAGGGCGCTCAACTCCTCCTGGGCGTACAGGGCGTCGCCGTGCGTGTCGAAGGGCAGCAGTCCGAAGGGCGCCGCGGCCACCCGGTTGAGCACGCCCGAGACCTCCCGGCTGTCGAGGAGGCGGCCGTCCGGCAGGACGATCTCGAAGCCCGCCCCGTGCCGGCCGACGCGGTGCGCCGACCGGGTGGAGCCGAGCAGCGCCTGCGGGGAGAGCAGCTCCAGCGGCTCAAGTCCGCGTTCGCGCAGTCCCTTGTGGGCCCACAGCGCCGCCCGGTCGGCGGGGTCGCCGAGCACCAGCCACATGCGGGGCCTACCCCCGGCCCGGACCGGTCTCGGGGTCCTCGTTCCCGAGGGCGCTGTCCGCGAGGTCGGGCCGCTGGTCGGCCGGGATGAAGTGTCCGGCCGCCTGGCCGAGACCATGTCCGCCGACCGGGACGTGCGACTCAAGTTCCTTGCCGACGTGGTCCTTGTGCTCCTTGTCCTTGCCGTCCTTCTCCTTGTCCTTCCACTCCTTCCCCTCCTTCGTCACCTTCCGCCGTTCACGCGTGAGCTGGAACGTCTTCTCTCCCGCGACGGTGTCGTTGCAGTTCAGGGTGAAGTTCGCGGTCGCGGTGTCCGCGGCGAACTGGCCGCCGGAGGCGATCCTGATCACGATCCGGTCGCAGGTGTTGGTGGCCAGACTGGCGGGGAAGCTGTGCAGCACGAACCCGGCGCCCATGTCCGTGTCGGCGGATCCGCCGAAGGTCAGCGTGCCCGGTCCGATGTTCGCGACGGGCACCACCTGGTCGGCCGTCGTCTCCAGTACGTTCACGTGCAGCGACGTGGCCATCTGGATCCGGGGCTGCCGGCCTTCCGCGTCGGACGGGGCCGAGGTCCAGACGAAGCCGAGCTCCTGCGGGTCGTTGTTGGTGATGCGCAGGTTCCAGGTGGAGACTCCGGGATCGGAGATCTCCACTTGCACCGTGAAGACGTCGGCGGTGTCCCGGGTCCAGGACGCGGTCGCGACGGTCCTGCCGGTCTCGTCGGGGACGGCCGCCTCGGCGGGTTGCTGCGGTACGGCCGTGATCAGCCCCTGGCCTGCCCGGAGTTCGATGTCCGGGGCCCGGCCGCGCAGCGGCTGGCAGTTCGGCCCGACGGCCACCACGTGCAGGAACCACGGTGACACCGTCGGGTCCACGTCGAAGGCCACCAGGCCGGTGGTGGCCTGGTTCGCGAGCCTGACCTGGCCGGTGTCGGGAAACATCTGGAATACCACCGTGATCGCCTTCTCTGGTTCTCTGACTGTCTGAAGCTCTGCGGCCCGTGGCAACGACGGCGTCGGGCCGCTCACCACGTGCCGAGCGGAACGATGTCGAGGAACACCGGTCGTCCGGTCCCGTCGCCGCCCGCCGGAACGGGCTGGGTCTCGAACTCGCGGACGACCAGGCGCTGGGGCCGTTGCCCGGTGTCGGGGAGGCTGACGGGGGCCGTGTGCCCGAGGACGGCCGTGGTCGTCAGGACGGTGGACCAGCCCGCGACGTCGGCGGTCGCCGGCACGCCCGCGTCCAGGACCTGGAGTTCGGTCCGGACGGTGTTCCCCGCGCCACCGGGGCCGAGGCCGTCCAGGACGACGGTGGCCTGCCCGGGGCTGCGGGTGACGGTCAGCCGCCGGTCGGGCGGCAGCTGGACGGGGTCGGTCAGGGCCACCTGTGACACGGCCGGCACGTCGGTGACGGTGTGCGGCTGGTAGCGGGCCAGCGCGAGCCGGACGAACGGGAAGTAGGACGAGGACACCACCGGGGCGAGGTCGAGGTCGGCATACCAGCGGTCCTCCTGGTCGTCGAACTCGACCTGGTACAGCCCGGCGTCGAGGACCCGCTGCAGCTCGGGGAGCGTCACCTGCGCCCACTGCGGTGCGTTGACCTGGGAGCGGGTGAGGGTGCCGGGCGGCGCCCCGGTGCCGCGGATCGGGTCGCGTCCGGCGACGCCGACGTAGCGCAGGGCTTCGGCGGGGGCCGGCGCGGTGGGGAAGGCGAGCAGTGCCAGGGCCTCGTCGTCGCCCGACGCGTACCAGGGCCGTTCGAGGAAGACCCGCAGGCCGCCGCCGCGGCGCAGCCGGGTGAGCGAGCGCTGCCCGTCGACGGTCCGGCTCCAGCGGAACGTCGGCATGCCGTAGAGGAGTCGGGGTGCGGGGGGCCGGGCCGAGCTCGGCACGTCGGTGTCCGCGAGCGCTCCGGTGGCGAGGCAGGCGCGGGGATCGGCCGCGAGCGCGCGCCCGAAGCAGTCCTCGAAGCGGGACACCGCCGTGACGGTGTAGCTCACCTTGTGGTGGCGGGTGTCGCCGAACTCCTGGCGGATCACCGGGAGCGCGTCCTTCGGCGGCAGGTGCTGGACGTCGTACGAGCCGACGTGCGCCATCCGTTCGTGCACCGTCGGCGGGGCGGGCGGGGCGTCGTCGTGGTCGGACCACTCGGCGTGGAGGTCGATCCGCCCGGTGCTGGGGATGTCGATGGCGAGGCCGTCCGTGCCGAGGACGACGTCGTGGTCGCCGGGCTTGCGCTGGGCGGTCAGCTGTCCGCCCGGGTCGGTCAGCGGCCGCTGCACGGCGTGGACCATGGTGACCGTGCGCGGCGGGGTGATCAGCCGGTTCCTGCCGTGCACGACGTCCTGGAAGGTCGCCGGGTTCACCGGGTCGACGCCCAGCCACAGGGCGATGCCGAGGTAGTCGACGTGCTCGTACGGCATGCAGGACGGGATGTCGAAGGTCACCTGCTCCGCGGGGCCGAGCCCGACCGAGAGGTGGCGGCGGTCGAGGTTCCGCACCGTGCAGCCGCTCGCGGCGGCCTCCAGCTTCACGGTCGCGGTCTGGCGGTCGGGCCAGTTGCCCTGCCAGACGGCGATCACCGACCGGTCGGAGGGGACGATGGGCCCGGGCTGCCCGGTGGGGCCCAGCGGCCGGGGCCGCGCGTTCAGGGCGATGAAGGCGCCGCTCGGGTCGGCCAGCCAGGGCAGCACCACGTCCGTCTCGGGCAGGGTGACGTACGGTGACGGAGCGCCGGATGCCGGGTCGGTTCCGACGGTCTGCGCACCCGGGACGTCGGTGAGCCCGCGGTCCGCCCGCTTGGCGGTCCCGAAGAGCCGGGTCACGTCGGCGGCGGACGCGGTGGGGCCGAGGGCCTGGTCGAAGGCGCCGTCGTACTGCAGGGCCAGGGCGAGCGAGCACTTCGGCGGCAGGAGGTGCCGCAGGTCGTAGGCGCGGTACCCGTGGTGGGCGGCGTAGTCGGCCACCGACACCCCGCGGTCGCTGCGGATGACCATGCGGTCCTGGCCGTCGCCGTCGTCGAATGCCCGGGTGGGCACGAGTTCCGGTGGGGGCAGCGGTTCGAAGCGCCGGTAGACGAGGTCGTCGCTCTGCTCCTCGACGGCGCCGACCTCCTCGGCGCGCAGGCCGCCTCCGGCCAGGTCGGCGATCCTGACCCGCAGCCGGTAGGAGCGGCCGAAGCGCAGCCGGGGCAGCGAGCCGAGGTCGCACGTCACGGCCGCGTCGAGGGGCGGGGCGGCCGCGGCCGGCCGGGTGTCGCCGGTGGCCACGATCCGCTCGGGCCGCTGGGCGACCAGGCTCCAGCCGTCCCAGCGGGCCACCGTCTGGTGGAGGTACAGCACGTCGGCCGGGCCGGCGCCGGTGGCGGCCCCGCCGGGCCTGAGGTACCCCTCGTCCGGCAGCCCCGCCACGGTGGCGGGCCCGAGCGGCACGCCGCCGACGGTGTAGTGCACCCGGCGCCGGCACAGCGAGTGCCATGTCCTGCTGGTGCCGTCGTACACGTCCAGCCGGTAGCCGCCGAGGAGGGAGTCCGCCAGCAGCGCGGACGCCTGTAGGCCGGACGGTGTCGCGCGCTGCCGGGCCCGCTGGAGCTGCTTGCCGTGCTCCGTCTCCCGGCTCCGGTCGACGAGCGCGAACCCCATCGAGTGCAGGGCGGGCAGCGCGCCGGGCGGAGCGGTGTCGGCGACGGACGGCGGCGCGGACGCGGCGTCCGAGCGGGCGGCGCTCACCAGGCGCAGGGCGGCGCCGTCCACGTCGAAGGGCACGACTTCGAACCGGGCGTTCCCGGCAGACGCGGCCTCGCTTCCGGCTCCGGCTCCGGTTCCGATGCCGGTTCCGGACAGCGGGAGCAGCCCCTGGCTGAAGCCGGTGGAGGTCGGCCCGTCGACGGAGGCCGGCAGGAAGCGCGTCCCGTTCAGGGTGTAGGCCGTGCGCGGCGACAGGTCGGTCTGGGTGGCGCCGGTCCAGCCCGGCGGCGGGTTCGGGTCCGGGCTCGGCCACCGCGGCACCGCCCGCAGCTCCGCCGGGTCGGCCCCGCCCAGCCGGGACGCCGGCACGGCGAGGTCCGTCAGCAGGCCGAGCGCGCGCAGCACGACGGGGTGGTCGGCGAGGTGCGCGACGGTGTCGTGGAACTCGCGCTCGGGCGGCGCCGCGAGCCTCTCCGGCGGGCTGAACTCGGCGGCGCTGCGCCGGTAGAAGGCGTACGCCCGGGCGAGGGCCGGCTGGTCCTCGGCGGCGCGTGCCGCCCCGTCCCCGGGCGGCAGCAGGCCGGTCTGCCACAGGTCGGTGATCTCCCGCAGGGCGGCCCGGAGCCCGGCGTCGCCCTCCGGCGCCACGCCCCGGTGCACGGCGTGGGCCCGGGCGGTGGCGGTGTAGATGCCGCGGACCTCCGCGCCGGCCTCGCCCGTGGGGAACGCCCGGGTGTCCCGGCCGTCGTAGAACGCGGCCCGGTACGGCTCGACCAGCGTGCCGCCGCCGAACAGCGCCTGCCAGGCGGCGAGTTGCTCGGCGGGCGAGAACCGCACGACCGTCCCGTCCAGCGCGGTGTACGGGACCGGCGACGCCGGCACGGACGTCCCGGCGCGGAACACGTCGAAGTGCAGGGCGGCGGACCGCTCCGGCCAGCGCTGCATGCCGAAGTCCGCCACCGTGAGCCGGCCCGTCCCCGGGCCGATCAGGCGCGGCGTCAGCAGCACCGAGAACACCGCCATCGGCTCGGACCCGGCGGCCGCCGGCGTCACCCGGCCGGCCGGGACCACCGTCCAGACGAACTGCCGCTCCAGGCCGGTCGACGACATGCGCTACTCCCCTGCGAACGCCTGGCAGTACGTCTGCCAGGGGAACGACGGCCCCTGCGGCCCGAGCGCCGCCTCGACCGACGACGGGTCCGGGCCGGCCGCCAGGGCCGGACCGGCGTGGGCCGCCGGTGCGGCGAGGTGCGAGGAGCCGCCGAAGCTCTTGTGACACTCCAGCGTCACGGTCTTGGAGAAGAACGTCAGGTCCACCGTGATGACGAGCCTGGCCGAACCGCTCAGCACATTGGTGTCGGTGTCGTACGTCAGGCTGAGCGTCAGCTCGATCGACACGCTGATCAGCCCCAGCACGGAGACGCTGCCGCCGATCCGCAGGTAGCCGGTGATCTCGGTGTCGCGGCCGTTCTTGGCGAAGACGACGCCGCCGAAGACGTGCACCTCCGCCGACGCGATGGCGAAGTCCATGGTGACGGCGGCGCCGAACTCGATCCCGCCGGTGAGCCGCTGCAGCCCGCTGTCCGGGCCCCCGGCGCCGATCCCGAGTTCCAGGTACCCGCCGCCGCCGAAGCCGGAGACCGTGACCAGGAACGGCTTCTCCCGGGTGCCGAAGGCGAAGTCCACCGCGATCGGCCGGTTGGTCAGCGACAGCGTGACCGCGATCCGGATGGTGAGGTTCTGCAGACTGAACACCATCAGGCCGGCGGTCGGCACGGCCAGGGTGTACGACGCCGTGATCGCCGTGGCCGACACGTCGATCCGCGGGCCGCCGCGCCCCGCCTGCGGGATCAGGTCCTGCAGGGTGCGCAGGAACTTCAGCGTCCCGTCGAGCTCCACGTCGGACAGGGTGACGTCGAGGTGCAGGCTCCGGCCGGCGTCGGCGGTGAAGACGACGGACGCGAAGGTGAGCGTGACGAGCGCGCCCGGGCCCTGCGCGGGGATCACCAGCCTGAACCTGTCGATCGTCCCGGTCGCGTGCATCTGCGGCTTGCCGCCGACCAGTTGCGCCAGCGCCTCGATGGACACCGACGACCCGGCGTCGGGGTAGAACGGCGCCAAGGCCTTCTCCAGCGGCTGGCGCCACGTGAGCTTCGCGGACGGGGTGTCCGTCCCCTCGCCGAGCCACAGCAGCTTCGGCTGGTCCCTGACGACGGCGATCAGGTCGCGCAGCGGGACGACGCCGAACAGCGTCGCGTCCGGGGCGAACAGCTTCGTGGGATCCTGCGGGAGCGCGTTTCCGACGGTGGGCCCGAGCGTGCGCGAGATCTGCGTCACGGTCATGTCGGGGGCGGCCAGCGACCCCGCGCGGGCCCCGGCCGCGCCGAAGTCGAGCGGCCTCGGGGTCACCAGGTCCAGCAGCGCCTCCGCCGGCGGCTGGCCCGGCGGGGTGTCGACGAGCGCCTTGGAGAGCGTCGCGGGCAGCGCCGGCAGCGGGCCCAGCAGCTGGCGGGCCGCCGGCAGCCCCACGGCCAGCTGGGTCACCTGCGGGTAGAAGCCCACCCCGGTGGGGGAGTGCCCCGCGCCGAGCCCGCCGAAGGTCATCGACTGCACCTCCTGCACCGCGCCCGCCGCCGCCTCGGTCCGCGACACCATGGCGAGCGGGATACGGCTGCCGACGTCCGAGACCGGCCGCCCCGGGCCCGCGAAGGCGCCCGAACCGGGACCGCCGCCGTAGATCCCGTCGAGGGCCGCGGCGTGCGCGGCGTCGGCCGCCGCGTCCTCCACGAACAGCAGCGGCAGGTGCAGTTCCACCTCCTGCTGCCCCGCGCCGGCCCGGAGGGTGAACATCACGGGTCCACCGCTGCGCCGCGGCCAGAAGCACCGCGGGGCGCCGGGCGACGCGCCCAGCGGGATCCAGGAGGCGTCGTCCAGCTCCGAGGCCTGACCGGGGTCGATCGTGACCCGCTGGAAGGGGAACCGCCGCTCGTGCGAGCCGCCCGCGCCGACGCCGTAGTCGTCGCGGACGGGCTCGGTGACGATCAGGAAGCTCTGCCGGTGCAGCGCGGCCACGGCGGGATCGGTGCCGTCGAACCGCCGGTCGGTCACCTCCACGTAGACCGCGCGGTGGCCGAACGGGAACAGCGCGCCGGTGGCGGCGACCTTGACGTGGAAGTCCCGGCCCAGCGCGGCGTCGTGGGCCCACTCCAGGTGGGGCCAGTGGGCGGAGGCGGAGAACCGGGCACCGTAGGCGCTCAGGATCAGCCGGTCGACCGCCACCGGGATGCCCGGGTTCTGGACCGCGGCCGCGACGATCTGGTCCAGCCAGGCGTCCAGGGGCGTGCCCAGGTTCGTACCGCCGGGGACGGCGCGCAGGGGGCGCGCCGTCAGCCCGCCGGCCGGGTCGTGGACCCGGCTGTGCCAGAGCTCGGTGCCGCCGCCGGTGCCGGTGGCGGGCCGGCTGCGGTGGGCGCAGCGCGGCTGCCCCTGCAGGGCGAGGACGAGGCGCCAGGGGAGTTCCAGCCGGGTCACCTCGTCCGCCGCCGAGGCCGCGGTGGTGACCAGGGGGAGGCGCTCCATCGCGTCGAGCAGGCCCTCCACGGTGAGGACGACCGGGTCCGGGCCGACGGCGAAGGACAGGGTGGACGGTCCGGAGAGGTAGCCCTGGGGCGGCATGCCGGACTCCACCACGGTCTCGGCCAGGTGCTGCGGGGGCACCTCCACGATCAGGCGGCCGCCGCCCGGGTCGGGCACCAGCTGCACCGTGCCGTCGGGCCGGGTCTGCTCGTGCAGGCCCCGGCCCCGGAGGGTGAGGGTGACGAGGTCGTCGGGGCGCAGCACGGCGTAGCTGGTCGGGGCTGCGCTCGGGGCGGTGCCCGGGGCGGTGCCCGGTGTCGCGCCCGGTGTTGTGCCCGGTGTCGCGCTCGGCAGGTCGACCAGGTGCCACGCGGACCACGCGGTGTCGAACCGTCGGTGCATGAGCGCGGCCCCGGCCCAGACGGCGAGCACGTCGATCCGGCCGTCCCCGGACTCGACGGCGGTCAGCAGGGGAAGCCCGGTGTCGGGGGCGGAGAGGTCGCCGCCGAGGTGCTCCCAGCCGAGCCACGGCTCCAGGGCGGAGTGCCACAGGCCGCGGTCGCCGCCGAGGAAGACGTCGTGCTCCGTCGCGGCGATGCAGGTGGGGGAGGGGTCGAGCCCGTCGGGCAGTTCCCCGAGGTCCTCCCACGTCGGAGCGTCGTGGGCCGGGGCTTCGTCGGTTGGTGGTCCGTCGGTCGGTGGTTCGTAGGCCGGGGCCTCGTAGGTCGGTGGTTCGGTGACCGTGAAGTGGCCGCGGAGCAGGCGCCGTTCGCGGGTGTCCGCGACCAGGAGCACGCCCCGCGCGGCGTCCGCCACCGCCGCCTCCGCCACGGCGGCGACCAGCCCGGAGGCCCGGCCGCCGACGGGCAGCACGACCGCCCGGCCGGACGGACGCCAGTGAACGATCTGCCGGTCCGGCGCGCCCGTCCACAGGAGGACGTGGACGTCGCTGCCCCCGGTCGTCACGACGGTGAACCCGGTCGGCGCGGAACCCTGGGGGAGCAGACCACGGGGCAGCACGCCGCATGACATCCACTCCGGCCGGTCCCTGCCCCGCCCCTCGTCGTCCAGGCGCAGGCGTCGCAGGTCGCCCTCGGCGCCGAGGGCGAAGACCTCGACCGCGCCGCCCTCGACCGCCGTCGCGTCCAGCCAGCCGGATCCGAAGCCCGCGGGCGTCCCGGTAACCCCGGGACGCGGCTCCCCGGGCGAGGACCAGGGACTGCCGAGATCGCGCCACGCGCTCCAGGAGCCGTCGAACGTCCGGTGCCGCACCACGCCGTTCTGCGCGCCGACGAAGAGGTGCAGGTCGCCGTGCCCCGGGGAACACAGGGCCAGGGCCCGCGTCGAGTGATCTCGCATGGGGTGCCCCCAGCATCCGACCGGCGACAGTCGGGGGTGCCGCACCTTCCGGCACCCGCCGGCCCTCGGTCTTTCCAGGCTATTCCTGCTTCGCCCACGCATCAACGTCGGTGACCGTGCGTAGGCTCACCCCCCGAACGGCCCGTTCTTCCTGACAGACCGTAGCGGGAGCGGCGTCGGTCGGGGGCGGACGGCCCCAGGTGCGGGTGTGGGTGCGGCCGGGGGCCGTGCCCGCCGGTGCCGTGCCGCCCTCGTCCGGTGTACGCTCACCCGAGAGAGAAACGGGGACCATTCCCCGTTTCTTGTGGTCGGAGAGTCGGGGAGAGGAACGCCATGCATGGGACGGCACTGGTACTGGGCGGCGGCGGACCGGTCGGCGGGGCGTGGCTGACCGGCGTCCTCGCGGGCCTGGCCGACGGCGGGATCGACCCGACCGCCGCCGACACCGTCATCGGCACCTCGGCCGGAGCCGTCTTCGGCGCCCGGCTCGCCGGCGGCGAAGCCGCCCGCGAGCTGTACGAACGTCAACTGGCCCGGCTCGACCGGGTCGAGATGGGCGTCACCGTCGCGCAGACCCTGCGCTACCTGTGGGCGGCCCTCGGCACCCGCGACCCGGAACGCTCCGTACGGCGCCTCGGCCACGCCGCCCTGACCGCCCGGCCGGCCCCCGCCCAGGACCTCCACGACACCGTGCGCACCCTGCTGCGCGACGCCACCGCCTGGCCCGCGCAGGCGCTGCGGATCACCGCCGTGGACGCGGAGACCGGACACGTCGAGGCCTTCGACGCGCACTCCGGGCTCGACCTCGTGGAGGCCGTCGCCGCCAGCTGCGCCGTCCCCCTGGTCTGGCCGCCCGCAGCCGCCCTCGGGCGGCGGTGGATCGACGGCGGCACCCGATCCACCGGCAACCTCCAACTCGCCGCCGGCCACCGGCAGGTGCTGGCCCTCTCGCCCGTCCCCGCGGCCGTCGGACCGCACCCCGGCGCCCGGCAACAGGCAGCGGAGCTCCGGGCCGCCGGCACCCACACCACCCTGATCACCCCGGACGCCGACGCCCGCCGTGCGATGGGACGCGACCTCACCTCCGACAGCCGGCGCCCGGCCGCCGCCCGGGCCGGCCACCGGCAGGGCGCGGCCCTCGCCGCCACGGTCGGCCGCACCTGGCCGGTGCAGGGCACGGCCGGAGGCTGAGCG
This sequence comes from Kitasatospora sp. NPDC096140, assembly GCF_040303045.1. Lineage (NCBI taxonomy): Bacteria > Bacillati > Actinomycetota > Actinomycetes > Kitasatosporales > Streptomycetaceae > Kitasatospora > Kitasatospora sp. NPDC096140. The sequence continues at coordinate 212,714 of NZ_JBEOUW010000006.1, forward strand.
GCGGTCCGGGCGGGCCGTCACCCCTCCGTGCCCCACCCCGCCCTGCCGCTGCGCGCACTGCCGTCGCCCGACCGTGATCGGCGAGCCGTAGCCGTCGTGTCGTCACCGACCGCCGTCGGTACCGGAAACCGGCCCGGGCCGTCCCGGCACTGGGCAACGGCCCGGTGCTGCCCTACCGTCGGCCCCATGACGCCTCCCCTGCTCCACCGGCGCTGGCCGGAGCTGACCGGGACGCTGCCGTACCTCCGGCTGGGCGACACGCCGACTCCGGTGCGCCCGCTGGCCGGGCTCGGCTGCCGGTCCGCGGTGTGGCTGAAGGACGAGAGCGGGTACGGGCGCGGCGGCTGGGGCGGGAACAAGGTCCGCAAGCTGGAGTGGCTGCTGCCCGAGGCCCGCCGCCGGGGTGCCCGGACGGTCCTCACCGTCGGCGGGCTCGGCACCAACTGGGGCCTCGCGGCCGCCCTCTACGCCCGCGAACTGGGCCTCGACGTCGCCCTCGGCCTGATCGACCATCCGGTCGACGACCACGTCCGCGCCCAGCTGCGGCGGCTGCGCGCCAGTGGCGCGAGGCTGCACTTCCTGCACACCAGGACCCGGCTGGTCCTCGCCGCGCCGTGGCTGTTCGTCCGGCACGCGCACGGCCTCACCCCGCCCTACTTCCTCCCGGCGGGCGGGTCCTCGCCGCTCGGGGCGCTCGGGTACGTCGAGTGCGCGCTCGAACTGGCCGGGCAGGTGGCGGACGGCCTGCTGCCGGAGCCCGGATGGATCGTGACGGCGGTCGGCTCGGGCGGTACCGCGGCCGGTCTGGCGCTGGGGCTGCGGCTGGCCGGTCTGCGCACCCGGGTGCTGGGCGTCGTGGTCAACGACACCCTCCGGCTGGACGGTCCGACGCTCACCGCGCTGGCCCGGAAGTCGCTGGCGCTGCTCCGGGCCCGGGGCGCCCGCCTGCCGGGGGCGGAGCCCGGCCCGGCGGACGTGGTCACGGAGTACGGCTGGCTCGGCGCCGGCTACGCCCACCCCACCGCACCGGGGGCGGCGGCGCTCGACCGGGCGGCGTCCGGGGCGGGCCTGGAACTGGAGCAGACGTACACCGCCAAGGCGCTGGCGGCGCTGCTGGAACTGGACGCCGCCGGGCGGTTCGGCGGAGAACCCGTGGTCTTCCTCAACACCTTCGGCCGCAGGTAGCCGCCTGACACCCGATGCCCGTCGGCCCGGCGAACGGTCGGCAGAACGCGGACGAGGCCCGGCACCCGTAGGGGCGCCGGACCTCGTCCGACTGTGGAGCGCCAGGCCCGGGTTGCACGGACTCTTCCTACTGAAAGTAGGACGTGCTCTGGTAGCACCGCTGACGCCTGGCGAGGAATGATCTCCCTCGCGACGAGAAGAACATTAGCAGGTCATCGGCCTTCTGATCGACCGCCATCGCCACCGCCACCGCCACCCCCGCAGCCACCGCCGCCGCCATCGCCCCGGGCGGGGGTGGCGGCGGCGGGAGCCCGGCGCGAGCCGGCTACAGGACGGCGGGCGCGAGCTCGTCGCCCAGCGGCCGGTCCCGGTCGATGTCGCCCATGCGGCGGTCGGGTCGGCGCACGAGCAGGTAGGCGAGGCCGGCGAGGGTGACGGTGGCGACGCCCAGCGGTGCCGCCCAGATCTGGTACCAGGGCGCCCCGGCCGGGGCGAGGGCGGCGCGCGGCCAGCAGATGTTGACCAGCTCGAAGCCGGTCCACAGCACCGCGAGCAGGTTGACGGGGGTGCCGAGGCGCCCGTACCCGACCGCGCCGGCGGGCGTCCACGAGCCGCGCAGGCGGGCGGCCAGGGCGACGAGGCAGATCAGGAAGAACGGTGCGAAGATCGCCGCGCTGCCGAAGGTCATCAGGCTGCCGATGGCCGAGGTGCTCAGGCCCAGCGGCAGGGCGGCGCAGCTGATCAGCGTCGCCGCGACCAGGCCGCCGATCGGCGCCCGGCGCCCGTTGACCCTGCGGACCTGGCGCGAGAACGGGAAGACGCCGTCGCGGGCGAGGGAGTAGAGCCCGCGCGCCGCGCCGCCCTGGGAGGCCATCAGGCACGCGGTGAAGCTGATCAGGACGACGAGGACGAAGGGCTTGTCGGCCCAGCCGCCGAACGCATGGGTGACGGCGGTGGTCACCGGGTCCAGGTCCTGGCCGGAGACGACGTCGGCGGGGCTCGGGTGCGCCAGCTCGACCGAGACCGCGTTCAGGATGACGACGAGCCCGACGCTCAGCAGGGACCACCACATCGCCCGGGGCACCTGCCGGGCCGCGTCCTTGGTCTCCTCCGCCGTCGACACGCAGGCGTCGAACCCGACGAACGCCCACCCCGCGATGGCCAGGGCGGCGAGCAGCGCGCCGGTGCCGCCGATGCCGCGCCCGGTGGGCGCGTGCAGGAAGTCGGTCAGCAGCGAGAGGCCGTGCTGCCGGAAGACCAGCAGCAGGGTGAAGCCCACGAGGACGGAGGCGACCGCCTCGGCGGCGATGCCGAGGCTGACGAACCGGCGCAGGAGGTCGATGCCGTAGGCGTTGACCAGGGTGCAGAAGAGCACGAACCCGACCGCGACGAGCACCTGCTCGGTGGGCGTCGGGACGGCGCCGAAGAGCGCGAAGAGCCAGGGCGAGGCGAGGTAGGCGACGGTGGTGTTGCCGAACATCACCGCGAACTGCCACATCCAGCCGGTCAGCCAGGCGAAGGCCGGGTCGGCGAGCCGCCGGCCCCACTGGTAGGCGCCGCCGGCCAGCGGCCACTGGGAGGCGAGCTCCGAGTAGACGGCCACGACCAGGCACTGCCCGAGCAGGCACAGCGGCAGCGCCCAGACCCAGGCGCCGCCGGCCACGCTCATGCCGACCTGCACGGCGGCGTACAGCCCGACGACGGGGCTGACCACGGCGAAGCCCATGGAGACGTTGCCGAGGACGCTCAGGCTGCGTCTGAGCTCCTGGCGGTAGCCGAGCGCGGCCAGCGTGTCGTCGTCGGACGGGGTGTTCTCGGCCATGCGGTGCGCCCTCCTGATAAAACTAACTTTGTTAGCAACCGCTGCTGGTCTGGCACGATAGCCGCAGGAAACGCAGAGCGGAAGAGGGGATTCCCCAGTGGGTCGACCGAGCAGGGCGCTGCTGACCGGCGAACGGATCGCACAGGCCGCGCTCCAGGTGGTGGACGAGGAGGGCCCCGACGGCCTGACCATGCGAGCGCTCGCGGAGCGGCTCGGAGTCAAGGCGGCCTCGCTCTACAACCACATCCAGAGCAAGGACGCCCTGGTCGACGCGGTCTCCGAACTGGTCAACGACGAGATCGACCACGCCCCGCTCGCCGACCCCGACTGGCGGGCCGGCCTCGCGGCGTACGCGCGCGGCTACCGCGCGGTCTTCCTGCGCCACCCCAACACCATCGCCCTGCTGGCCCGCCGCCGCGTCGAGGCCGACCGCGCGCTGCGCGGCTACGACACCCTGCTGGCCACGCTCGGCCGGGCCGGCCTCGACCCGGCCGACGCGGCGGAGACCGCAGCCGCACTCGACTACCTGGTGCTGGGCTCTGCGCTGGAGACCTTCACCGCCGGCTTCACCCGGACACCGGACGCCTACCGGCCGGACTACCCCGCCCTCGCGGACTCCCTGGAAGCCTCCCGCGCCCGCGACGGCGCGTCGGACCTCGACGACCGGGGCTTCGAACTCGGACTCCGCCTCCTGCTCGACGGCGTCGAACACCGCGGACGCACCGCACCCGCCGGAGCCGCACCCGCCGGTGCCGCACCCGCCGTCCGCATCCCCGACCCGACGGGCCGGTAGCGCCGGTAGCGCCGGGACCGCCGGTGGGCGGCGATGGGCGACCACGATCCGTCAAGACGCCTTCCGTACAAGGCTGTTGCTGTCAGCGGACGCTTCCGGGCCGCCGCAGCGGGAAGACTCGCGGGGAGGGCGACGGGGGAGGCGCGATGCTTCGGACAGCGCGGGTGGCGGGGTGTGCGGCAGGGGCGGTGGTGCTGGCGCTGGGGGCCGTGGCCTGTACGGGGCAACGCGGTGGCGACGCCGAGCTGCCGTTCCCGACCGTCCTGGATCCGGCACCGACGGAGCCCGGGGTGACGCTGTCGCAGCCGGCCCCGGCCTCGGCACAGTGGATCGTGAATGCCCTGATCGGACGGCACCTGGTCCCGGAGGTCTGTCCGGCGCCCTCCCTGACGGACATGATCGTGCTCGACGACGCGGCCGGGCACAGCCGCGCGGTCGTGGTGTGGCTGGGGGAGGGCGAGGTGACGTGTGTGGCCGCGATCCGGAACGGCGGTGGCGCGGCCCTTGGCGGCCAGTCGCTCGCCTCCCTCGCGGACCAGCCGTTCGCGACCTGGTTGACAGAGTGGGACATCATCGCCGTCTTCCCCGGCGATGCGGGAAAGGTCGTGCTCAAGGACGACGTCGACCACGTCTACGGGCCGCTGCACCAGCGCGTGGTGGACTTCGGCGGCGGCCGGAAGTTCACGATCGTCGAGTACGCCTACCTCCCCAGGATGTCCGGCGCGCCGGCCCCACAGCCCTCGAATCCCCCGTCCGCCCGCGCACGGGTGTGCCCGTCGGACACCACCCAGTGCCGCCCGGTTCGCTACGAGATCCGTCCGAGCACACCGACCCCGGACCCGTCGGCCACCGTCAGCCCCTGATCGCGGGCGCCGAGCACGCCGCAGCGGCCCCGGTCCCGCCCGGCTGCCGGGCCCGCGATCTCAGCGGACCGGGCCGAGGAAGGAGTCGACACCCTCCGCCGTGACGGGCAGCCGCAGGCGCCGAAGGTTCCCCTCACCCTCCAGCTCGACGACTCCCTCCGGGGTGACGGTCATGGTCAGGACGTACGTGGTCCGTGTCCTGGTCCGGTACACCCATCGGTAGGCGTAGGTGCGCCGGGCCTTGCGCCAGTCGACCGGACGCGCATCCCAGTCCGCCGCCTCCCACCGGACTTCCTCGTACTGGCGCTCTGCGCCGCGCCAGATGATCAGCTGCGGTTCGGTTCGCCAGACCTGCTCGTCGAAGTACGCGCCGAGCGTCGTGGCCAGCTCGTCCCTGGCAGCCCGCAACAGCCTCGCCGAGTGCAGTCCGGTCTCCACGGCCGACGCCGAGACGAGTTTGCCCTCGAACGGGCGGTCGTCCGGCTGCGGTTGCGGCTCCGTCGGCGGAACCACCGGTCGCTCCCGAGCCCCCTTGGCCGCCGTTGCCTGCTGTGCTTCCTGTGCTTCCTTCGCCTTCGCGCGTCGACGGCCGAAGCGTCCGAACATGCGCCTGCACCCCTCCCCACGGCAGCCGGAACGCCATCGTGCACCGCCGCCGTGACCGGGACAAGACGGCACGGCCTGCCGGGCGTGCGGGGGCGGTCCCGTGTCGTCGGTGGACGACGACACGGGACCGCCCGGCTGCCGGCGGTTGCTGTCAGGGGTGGTGGACGGTGAGGTCGCCGTAGGTCCGCAGGGCGCCGGGCAGGTCCCCGGGCGCGGCCCGCAGCGTCGCGTCCAGGAAGGCCAGGGTGGCTCCGGCGACGACGCGCGGGCTCTCGGTGCGGCCCAGGGAGCCGACGATCGAGGGCACGGGCGGCAGGTACAGGGGGCCGTCCATGAAGGTGAGGTGGGCGGCGCCGGGGACGGTGAGCCGGTAGCTCGTCGCGGTGTCGGCGTCGAGGGCCGCGGTGAGCCGGGGCAGGTAGCGCGGGTCGGTTCCGGGGGTGACGGCCTGGGTGAGCGCGAGGGTCGGCTGGACGAGGGCGGGCGAGGCGGGGCCGTGGGGGAAGCCGTCCAGGTCGATGACGGCGTCGAACCGGTGGTCCTGCCGGGCTGCCTGCAGGGCGGCGGCGCCGCCCATGGAGTGGCCGGCCACCGCGACCCGGCCGGTGTCCAGGCGGCCGGTCAGCGGGTCGGCGCCCTCGCCGCGGTCGACGGCGTCCAGCCGACTGAGGACGAAGCCGAGGTCGGCGGCCCGGACCGCCGTCCAGCCGGCCGCCAGTTCCTCGTCCTTCTCCGCGTCACCGCTGGAGGCGGTCTCGCCGGTGATCGTCCGGCCGTCGGCGAGGACGACCGCGGCGGAGTCGTACGGGTGGTCGAGCGCGGCCACCACGTAGCCGTGGCTGGCCAGTTCCTCCGCCCAGGCGGTGTTCTGGGTGCGCACTCCGCCCGACCCGGGAGAGAACAGGACGACCGGGAACCGGCCCCCGCCGCCGTCCACCGGGGCGTCGAAGACCGAGCGGCTGCGGGCACGGGGGACACCGTCGACCAGGAACCCCGGCAGACCGACGCCGCGGGCCAGCGCCTCGGAGACGGTGCGCGCCTCCTGCTCCGTGCGCCCGAGGTACTGGGCCCGCCGCGCGCCCGCCGGGCTCTTCTGCGCGGGGTACCAGAGCTGGACGACGACCGTGCGCAGGTCGGTCGGATCGGCGGTGAAGGTCTCGGGGCGGCCGGGGTCGGTCCACTGCACCACGCGGGTGCCGACCGCGAAGCCGCCCGTCGGCTCGGGGAACACGGGTACGGGGAAGGCCCAGGCGGCCACCGGGCTCGTGGCGATCAGGCCGGCGCAGGCCACCGATCCCGGCAGCGCCAGCCACCAGCGGGCCCGCCACGCCGGCCGGCCGGTACGGCGGCGCAGCAGCGGAGCGAGGGCGAACGGCAGCGCGAGGGCGGCGCCCGCGAGGACGGGCAGCAGCTGCCAGCGGATCCCCGTCACGCCGAGCACGATCGCGGACGGCACGAGAACCGCTCCCGCCGCGATCGTGACACGCGGTCGGGCGGCGGGGGGAAGCCAGCGCGCCACCACCAGCGCGACGGCACCCAGCAGGGCGAGGATTTCCAGGGGGGACATCTGCGGTCCCTCGATGATCTCGGTCACCCGGTCATGCTCGGCGCCGGGCGTGCGCCGTCGCATCGGCCCCGGGTCGTCGCCGTGTGCGACCGCGGTCGCCATGCGTGGCGGCTCCGGTGCGACCGGAGCAGGGTCCGGGAGCCCGGATCGGCGGCCGCGTTGCGACCACGGGAGGTAGCGGGGCTCCTCCTGAGGTCGTATCCGGGCGCGGGGCGATCAGTCGGTGGGATCATGCGCTCCGCTGGGCGCGCGGCCTACCGTGACCAGGCCGCGACGTGCCGGGGAGCGGGTAACGTGCCGGGCAGCGCGAGCGCGGGGCGTACGGACCCGGACTCGACTCGGATCCGGCGGTACGCGGTGTCGGCCCCGTCCGGGGCAGGCCTGACGCCGGATCGACAGGGACGTGTGATGACCGAGGCGGCCGCGGAACCCGGCCAGGCCCGCCGGGTGCGGGTGCGGGAGTTGGCACGGGTGAGCGAGTGGGGGCGGTGGGCGGGGTCGGCCCCGCCGTCGGCGGGGTACGCCGGCCCGGCCTCCGCGCGAGCGGCCCGGCTGGTCACGGCCGCCGGGCGCTGGAGCACCCGACTGCCGCCCGTGGTGTGGGACTCGCTGCTGCCTGCACTCCTCCTCCTCAACGTCCTGACCACCCGCACACCGCGGGAGCTGCCGGTGGCCGCGGCCCTCACCGCCGCCCTCGCGCTGCCCCTGCTGTGGCGGCGCCGGGCCCCGCTGACGGTGTTCGCCGCCGTGGCCGCCGCGGCCTTCGTCCAGTGGCTGATGGACGTCCAACTGCCCGCGGACGTCGCCTTGTTGGTGGCCCTCTACACGGCGGCCGCGCACTCCGGCCGGCGCGGCGTGCTCGTCGCCGGTGCCGTCGTGGAGGCAGGGGTCCTGCTGGCCTGCCTGCGCTGGGCGACGGACGGCGCGTTCCTGACCCCCTTTGCTGCGGTCACCGCGATGGCCGTGGCCGCCGCCGTCCTCGGGGTGAACGCGCGGACCACCCGGGCCTACCTCGCGGCCCTGGTGGAACGGGCCGCACGCCTGGAGCGGGAGCAGGAACAGCAGGCGCGACTGGCCGTCGCCGAGGAGAGGACGCGCATCGCCCGGGAGATGCACGACATCGTCACCCACAACCTGTCCGTCATGGTCGCGCTCACCGACGCCGCCGTCTACGCCCAGCACCGGTCGCCCGACCGGGCCACCGCCGCGATGCTCCAGATCTCCGAGACGGGCCGCCAGGCCCTGACCGACATGCGGCGCTCGTTGGGCATCCTGCGCACCGACGAACCGGACGCGGAGCGCCACCCGTTGCCCGGCCTCGCCCAACTGGACGCCCTCGCCGAGCAGATGTGCGCCACCGGGCTGCCGACCCGCCTCGACCTCCACGGCGGCCACGGCCACGTACCCGCCACCGCCCAACTCACCGTCTACCGCCTGGTGCAGGAAGCCTTGACCAACACCCTCAAGCACGCCCCCGCCGGCACGCGCGCGAACGTCCGGATCCGGTGCGCGGCCGAGACCGTCACCGTGGACGTCACCGACAACGGCCCCTGCCCGCCGGCCCCCGGCGCCGCACCGTCCGGCCGCGGCATCCCCGGCCACGGCATCCCCGGCATGCGCGAGCGCGCGGCCGCCTACGGGGGGACGCTGCGGGCCGGCCCGCTCCCGGGCGGCGGCTGGGGCGTGCACACCCGCCTCCTCCTCGGCAGCAGCGGAGCGGTGTCCGCATGACGATCCGCATCCTGATCGCCGACGACGAGGCGCTGCTCCGCATGGCCTTCGGCACGGTCCTGGACGCCCAGCCCGACATGACGCCGGTCGGCGAAGCGGCGGACGGCAGCCAGGCCGTACGCCTCGTCCGGGAGCTGCGCCCCGACGTCGTCCTCATGGACGTCCGGATGCCCGGGACCGACGGGATCGAGGCGACCCGACAGATCGTCAGGATCGCCCCGCAGAGCAAGGTGCTGATCCTCACCACCTTCGACCTGGACGAGTACGCCTTCGCCGGGCTCAACGCCGGCGCCTCGGGCTTCCTGCTGAAGAACACCAGGCCCGAGGAACTGCTCACCGCGATCCGCAACGTCGCCGCGGGCGACGCGGTGCTCTCCCCACGGATCACCCGCCGCCTGCTGGAGGACCTCCGCCCGCACATCCCCGACGGCGGCGGCACCCACCACGACGAGCGGCTGGAGCGGCTCAGCGGCCGCGAACGCGAGGTGCTCGTCCAGGTGGCCTGCGGCCTGTCCAACACCGAGATCGCGGCCACCCTGCACCTCGCCGAGGCGACCGTGAAGTCCCATCTGGGGCGGATCCTGCACAAGCTCGAACTCCGCGACCGGATCCAGGCCGTGATCTTCGCCTACGAGAACCGCCTCGTCCATCCGGCATGACCCCGCCGCCGGGAAGAGCGCCGGTCAACCGTGCCTCCCGGCAACGGCGTTGTCGGGGGTCCACGCCGTCCTTCCCAGTGACAGTTCAGTCCGGAACTCCCGTTTCCGTTTGGCGTGTCCACGCTGCCGGAATCCCTGTGCCTCAAGAGGGCCGTGAGGCCCCGTAGCGAAGGGAACCGCCAGCGTGCGCCACGTCATCCGGACGACACTCGCCCTGCTCACCGCCACCACCGCGACGACGGCCACCGCGGCCCTCCTCCCCGCCCCGACCGCACACGCCGTGCCCCGGCAACCCGGCGCCGTGGCCTTCGGCATCCGCTTCGACCCGGACGGCGACCCCGCCCAGTGCGGCGGACGCCAGGGCGACCAGTGGCACGTCAGCGGCGAATGGTCCGACGAGATCCGGCTCGACACCGACGACCGCCCGGGCGGCTGCCGGCTCGCGTTCGGCATGTTCGACCCGCAGAACGTGCTCGGCTCCGTCTCCGTCCGGTACGCGTGGCAGTCCGCCCCCGGTACCGGCCCGGGTCAGTGCGGCAACCAGGGCGACTACCGGATCCCGACCTCGACGACGGACCGCACCTTCGGCCCCGCGATCCGCATCGACACGGACAGTCGACCGGGCGGGTGCACGCTCACCTTCCTCGTGTCGAACACCGAGCACGCCGTCACCCTCGACATCCGGTACGCCGGGGACGGCGACGTCACCCAGTGCGGGGGCTCGCTCCCGAACGACCAATACACCGCCTCCCCGGGCCACCCGGTGGCGCTCGCCGTCGACACCGACAACCGCCCCGGCGGTTGCCGCCTGCAGCTCCGGCTGAACACCTGACCGCCGACGGCCCGATCCGCAGAGCTCGCCGCGCTCGGACCGGCCGACGCGGCTGGTCCGGCCCCGGCCCTGGCCCCGGGCCGACTCCGCCGCCGTCAGGTGTCCTTCGGCGACGGCCCGGGGTCGGCCCCGGCGGCGAGGTCCTCGATGAAGCGCTTGAAGCGGCGCAGGTCGCCGCGGACCTGGACGCCGAGTACGCCGAGCTTGTCGGCGGCCTTCTCGGCGAAGCCGGTGGGCTGGAAGTCCATGGTCATCGTGACCCGGGTCCGGGCCGCGCCGAGCGCCTCGAAGTCGACCGTGCCGGTGTGCTTCACGCTCTCGCCGGTGGTCCGCCAGGCGATCCGCCCGTCGGGCACCCGCTCGATCACCTCGGTCTCGAACTCCCGGGACAGCCCGGCGATCCTGGTCCGCCAGTGCGCGTGGCGGTCGTCCAGCTGCCGGACCTCCTCCACTCCCTCCATGAACTTCGGGAAGTCCTCGAAGGTCGCCCACTGGTCGTAGACGACGCGGACGGGCACCTCCACGTCGATCGATTCCACCACCGTGCTCATCGGGCCTCGCCTCTCCATGCCGTCCTGTCGGCCGACCCACCGAGCGGCTGCCGAACGGCGGCGAACGCGCAGGCGGTGTCCCTGCCAATCTGGGCCGTGAGCCCGGTGGCGGCAACCGGCGCGCCGCCGGCAGGCCGGGCCGGGGCGCCCGGGCCGGGGCCGCGCGAGGGCGCCGGGACGCGCGGAAATCCGGTTGACCCGGGGGGAAGGATGGGGCCGTGATCTCCGAGAAACGAGCGGTCGAGCTGGTCGAGTCCTACCTGGCGCGCGAGCTGCCGAACTGGTCGTGGGCGAGGCTGATCCCGGAGCTGGCCGTCTACGCCGTCGAGGAGCGGACGGTCGGGTGGCTCGTCCACTGGACGTCGGCCGAGGGCGCCCGCGACCCCGCCAAGCGGGGGTTCCTCCACGGCGGCCCCTACCTGGTCGACCGGGAGGACGGGAGCATCCACTTCGTCCCCGGCTGCCGCTGGACCGACGACTGGGAAGAGGACTACCTCCGGGAGGTCAAGGGCTTCAGGGCGCCCGATCCCCTCGCCGCGGACGTCCGCCGGCTCGCGAACACCGTCGGGACCGCCGCCGCCATGCAGCACCTGCGCAGGCAGGCCCCGCGGGTGAGCCTGCAGGAGGCCAGGACCTTCGTGGCGGCCGTCAGGGACGGGAGCGAACCGTCCGAGGAGCTGGCGAGCCTCACCCGCCCGCCCAAGCAGGACGTGGGCCCGATCGAGACGCTGGCCGGCCCGGTCCGGTAGCAGCCCGGCCCGGCCCGGCTGTCGCGCTCGCCGCGACGTCGCCCCCGTCCCGCCCCCGTCCCGCCGCCGCCCCGACGCGGCCCCGCCGCGTCAGACGTCGGCGGTGCGGCCGGCGTTCACGGCCAGGTCGAGGTGGCGGGCGAGTTCGGGCAACTGCCGGACGGGGTCGCCGGCGGTGATGGTGCGGGGCATCGCGAGGGCGATGGCGCCCACCGCCGCCAGGGCGAGACCCTCGCCGGCGGTCAGCCCGGGATCGTCGAGCAGCACCGCCCCGCTGAGCACCCGGGTGACCTCCTCGGGCACGCCGCCGTCGAAGCCGTCCTCGTCGTCCAGGTCCCGGCCGCACGCGAGGACGGCGGCCGCGTACTCGGCCACCTGCCGTCGGCCGGTTCGGGCGGCCAGCTCCGCCACCCACACCGCCGCGCGGCCGGCGGCGGCCGCCGCGATCACCGCCGCGGCCGCCACCTGTGCGCGCTGCCGCACCGCCGTGCGATCCGCCCCGGCACACTCCGCCGGGTCCTGCTGCGCACGGGCGACGCGGGCCGCCGCGTAGTCGGCCCGGTCGGCGGCGAACAGCACCAGCCCCGCGTCACCGCCGTCGCCGGGCCGCCTGCCGTCGTCGTGCGTGTCGTCATATTGCGTGTCGTCGTACTGCCTGTCGTCGTACTGCCTGTCGTCGTGCTGCTCGTGGTCGTCGTCGGGCCGGCCGCCGGGCAGGGGAGTCACATGCGTCATACCAGGGTGAACTCACCAGCACCGTCGAGGTCACGCTCCGGCCGTTCGGACCAGTGACGAACTGCCGTACGGCAGCGGGCCGCAGGCCCGGGTGCCCGTACGCACCGGGGTGCGCGAGGCCCGGGCGTCGCCGAACCGCGCCCTACGCCGGGCCCGGCCCGCGTCCGGTCGGCTGGGCGGCCGGTTCCTCGGCGGTGGTCTCGGTCTGCACGCCCGGACGCAGGCCCACCACCGCCACCACGGCGGCGACCGCCATGATGACCGCCATCCAGTAGAGGACCGTCTGGGTGGCGTGGGCGAAGTCGACCCGGAAGAACTGCGGGATGTTCGCGGTGCTTCCGCCGCTCTGCGCCTGGACCTGGGAGAGGTGGGCGGCGGTGGAGACCGCCTGGTCGTGTGGCAGGCCCTGGGCGACCAGGGAGTCGGTCAGCTGGGACCGCAGATCGGTGACCAGGACGGTGCCCAGGACGGCCAGCCCCAGGCTCGCCGCGTAGTTGCGGACCGTCTGGGTGATGCCGGTCGCCTCGCCGTAGGACAGCCGCGAGGCGCGGTTGACGGCGTCCGTGCTGGAGGGGCTGAGCATGAAGCCCATGCCCGCGCCGGCCAGTACGACGTCCCACTGCTGCTCGCTGAAGCTCAGCGTCGTCGCGTCGCCCGCCCACAGGTAGAACCCGACCGCGGCCAGGACGCACCCGGTCACCACCGGCCGCTTCGCGCCGCCCCGGTCGAGCATGCGGCCGCCGATCTGCGAGGCGATCACGAACCCGATGAAGAAGTAGAGCAGGAAGACGCCGGCTTCCGAGGAGGAGTCGCCCAGCGCGATCTGCGCGTACTCGCTGGAGAAGAAGAACACCGGGACGAAGACCAGCATCGAGATGCCGAGCACCAGGTTCTGCACGGAGAACGCGCGGATGCGGAAGATGTCCACCTGGATCAGTGGCGAGGCGGTGCGCTTCTCGACGAGTACGAAGACGACCAGTAGCAGGACACCGGCCGCGATGCACAGGCCGATCGCCGGGTTCGACCAGCCCCAGACCTGCGACTGCTGGAACCCGAAGACGCTCAGCCCGACACCGCCGGCGATCAGGGCCAGGCCCCGGTAGTCCATGGGGGCCGGCCGGATGTCCGTCACCGGCTTGGAGACCGCGATCAGCACCAGTGCGATCGCCGCCACCGGCAGGTTCACCCAGAAGATGGCCCGCCAGGTCCATTCGGTCAGGTAGCCGCCGAGGACGGGGCCGATCGCGGTCAGACCGCCCGCGATGCCGAAGAACAGGGCCAGTGCCCGTCCCCGCTCGCGCAGCGCGAAGCTCTGCACCACGATGGCCAGCGCCGCCGGGAACATGATCGCGCCGCCGAGGCCCTGGACGGCGCGGAAGGTGACCAGCCACGCCTCGGCCGCGCTCCCGGTGGGGGTGAGGCCGCAGCAGGCCGAGGCGCCCGCGAAGACCAGCACCCCGAGGACCACCATCCTGCGGTGGCCGGCGGTGTCGGCGAGCCGGCCGCCGAAGGCGAAGAACGCGGCCAGGGTGAGCAGGTAGGCGTTGACCGCCCACTGCACCCCGGTACTGGTCAGTCCCAGCTCGTGCTGGATGTTCGGCACGGCGATCGACACGATGGTCTGGTCGATGAAGGTCATCGCGACGGCGAAGATCATCGCCGCCAGCACCAGGTAGCGGGAGGATCCGCCGGCGGGAGCAGTCTTCACGGTTCGCTCTCCCTCCGGGGTGCGTCCGCGGCGGTTGCCGGCGGACCACCTGTGGGGCGGGCCCGCTCCCTGGGGGAGCAGGCCCGATTCCTGCCGTTCGTTCGGCGGCCCCATGCTAGCGACCGGCCCCGGAGGACGCCCGACGGCGCGCAGCGTGGCGGCCTCCGCGATCGAATCGCCCTGCACGCCCCGGGGCCGTCGGGAGGCCGCGTCGCTACGCGGGTCCCCGGCGTGCGAGGTGGACGATGATGTCGGCGTCGATCTCGACCGTCTCCGGCAGGGCCCGGGTGATCGCGTCGTAGGCCTGCTGTCGGGTCGACCGCGGCAGTTGGAGGTAGGCCGAGACGGTCGACAGGTAGCCGACGTACTCGGGAGCGCGCATCGTCAGGCGCCGTGGGACGACGGTCTGTCGGACGTCGACGAACAACGGGGAGCGCTGCAGCTCCGTGCCCGGCCACTGCAGCTCCGCATCCGGCGCCGTCCCGTCGGGAGACGGTATGTCGTCGCTCTCCAGGAACGGCGCCCGGGCCGCACGCACGGACTCCTCGACGGCCGGGTCGGCGAGCTGGACCGGCCCGCCGAACGAGGCGAACACGCCCTCCGGTTCCAGCAGCGCGGCCACCCTGGACCACCGGCCCTCCGGGCGCGTCCAGTGCAGGGCCGCCGCGGCGTAGACCAGCCCGTACGCCTGACCCGGCTCCAGGTCCTCGAACGCGGCCCGCACGGTCGTCACGTTCCCGGCAAGGTGCTTCCCCAGCTCGGCGAGCATGGCGGCGTCCGGCTCCGTCGCCGTGACCGCGACGCCGTGCCGGGCGAACAGCCGGGTCGCCTTGCCCGTCCCCGCACCGATCTCCAGCGCCGTCCGGACCGGGCCGCCCGCGTACGCCGTCACCACGGCGGCGAGCTCGTCGGGATACCCGGGCCGGTACCTCTCGTAGGCCTCGGCGATCGCGCCGAAGCTCAGTGCACGGGCAGCAGACATGCCGAGCATCCTGGCACGGCCGGGACGGACGGCGCTCGGCAATACCTACGCAGGCTCCAGCAGGACGGCCGGCAGGGTGCCGTTCACGACCGTGTCCTGCGGCAGCGAGAGCCCGAAGAACGCGTCGACGACGCCCAGCGCGGTGCGGTGGACCTCCCGGCGGTTCCGTTCCGCGTCCGGCAGGCCGGCCGCGGTGAGCAGGTCCTGCAGCGGGGCGGCCGTTGCGGGCTCGCCGTCCACTCCTTCGTAGCCCCAGGAGCCGTCCAGGTGGAGGTTGAAGGCGCTCAGCAGCCGGCCGTCGTGGAAGGCCGCGAACTGCGGCGGCACCGGCTTGCCGTTCTCCTCCTCGTACTCCAGGACGAAGACGTGCGCGCCGCCGTGCGACACCGGGGCCGCCGAGCCGAACTCGCCCGGCCAGCCGCCGTACGCGACCGCGTACGTCCAGTCCTCGAACCCGCCGAGGCGCAGGCCTATGCCGTCGAAGGTGCCGCCGTAGGTGTCCTCCATGAGGTCCAGCAGGGAGTCCCCCGTGTGCTCGCCGACTGCCACGGCGACGTGCTTCACGCCGTGCACGACCGCGGCGAGGCGGTCGGCGAGTTCTTCCCCGGAGAGCCCGCGGGCGAGCACCACGTGGTAGCCCCCGAAGGCGATGGCCTGCGGGGCGGCGAGCCAGGTCGTTCCATCCGTCATGGCGCCCATCCTGCCCGGGCCCACTGACAATCCGGGCTCCGGTCCGGCGAAGCGGGCGTCCCCGTGCTCCCGGTACCCCGGCGGCCGGGCGTTGCGCGCACGGTCACGCGGTGGTGAGGTGGCGGGGTGACCGACCATGATGAGGCCTCTGCCGTACGGACGTTGACACTGGCGTGGGTGGGCCGGCACCTGGAGCCCGGCGAGCGGATCGTCAGGACCGCGGCGCTGCACGGCGGGATCACCGCCGAGGTGCGCAGGCTCACCATCGGCACGCGGGACGGCGGCACCCGTCACCTGGTGCTGCGGAGCTTCGTCGGCCCGTCGTCCGCCGCGAGTGCCGAGGACTGGCTGAGCCGGGAGGCCGGCGCCCTGACCCTGCTGGCGGGGACCGACGTGCCGGCCCCCGCGCTGGTCGCGGTCGATCCCACCGCCGAGCACTGCGAGCATCCGTCGCTCCTCATGACACGGCTGCCCGGCCGGACGGTCCTCGACGACGCCGGGGTGCGGACGCGCGTGGCGCTGCTGGCCCGCCAGTTGGTGGCGATCCACGCGGTGCGGCCCGCCGAGCGCCCCCGGGCGTACGTGGCGTTGACGACCGCCGAGACCGTCGTCGTCCCGACGGGCGCCGACGCGGCGGCGTGGGCTGCGGCGATCGACGTGATCCGCGGACCGGCGCCGTCGTACGAAGGGCGGTTCCTGCACCGGGACTTCCAGCCCGGCAACGTGCTGTTCGACGTGCCGCCCGGACGGCCGGAGGGTGCGCGGATCACCGGTGTCGTCGACTGGGCGACCGCCTCCTGGGGCCCGGCGGACCTCGATGTGTCGCACTGCTCCACCAACCTCGCGCTGCTGCACGGCCCGGCGTGGGGCCGGCGCTTCGCCGAGGCCTACCAGGAGGCCGGCGGCGTGTTGGCCGCGGCCGCGAACGAGCGGCTGTACTGGCGGGTGCGGGACGCCCTGGCCTGCTCGGAGGAGGTGCGGGTGGTGGCACGGCCGTGGCGGGAGGCGGGCAGGACGGAGCTGACGACGCGAGCCGTGGAGGCGCGGCTGGACGCGTACGTCACCGCGCTGATGGACGGGTCGGGCTGAGCGGGAGGCGGTCCGGGGACCGGGGACCGCGGGACGCGCCCGCGACGGCGTTCCCCGGGCCGCCGGAAACGGGGGAGCGCCGGGCCGGCCGGTTCCGGCAGGATGGCCCGATGAGTTCTCACCGCCGGCACCGACACTCCCGCTCGCGCCGCAGCGCGGGCACCGTGGGGGTGTGACGCGTGCTGCCGTACGTCTACCAGGTCACCAAGTACGATCCCGCGGACCGCGATGAGCGGGGTTCCTACACCGGCGCCGAGGAGGCCGTCAGCGACCACGGGCCGGTCGAGGCCGCCTACCTGGCGGCGGTCGCCGCCTTCGCCGAGGACACCGGGGTGCGCCAGCTGGCCGTCCGCGAGCCCCAGGTCGCGCCCGGCTTCGTGCACTTCGGCCTGGAGCCGGCGATCGAGGGCGGCGGCCTCGCCGGACTCTTCCCGCCCGACCTGACCGGCTACCACGACGGGGCACCCGTACCGCTGACGGTCGGCCTGGAACTGGTGCGGGCGATGCTCCGCGACAACGGCGCCTGGTGCCGCCTGGAGGTCGAGGACACCTTCGCGGTGCACGTCGGCTGGGACCAGTACGTGTACGTGGGCAGCGCCGTGCCCTGCGAGGCGGCCCTCGCGCGCACCCGCGAACTGGGGCTCTTCCCCGAGCCGCTGGAGGCCTCCCCGTACGACATGGAGCTCGACGAGTCCGGTGTGCAGCGCCCGGCCGACGACGACTTCTGGGCGCGGGTGCGGGCGTGCGTGGCGACGGGCGAGGCGGCGCTCCTGGAGGAGATGCACCTCGGCAACGCCTCCCGCTGGCATCGGCTCGACGAGGGCTCCCTTGCGGCGGTGCGGGCGCGGCTGACCCCCCGTGCCCGGCTGGAGGTCTGGCCGGACCTCTCCACCGACGTCGGCGCCGTCCTGGCCGCGCTCCCGGAGGACGGCCTGGTCGAGTTCGTCTGGGAGGAGCAGGACGGCCGGATCACCAGCGTGGTCGCCGACGAGGACGACTTCCAGGCCGTGGCCGCCCGGGTCGCCGGTGCCCGGGCCGCCGCGCTCCTGTCGGTGTACGTGGACGAGCGCACCCCGCTGTTCACGGCCGTCCTGCCCGACGACGACGGCGTCGTCCGCGCCCGGTGGGGGACCGAACCGACCCCGAGCGACCGGGCCTGGGCCTTCCTGAGGACCCTGCGCCGCGGTCAGAGCGTGACCGGCACCGTCACCGGGATCGCCGACTCCGGCGTCACGTCCGTCGACATCGGCGGCTTCACCGCGACGATCGACCTTCCCGAGCCGTCCCGGCGCCCGGTCGACCACCCCGGCGACGTCGTCGCGGTCGGCCGGCAGGTCACCGCGGTGGTCCTCGACGTCGACCTGGTGCGGGAACGGGTGCCGCTGTCGCTCAGGGCACTGCAGGAGGACCCGACGGGGCAGGACGCGTAGCAGGTGCGCCGGACCGTCCCCCGGAGGGGGTCACCGGGCCCGGCCGTCCCGAATCCGAAGCACCAGCGTGGGATCGAGTTCCTCCGCGCCCGTGAAGCGCGGGGTCGGTGTGGCGCGCGGGCCGCGCGGGCCAGCAGGGCCCCGTTGTAGGCGACGGCCAGGCGCCAGTCGTACGGGAACGGCGCCACCGCCTCGGGGGCCAGGGTGACGCCCTGCAGGGCCTTGCGCAGGTCGGTGTAGGGGTCGAGGCCCTGGAAGAACGGCAGCCAGCACGGCTTGGTCAGCAGTGCGGTGGCGCCGACGCGGGTCAGCGGGCCACGCCGGGCGGTGTCGGCGTCGGCGGCCCGCTCCCGGGGATCGGCGTGCAGCGCGGCCAGGCGCTCACCGCCCGTCAGCAGGTCGGTGAGCATCGCCGGGTCCACGCCCCACAGCGGGCGGCCCGTCACGGTGTCCTGCAGGACGCTGCCCATGATGCCCGGCACGATGACGCACGCGTCCCTGGTCCGGTCGTCGAACACCGGCGGTGTCATGGCACGGCGGTACAGGTCGAAGCCGTCCCCCACAGTCCCCATGCCACCCGACCATAGAGCAGCACACCCGCCGCCCGCCGGGGCTTGGCGGAGAAAGCCCGTGGCGCTCTGGCCGACCGCGCGCGGTGCCGGTGAGCCCGGCCCGGGGGCGGGGCGGTACACGCTGCGGACGGCGCCGACCAGGTGTCTGGCATGTTCTTGACGTTCTGTCGAGGTGACCCGCCCGGGGCGGGGCCGGCTGGGCGAGAATCGCTCTCCTCGGCACCAAGGTGCCATGTCGAAGCACCACTTGACTGATTGTTCACCACTGTGAAAGGCGAGGTTCAGAGATGAGTCTCAAGGCCAAGCTCGTTGCTGCCACGACCCTGACGGCCGCGGTCACCGCCGTTCTTGCCACCCCGGCCGTCGCGGCCCCGGCCGCCCCGGCCGCCGCCCCGGCTCCCGTTGCTCCCGTTGCGTCCGTCGCTGCGGAGGCGAGCAGCAGCTCGGTGACCGAGGAGCAGTGGCTGGCCGACGTCGCCGCCGCGATCGCGCCCGCCCGCGCCTACGTCGAGCAGCGTGTCTCCCAGCCCTCGGGCGGAAAGCCCGCGATCGTCCTCGACATCGACAACACCAGCCTGGCGACGCACTTCCACCCGCTCGCGATGCCGGGCATGGCGCCGGTGGTGGAGCTCGCGCAGTACGCCCACTCGCGCGGGGTCGCGATCATCTTCGTCACCGCGCGGGTGGACTTCATGGAGGCCATCACCCGGTCCAGCCTGCAGAGCGCGGGCTACACCGTGGACGAGCTGCACGGGCGCGGCATCGGCGACCTCTTCAAGTCGGTGCAGCAGTACAAGACGGATGAGCGGATCAAGGTCGAGAACGAGGGCTACACGATCATCGCCAGCATCGGCAACAACTGGACGGACCTGAACGGCGGCCACGCCGAGCGGACCTTCAAGCTGCCGGACTACGACGGCCTGCTCTCCTGACCCACCTCGCCGGCGCGCTGCCCGGCCGGGGAGTGGGAAGTCGGCCCGGCCGACTTCCCACTCCAGGGCGCACGACGGGACCGGGGCCCCGGGGCCCGTACCGGCTGCGCCCTACTCGGCGACGCGCCTGATCCGGCGTACGTTCTCCCGCCCGCAGGTCGTGCAGACGATCCACTCGCACAGCCAGCCGTCCCAGGCGAAGGCCTCGCTCGCCCGGTTGCAGTCCTCCCAGCCGCAGAAGACGCAGTCCGCCTCCTCGCCCTCCGGGTACCGGAACGGGTGGAGGATCGGGCGCCCCCCGAGGTCGGGACGCCCCAGGAACCCGCAACCGGGGCACTTCCACCACTCGTTGGTGCCCCCGTACGCCCCGGCGCGGGTGGTCTCCCGGACCAGGTCCCGCGCGCACTGCGGGCAGGACCCGGGCAGGGCCCCGCCCGTCCGGTCCGTCCCGCCCGTTCCCTCCGGCTCCTCGACTCCCACGCCGCTCTCCCCACCCCGGGCCGACACGCCTGCGGCGCCAGCCTAGTCCGCGGGCGTCGCGGCGAGCCCGGTGCGGACGGGCGGATGGGTGGGCGGGTGGATGGGCTCATGAGCGGGCGGGCGCACGGGCAGATGGGCGGACGGGCTCAGCGCCGCCAGCGGTAGACGGCGTCCCATTCCTCGGTGATCCAGGTGCCGTCGCCGACCGGCATCACGGTGTCGACCTCGGCCATCGGGTACTCGATGCGGCCGTGCAGGGCACCGGTGGCGGGGTCGGCGAGCCAGTGGCTGTGCTCCCTCCAGCGCTCGTGGCCGAACACGTACACCGCGGCCTCGTCGTACGGGTTGTAGAGCGTCACCATCGCCGTGTCGTCGTCCACGAACCCGCTGAAGGTGGAGATCTGCGGGTCGTTGTGCACCGAGCAGTCGCCGGTGCCGGGGGCCGGGAAGTCGCTCAGGCCGAGCGTGGCGGTGACCCGGTACGAGGGGAGGCTGTGCCAGCTGACGTCCTGTCGCCTCCGGTCGACGGTCATGCAGCGGGCGTTCCGTGAGTCCGCGCCCAGGTACTCGCGCTCGTTCCGGAGCAGGTCGCCCCGGCCCGGTGGCAACTGCCGGCCCAGGACGATGCCACCGGACTCCCACCGCGCCTCGAAGTGCGTGGCCGCCGCCTGCCCGCCGGACACGGTGACGCCGCTGACCTCGTCGTTCTCGTCCCAGAGCAGGCTGACGAACCGCTCGTAGCCGCCGCACGGGAGCACGCTCCGCGCCAGCACCGCCCCCGCGGCGTCCAGGGTGAGGATCAGGGTGCTGTCGGACAGCCCGGAGGGGAGCCGCAACCAGATCCGGAGCTCCCGGTCGGCGCCGCCGGTCGAGCCGGAGAAGTCGAGGTAGCCCCAGCGGCTCACCTCCCACGTGCCGTACGGCTGTTGCCACAGCCTGGTGCCGTCCGGGGCGACCGCGACGTACTCCGTCCCGGCGCCGAAGACGGCGAACGAGAGGTCGGGAGCCACCCACTGCCGCGACCACCGGTTGGGCGTGGGGGCCGGGAACTCGGCTCTCAGCTCGGCCTGTTCCCGCAGTTCGTAGATGCGCAGCGACTCCGGGCTGCGGACCTCCAGCCGGGGAACGGGGCCGGTGGGGTCGAGGTAGGTGTGGGCACCGTCCCGGTCCGGGATCGCGTACTTGGCCACCAGCCGGGGTGTGATCGTCATACCCGAATCCTCTCGCGTCGGGCCGGTCTGAAGACCGGCGCGCCCGCGTGAGCACGGGTCCCGGGGCCCGGCGTCGGTCGACCGGTGCCGGACGGACACCGCCGCCCAGGTGTTTCACCGCTGGGCCTGAGCCGGTCCGGTGGGCTCCCCGACAGCCGTCCGCACGGGGGCGTGGACGGCCCGCGCGGGCTCTCCAGGTCGCCTACCACAGGCGAGGGACGCGTGGGTGGCGGGTGGTCGCGTGTCGGCGTTCGCGCGCCGGATGGCCCGGCAGATGGCATGGTGGTGCGTCACAGGTGGGCGGTCCGCCGCGCCGGACCGGTACCGTGTCGGCCGGTGGGTGGCACGACCTGCCCACCGGAAACGACTGTTGAGGAGAAGGCACCCCAGTGGCAACCGACTACGACGCCCCGCGAGACACCGGCGACGGAAGCAGCGACGAGAGCATCGAGGAGCTGAAGAGTCAGCGCGAGGACAAGCAGAGCTCCGTCGTCGACGTCGACACCGAGGGCGCCGAAGGCCTGGAGCTCCCGGGTGCCGACCTGTCCGGTGAGGAACTCACCGTCCGGGTCGTGCCCATCCAGCAGGACGAGTTCACCTGCATGACCTGCTTCCTGGTGCACCACCGCAACCAGCTCGCCGGCGAGGACAGGAACGGTCAGCCCATCTGCCGCGACTGCGCCTCCTGACGGCCGCCGGGCCCACGAGGCCCGGAGCGCCCGAAGAGGGCCGAGAGGGCCGGTGAAGGCCGGTGAAGGCCGGTGAAGGCCGGTGAAGGCCCGAAGAGGCCCGAAGAGGCCCGAGAAGGCCCGTACGGGCCCGAGCGGCGGCCGCGGACGGCGGCATCGAAAACCGGACCGCCCGGGTGCCGGCTCAACAGAGTCGGCACCCGGGCGGTCCGGGGCGTACGCGGGGGTCCGGGGGGCCGGACGCCCGCGTACGCGCGGTCAGGCGCTGACCCGTTCGGGCTGCTCCGCACGGAGGCCGGCGGGCTGCTCGGCGGTGGCGGGGGTGTTCTCCCGGGGCGTGGGCAGCACGGCCATGATCAGGGCGGAGACCACGATGGTCGCGGCCCAGGCGAGCCCGTACCTGCCGACGAAGGTGTCGGACAGCGGGCCGGCGAACCAGTCGCAGCTGGTGAAGGCGAGGCCGATCAGCAGCGCGAGCACCCACGACACCATCGCCTGCCAGCAGAAGCCGCCGACGTACCAGTAGCGGCTGTTCCGGCTGGTGTCCATCAGCGCGTCGGCGTCGTAGCGCACCGCGCGCGACCGGCGCCGGAACATGTCGACGGCGTAGACGCCGATCCAGGCCGAGAAGGAGACGGCGAGCAGGATCAGGAAGGTGATGAAGGAGCCCAGGAAGCTCTTGGCGACCAGCATCAGCAGCAGGCCGCCGACCAGCGAGATCACGGCGTTGATGCTGACGGCCAGGGCGCGCGGGAGCTTGACGCCCATGGTCTGCGCGGTGAAGCCGGCCGAGTACATGGAGAGGCTGTTGATCAGCAGCATGCCCACGATCGCGGTCAGCAGGTAGGGCACGGCCAGCCAGGTCGGCAGCAGGTCACCGAGGAAGGAGACCGGGTCGGCGGCCTGCGCCAGGCCGGGGGAGGCCACCGCCATCACGGCGCCCATCAGCACCATCGGCACCATGACCAGGCCGGCGCCGGAGACCGTCACGCCGACGATCTTCTTGCCGGAGGCGGCGTGCGGCAGGTAGCGGGCGAAGTCCGGGCCGGTGGGGACCCAGCTGATGCCGCCGGCGGCGATGGTTCCGATGCCGGCGATCATCATCGCGGTGGTGCCGGCGGGCTTGGCGAAGACCTCGCTCCAGTCCATGGTCGCGACCAGGTAGCCCAGCACCAGGATGCTGAAGACGCCGAAGAGGTACGTCGACCAGGTGTTGCAGACGTTCAGCGCCTTGCGGCCCATGCCGGAGACCAGGAAGGTGCAGGCGACGAAGAGGAAGAGCGTGATGACGATCAGCGCGGTGTTGCTCTTCACGCCGAACATCAGGTCGAGGACGGTCAGCACGGCATAGGCGCCGGTGACGGCGTTGATCGTCTCCCAGCCGAACCGGGCGATCCAGAGGATCGCGCCGGGGAAGAGGTTGCCGCGCACGCCGAAGGTGGCCCGCGAGAGGGTCGCGCCGGGCGCCCCGCCCCACTTCCCGGAGACCGACAGCACGCCGACCAGGCCGAACGAGACGAGCGCGGCGCACGCCGCGACGATCAGGACCTGCCAGAAGTTCAGCTGGTTGAGCACCACCAGGGCCGCGCCCATGGTGAGCAGCAGCACGCTGATGTTCGCGGCGACCCAGGTCGGGAAGAGCTCGCGGACTCTGCCCCGGCGCTCGTGGTCCGGGACGGGTTCGATACCGCGCGTCTCTATCGCGCCGTCGGCGGTGGCGGCGGTGGACGTGTTGTCCATGAGGGTGGCTCCGTGCGTGTGAAGCGGGAGATGAATCGGGCAAATGGAACATTTATGGAAGTCTCCGCGCGTAGCGCGGAAGTTGAGTTATCCTACCTTTGTTCTGGAGTGACCTGATTGATGCGGTTGGCCGCTAGGGATCGAGGGCGATCGGGCAGGGTTTCGGACGGTCGTGGGGCAGTCCGTCCGACTGGCGGGATCTTGGCGACCTCAGGCGTTCACGCCACTCGTGGGGCGGTCCCGCGGACCGGAGGATGGAGCCGTCGCCGACCGGGGGAACCGGGAACGGCGCGCACCGAGCCCCGTCCCGACCAGCCGGAACACGAGGTACCCGCATGTCCGCCACCGCTCCCGCCGTCGCCGCTGCCGCTGCCGCTGCCGCTGCCGCTGCCGCCACCGCCACCGCTTCCGCCGCGACTACCGGCGCCGTCCTGAGCGTGCCCGCCGCCGCCCCCGCCGAGGCCGCCGCCCACTTCGCCGCCCGGCTCGCCTTCGAGGCGGACGTCTCCGACATCCACGCGGACCTGGTGTCCGGCGCGCCCGGTGTCGTGGTGGTCGACACCCGCAGCGACGCCGCCTGGGACCAGGGCCACATCCCCGGCGCCCTCCACATCCCCACCGCGCGGATCGCCGAGCTGGCGCCGCAGCTGATCGACCCGGCCCTGACCGTGGTCACCTACTGCTGGGGCCCCGGCTGCAACGGCGCGACCCGCGCCGCGCTGGCCTTCGCCCGCCTCGGCTACCGGGTCAAGGAGATGCTCGGCGGCTTCGAGTACTGGGCACGCGAGGGCTTCGCCTACGACTCCGCCACCGGCACCGAGCAGCGCCCCGTCGACGACCTGACCGCCCCGCGCTCGGGCATCTCCTGCGCATGCTGACGGACCCCGCACGGCCGGGCGGCGCGATCCGCCCGGCCCGTGACCTCCGCCCGGCCCGTGACCTCCGCCCGGATGGCGCGATCCGCCCCGCCACCGTGGCCGACCTGCCGGCGGTGGCCCGGCTGTGCGCCGCCCACGCCGCTTTCGAGCGCGCCGAGCCCGTGCCCGCCGATCTCGCCGTCCGCCTGGAGCCCGTGCTGTTCTCGGCACGTCCGAGAGCGTGGTGCCTGGTCGTCGACCGGGGAGGTGAACTGATCGGCTACGCCACCTACTCCCTGGAGTTCTCCACCTGGCGGGCGGCCGACCACCTCCACCTGGACTGCCTGTTCGTCACCGAACCGCACCGCGGAGAGGGCTGGGGGAAGGCCCTGCTGGACGCCGTGCAGGACGCGGCAGCGGCCCTCGGCGCGGCACACATCGAGTGGCAGACGCCGGACTGGAACGCCGACGCCATCCGCTTCTACGGCCGCGCGGGGGCCCTGGCCCGGCCCAAGGTCCGGTTCTCGCTGACCGCCGACCCGGCGGGCGTCCCGCCCCGGGCGTAGCCGCCGCCCGTAAATCCGCCGACGGGTGCCGGGGCGTTGCCGGCGCACTGCCAGCGCTCTGCCAGCGGTCTGCCCGCGAGGTGCGGAACGGTCGGACGTGCCGGGCGGTACGCCGCGACCGAGGAGCGCGTTCGACCGCCCGGCCCGTTGACGAAAGGGCACCGGCATGACTCCTACCTCCCCTCTCCCCGGCCCCGCCGCAGGACCGCGCCCGCACCGGGCGTCCCGCACTGCGGCGCGGCGTACGGCAGCCGGATGGCGGCTCGGCGCGGGCGCCGCCGCGGCCGCACTGCTGGCCGCGGTGTGCCCGGCGACGGCCCTGGCGGCGCCGGACACCGGACCGGTGCCCCGCCTGACCTGGGAGAAGTGCGCGGACGGCTTCGAGTGCGCGACCGCCCGCGTCCCGCTCGACCACCACGACCCGCACGGCGCCGGGATCGACTTCGCCGTCATCCGGCACCCCGCGGAGGACCACGCGCACCGGATCGGCTCGCTGTTCTACAACCCCGGTGGCCCGGCCGTGTCCGGCGTAAAGGCCCTGCCCGCGATGCTCGGCGGGTTCCCCGAGGAGGTGCGCAAGCGCTTCGACATCGTCAGCTTCGACCCGCGCGGCACCGGAGCCAGCGCTCCCGTCCAGTGCTTCGACGACCCGCAGGACGAGCAGGCCCTGCTGGCGGGCACCGCCGTCGGCTACCCCGAGGGCGAGGACCAGCAGCAGGCCTGGAGCGCCGCCTACCGGCGGCTGGCCCGGCAGTGCGCGGACCGCAACCCCGCCCTGCTGCCGCACGTCTCCACCGCGAACGTCGCCCGGGACATGGAGCTGCTGCGCCGGGCGGTCGGCGACCGGCAGCTCACCTACCTGGGCACCTCGTACGGCAGCTACCTCGGCGCCACCTACGCCAACCTGTTCCCCGGCCGGGTCCGCGCCATGATCCTCGACAGCGCACCGGACCCGGTCGCCTGGTCGACCGGCCGCGGCGGGCAGGGCGCCACCACGGGCACCCTGCTGCGCAACGGCAGCGACCTGGCCGCCGGCCGCGTCCTCGACGCCTTCCTCGACCAGTGCGGCCAGGCCGGCCCCCTGACCGGATCCCAGGCCGGCCCGCGGCCCGGATCCCAGGCCGACTCCCGGAGCTGCGCCTTCTCCGCCGGGACGGCCGCCGCCACCCGGGCCAGGTACGGCGAACTGCTGGCGCGGCTGCGCACCCGACCGGTCGCCTTCGGCGGGATGACCTTCACCGCCGGCTCGACCCTGGAGGCCACCATCCTCTCGCTCTACGCCGCCAACCCCGTCCCGGGCATCCCCGGCACCGGCTGGACCCAGCTGGGCGCGACGCTCGGCGCACTGTGGGCCGCCACCGAAGCGCCCGCCGCGCCGACCGCACTGCCGCCCGTCGTCCACCCGTCGCCGGACCAGGTGCTCGCAGTGGCGTGCTCGGACAGCGCCGACCCGCCGGCCCGGGCCGACCACGCCGCCCTGGCCGCGCTCGCCCGAGCCCGCTCCGGCGAGGTCGGCCCGTACTTCGCCTGGGCCGACGAGCGCTGCGCCGACTGGCCCGCCCGGGACCGCGACCGGTACGACGGCCCCTGGAACCACCCGACCGCCCAGCCGGTCCTGGTCGTCGCCAACACCGATGACCCGGCCATGCCGTACGAAGGCTCCCGCGCGATGGCCCGCTCGCTCGCCCGCGCCCGGCTGCTGACCGTCGACGGCTACGGCCACACCGTGCTGGCCAACCCCAGCGACTGCGCCGCCCGGCACGAGACCCGCTACCTGGTCGAAGGTGTCCTGCCCGCCCCCGGGACGGTCTGCGCACCGGACCAGCAGCCGTTCGGCGGCTGACCGGGCAGCGGCGCACTGGCTGACCGGGTACGCGCGCCCGCCGGTTGACCGGGCACCGGCGCGCGCCGGTTGACCCCTTACCCGCTCCGCCGGGCCGCGCGTCCGGCGGAGCGGGCGACGCGGCACGGCCGTCGTCCTCCGGAGGGCCCGTCAGCCCGCCTCCAGGGCCAGCGACTCCGGCCGCGGCAACGCCAGGCCGCGCTCCCAGGCGGCCCGGAACCCGGCCTCCCCGAGGGCCTCGGCGCAGCCGTCCAGGACGGCCCGCAGTTCCGGATCGCCCGCGTCGTGGGCCCCGCGCAGGCTGTGCGCCGCGCCCAGCGCCGCGGCCCCGCGCGCCGCGTCGCCGCCGGCGAGGCTGTACTCGGCGTACCCCTCCAGGACGTCCGCCCGCACCGGCCGGTCGCCGCTGTCCGCGGCCAGCTCCAGGGCGCGCAGGTGCAGCGCTGCGGCCGCGTCCGGCGCGCCGAGCCGCCGGCGGGTCCGGGCCAGACCGGTGTGCAACAGGGCGAGCAGGTGCAGCCGCGCCGGGGCGCCGGGACCGGTCGCGGGCAGCTGCTCCAGCCGCCGCAGCGTCTCCTGAAGGCCGTCCGCCGCCGCGTCCAAGTCGCCGGTCCGCCGGGCGAGTTCACCGAGTGCGTAGCGGGCGGCGGCCTGCAGGTGCGGGTCCCGGGCGCGGTCGGCGGCGGCCAGGGCGCGCTCCAGGTCCGCCCGGGCCGCCGCCGCCTCGCCGCCGCGCGCCCGCAGTCGGCCCGACAGCAGCAGGAGCAGGGGCGCCTCGCCGCGACCGCCCATTTCGACGTCCCGTTCACCGGCCTCCGCCAGCGCCGCGAGCGCCTCGTCGGCCGCGCCGGTGACGGACAGCAGCGCGGCCAGCGTGACCAGGGCCATGGCCAGCCCCCAACGGTCGCCCAGGGCCCGGAAGTCGTCCACCGCGGTCCGCAGGCAGTGCTCGGCGCGCCCGATCCGGCCCGCGCCCAACTCGACCCGGCCGAGCACCAGCCGGGCGGCCGCCCGGACCCACCGGTCGGGATGCCCGCCGTACCGCTGCGCCGTCGCGCCCACTGCGTCCGCCGGGTCCGGCGGGCTCGCCTCGCCCGGTGTGTCCGCCCCGCCCGCCGGGTCCGGCACGTCCGGCGGGCTCGCCACGGCGAGCAGCAGCGAGGCGGCCAGGGCGACGGGGTGGTCGGACTGCTGCGCCGTGACCAGGGCCGCGCCCATCGCCTCGGGCGGGATCACGGCGTCGCCGGTCTCCCGGAGCGGCGCGGTGAGCTGCGCCAGGATCACGCACCGGGCGTGCACCTGCTCCAGGCCGGGCGGCGGGACGCAGCCGTGGGCGGCGAGGACGGCCGCCGTCCACTCACCGGCCTCGCGGCCCTGGCCACGCATCAGCCACGGCCAGGCCCGTGCGGCCGCCAACCGCAGCGCGAACTCCGGTGGGCCGACGGCGACCGCCCGGCGCAGCGCCGCGTCCAGGTTGCCCTGTTCCGCGTCGAGCCGGGCCAGCAGGCCGGTCTGACCGGCCGTCCGCAGTCGGGGTTCGGCGTCCTCGGCGAGTTCCGTGAAGCAGCGCAGGTGGGCGGCGCCGGTCCGGCCGTCCTCGCCGGCCTCCACGAGCCGTTCGGCCGCGTACGCGCGGACCGTCTCCAGCAGCCGGTAGCGCACCGCCCCGGTGCCCCGGCCGGCGACCGTGGCCAGGGACTTGTCGACCAGGGACGCCAGCAGGTCCTCCACGGCCGTCGGGTCGGGCGCCGGCCCGCCCGGCCAGTGCCCGGCGCAGACCAGGTGCGCGTCCGGGAGGGTCGCCCCGCCGGCGAACACCGAGAGCCGGCGCAGCAGGACGCGCTCGTCCTCGTCGAGCAGCTCCCAGCTCCAGTCGATGACGGCGCGCAGCGTGCGGTGCCGGTCCGGAGCGGTGCGCGGGCCGCGGTCCAGCAGCCGGAGCCGGTCGTGCAGCCGCGCGGCGATCTGCCCGGGGCTCAGCGCCCGCAGCCGGGCCGCCGCCAGTTCGAGGGCCAGCGGGAGGCCGTCCAGCTCCCGGCAGATCCGGACGACCGGCTCGACGGTGTCCCGGTCCACGGCGAATCCGGGGCAGGCCGCGGCGGCTCGCTCGGCGAAGAGGGCGACGGCCGGGTACGCGAGCGCCTCCTGCACGGTGGCGCCGGGTTCGGGCACGGCGAGCGGCGGCACCGGCCACAGCACCTCGCCGGTCACGCCGAGCGGTTCGCGGCTGGTGGCCAGCACGGTGAGCCGGGGCGCGGCGGCCAACAGGCGGTGGGTCAGCCGGGCGGCCTCCTCGATCAGGTGCTCGCAGTTGTCCAGGACGAGCAGGACGTCCCGGCCCTCCAGCGCCCGGACGATCCGGTCGACGGGGTCCCCGGCCGGCTCGCCGGTGGGCAGGCCGCCGGACAGCACCCCGGCGTCCGCCGGGTGGCAGACCGCCGTCAGCACGGCCCGGGCCGGCCCGTCCGGCCCGGCCACGGCCGCGAGTTCGGCGACCCGTACGTCCGGTGTGTTCGGTACATCCGGTACGTCCGGTGCGCGGCGTGCGGCGTGCGCTGCCGGTACGGTGCCGGCGTGTGCTGCCTGCGCGGCCGTTGCGGCGGCGACGGCCAGCCGGGTCTTGCCCACGCCTCCCGGCCCGGTCAGCGTCACCAGGCGCGACCGGCGCAGCCGTTCCGCCACGGCCGTCAGCGCCTCGTCGCGCCCGATCAGGGCGGTGATCCAGCCGGGCAGCGCGGTGCGCCCGGCCACGCTCGCGCCCGACGCCCCGGCCGGCCCCGGGGTGAGCGGCTGCGCGCCGGACAGCACCCGCAGGTGGACGTCCTTCAGCTCGGCGGACGGGTCGGCACCCAGCTCCTCCGCCAACGACCGCCGGGTTCGCTCGAACACCTCCAGCGCCGCCGCCTGCCGCCCGGTCGCGTGGAGCGCGCGCATCAGCCTGACGGCGGTCCGCTCGCGCAGCGGGTGGGCGACGCACAGTCCGGTGAGCTCGGCGACCAGACGCGCGGGCGCGTCGGTCCCGCCGAGCGCGAGCAGGGCGTCGGCCCGGTCCTCGACCGCCGACAGCCGCAGCTCCGCCAGCCGGGCCGCCGGCGCCGCGGCGAACCCGACGCCTTCGGCGTCCGCGAACGGCGCGCCGCGCCAGAGTTCCAGCGCCCCGTCCAGCAGCGCGACCGCCTCGGCGAGCCCGCCCGCCGTCAGTGCCGCCCGTCCCGCCGCCGCCTTCTGCTCGAAGTCCCAGGCGTCCACGCTCCCGCGGGGCAGGTCGAGCAGATACCCGGCGGGGTGCGAACCGATCACGGCCCGGTCGGCCCCCAGTACCCGCCGGAGCCGGGAGACCAGGGACTGCAGGGCGCCGGCCGGCTCCTCCGGCGGGGTGTCCCCCCAGAGGTCGTCCACCAGGCGCTCACGGGTGACCACGCGCCCGGGGTCGAGCGCCAGCCGGACCAGCAGCGACCGAAGCCGGGCCCCGCCGACCTCGAAAGCCTCCCCGTCCGCACCCCGTACGACCTGAAGCGGCCCCAGAACGTTGATCCGCAACCCCGTCTGCCCCTCGTTCAGCACCGGCCGACATCCAAGATCATTGTCCCGGTGGCCGGCAGCAGTGGCCCCACGGGGGTCCGACTCCCGCCCGGTGCCGTTCGAGGTGCCGGTCTCCAGGCGGACTGCCCACGTCGGCCGGGCGACGTGGCCGGGCACGCAGACCTGCCGGGGCCGCCCCCGATCGGCGGTCCGGGAAAACGGACTGCCGGGCGGTCCCGTGGGCACCTACCATCGGCTCCGTGATGTCGAAGCCGTCAGGGTCGAATGCCGCGTAGGCCCCCGCGCCGGGTGCGTGCCGAGGGCGTCGCCGATCGCCAGGAGCGCGACCCGGTCAGCACGCTGCTGGTCAGCGTCTGTCCCGGACCGCCCGTGTGCCGCGCCGTCCACACCTACCTCTTCGTCGACGGCCTCGACGTGATCGCGCGCAGTCACGACGGCGCGGCCGGCGGTCATCCGAGCCGGCTGCTCAGGCCCGGAGGTCCGCTCCATCCGGCCGATCAGCCCCGGAGCGCGGAGCTCGGTACCCAGGGGCAGGGCCCCGACACCGCCCCGGCGGTCCCGATCCGGGTCCGGCTCCGGGGGCGGACCGTGTTCTGGAACGACCTGATGTACCCGGGTGCCGGCGGCCGGGTCATCGAGGAGGTCCGCTTCGACCTGACCCAGTACCTGGCCGAGATCGAGCGGGGCTACGCGCGGTGGGGCCGCGGCGCGTGACGCGTACGGGCGCGCTCCCCCCGGCGGCCCGGCCGCGCCCGTCAGCGCGCCTGTGACGCCTCGGTGGGGTGCGTGCTCGCCGCGGTCGGCTACGGCCGGCTCGGCCTGGATACGGTCGGCCTCTTCCCGCAGCCCGTCCACGCGACGGCGAGCAGCGAGCTCTCGCTGTTCCAGAAGCCCCATGACCGACGGCATCCCGACCTCCAACCGAGCGACGACACGACGCCACTCCCCGGGGCCGCCGCCCCTGTACCTGACCAGCGAAAACGCAGTCATCAAGCACGGAAGGACAACAGCCGCTCACCAGTGGCACCAGTTGTGGCACGAGGGTGGAGTCGAGAAGTGCCTGACAAGACCTGAGGCTGATGGCTAACCTTGGCATGCTCTCGGCATCGGAGAACTCTTCGAACTGGCACCGGACTTACCTGGGAACCAGGGCTGGAGGGCGGGCCAGGGCGGCACGGTGCGACTCGGACCACCGCGATCACCGGCATGGGATCGCGGCCACCGCAAGGCACAGGAGATGATCTTGACAGTTCGCAGGAAACTCTCGGCCGTAGCCCTCACCGGCGGCATCCTGGCCGGCGGCGTGGCGATCGCCACGCCGGCCAGCGCCATCGGCGGCATCGCGTGCCCCACCCAGAACGCCAACGGCCCCATGAGCCACGGCCTGGAAGTCTGGACCCATTCCGGCAACTTCTGCTACGCGGGCACCGCCGGCACGGTGAAAAGCGTCAACCTGACCGGCGTCTACAGGATCACGGCCGACTGGAATCACGGGAGCTTCGAGACCACCGTCGGCACCATCGACATCGGGCCGACCGGTACGCGGACCAACAGGGTCGACTTCAGCTCCTCCGAGTCCGTGTACAACGTGACGATCCTCAACGGCTAGAGCCAGCCCTGGTGACGACCCGAGGACGAGCCTGGCGCTGCCACGGGCAGCGCCAGGCAGCCCCGCGACCTGATGCACCGTCCGCTCCCGGCTGTTTCTACCGTTGCGGCATCAGGCGATCGGGGTCACGTCCGCCCGGCTTGACGTCCTGCTCGAACAGCTCGGCCGCCCACATGCGCAAACCGGTGAGCCAGGCAGTCACACGCGAGAGTGGCCGAGAACTGGGACAGCCGGAGGCGTACTGCCACCGTGTGACAACAGCCACTCGGCCTCTCCAACGCTGTGGCCGCCATGGCCCTTCCCCTCCGACGCGCGAACGATGCCGGGTGGCATCCTGCCCCCGAGGGCTGACACTCCCGCGACGGTCCTCGCCGTTCGTCGACCCGCGCAGCGATGGGCGGTCCCGATCGAGGCGTCCTCGTGTCCACCAGACAGTGGCTCGGCCCGGATCCTCGGCTCGGTGATTGAACTCCAGGGTGGGCCGGATCGCACTAGCCTGTCGGGGTGACTCGGACCGGTCGGTATCGATGGCGTACCCGTCTGCGCAGGCACCTGTCCTGGTACCTCGTCGAGCGAGGGCTCGGCGGCAAGGGCAGCAAGGATTGCGGAGCCCACGAGTGGTACAACCACGACGGTGCTGTGGCACGTTGCTGCCACTGCGAGGTCGGTGAGCGTCCCTGGGCCGGAGCTTCCGGCAACGCCTGACCGCACCGGCCGGCATGGTGGAGGGGCGGCTTCAACGGGCCGGCTGGACCGTCGAGTTCGCGGCGCTTCGCTGCTTCGCTGCTTCGCGCTCAAGTCTGATGTCGCGGAGCGCTGCGCGGCCGCCCGGGCGTCAGGTCCGGGGCCGCGGCAGGGTGGGCCGGGGGATGCGGCTGATCACCGAGCCGATGAGGGTGCCGATGGAGACCCCGAAGACGGCCGACACGGCGGTGAGCAGGGCGTGCGCCCCGTTGGCGACCTCGATCTGTGCGGTGTTGAGCAGGCCGAAGGAGCCCGGCACCACGACCCAGAACGCGGGCAGGTAGAGCACCTGCCAGGACGAGCCGCGCCGCAGCCAGTGCGCGACGGTGGCGGCGGCCGCGGCGGTGACCGCCCCGGCCAGGCCGCCGATCGCCGCGCCGTTGGCCGAGGTCACGGTGACCTGGACGGCGGCGGTCACCGCGATCACCGCGACGATCCACGGGATGGCCGGCGGCGGGGTGTGGACGTTGATCACGACCCCGGCCACGGTGAGCGCCAGCCCCAGGCAGATCAGCCACCAACTCGGTGTGGCCACCTGGGTGTTGGCCAGGGCGGAGGCCGGAACTCCGGTGACGGTGCCGGCGGCCACCACGCCGGCGAGGAAGAGCGCCAGCTGCACGGAGCCGGACGCCAGCCGAGCGGTGCCGGCGCTGGCCGCACCCGCGGCGATCTCCGACAGTCCGGTCACCAGGAGGCTGCCCGGCAGCAGGATCGCCAGCGTCGCGACGATCGTGCGCAGCGGCCCGTCCAGCAGCGAGGCGCGGGCGGCCCCCAGGACGAGGACGGAGACGAGGAAGCCGGCGGTGACCGGCAGCAGCGGCCGGAGCAGCGGCATCCGGCGGGCCGCCATGGTCAGCCCCACCACGATCAGGGAGCCGATCCCGGCGGTGACGACGTTCGCCGCCACGGGTTGCAGGTAGAGGCACAGCCCCACGCCGACCGGCAGCATCCCCAGGTCCGCGACCCAGCCGGGCCAGCGGGCCGGCGCCCGGCGGATCGCGTCCAGGTCGCGCAGCGCCCGGTGTCCGTCCAGGTCGCCCGCGCGCAGCCGGTGCACCACGTCGAGGAGGTCGGCCGTCTGCTCGAACCGCAGCGTGGGGCCGACGGGTTCGAACGCGGTCGCGTCGTCCGCGCTCAGCGCGACGAACAGCCCGGTGGTCAGGGCGGCCACCCGCACGTCGGGCGCCCCCAGCGCCCGCCCGAGACCGCGCAGCTCCTCCTCCACGTCGTGGACGGGCAGGCCGCCGCTCAACAGTCCTGCGCCGAGTTCGAGCAGGAGGCGGCGGCGCGGGTCGGCCGGGGCGTCGGCGCCCCGGCCGGGCGGAAATGTGCTGGACATGGCGGGTATGGTCGCATACCGCCCGCTTTCCGCCGCGTACGGGGGCGGCTGTGACGGCGGGGGTGGCCGTGACGGTGGGGGCGGCCGTGACGGCACTGCGGACCCCGTGGTGGCGCAGCCGGCCCGAACGCCCGAGGCCCGGACCCCGGATGGCCCGGACGGCCGGTCCTGTCAGTGGCGGTTGTTAGCCTGCGGTGAGTCCGAGAGGTCGGCGAACGGGAGGGTTCTGACGTGGGCGGAAACGGGTGGGCGGCGACCGGGCCGTACCAGGAGGACCTGGGGGCGGCGTTCCGCAGGGCCCAGCAGCAGGAGCTGGCGGAGGACGACCACGGCTTTCCGGGGCAGGGCATCGTCGAACTCTGGGAGGACGAGGACTGGCGGGAGTACATCCTGACCGGAGGCACCGGCACGGTGCTGGACTTCTACGCGCTGATCGACGCCGGGGCGGGCGACCAGGAGGCGATGATGCGCCCCCTGACGGACGGGGAGATCCGCAGCTGGGCTCCCGACGGCCGGCCCACGCGGGAGCAGTGGGACGCTTCGATATCGCAGCTGCTCGCCCCCGTCGGCCGCGCGATCGGCCGGTGCACGGTGTTGTACCGGGACGGCGAACCGGCCGAGGTCGCCTACTGGGGCTGCACCGCGGACTAGTGCAGCGCCGCGTTGATCCTCCGGGGGTCCATGCGGTTTCGAGTGGGCTGCCGTCGGAGGTCCGGTGGTAGGGCTTGGCGTCGTGTTCGTCGTAGGCCAGGGCGAAGGCGGCGCTCGACGAGGCCGGCGAAGGGAACTCGCGCCGCACGACATACTCCCGGCGGATTACTCCGGTACCTCGCCGGGGCTACGAACGACATCGGAATGTTTGCATCCGCGGGCTGATTCGATGCGGAGCTGCGGAACCTAGCGTCTCCCCCATGAAACGCAATCGCCGTATCAGCGCCGTCGCGGCCCTGGCGCTCGCCGCCATCGTCACCGGAACCGGCACCGGGTTCGCCGCCACGACCACATCGGTGGCCACGCACGCGTTCGACACCGCCACGGCCACGGCCACCGCGCCCACGCGGTCCTTCCAGGGCGCGCTCCCCGCGCCGACCGGGCCCTACGCCGCGGGTGAGGACGTCATCCACCTCACCGACACGAGCCGTCCCGACCCGTGGGTGCCGTCGTCCGGCCCCCGCCAACTGACCGTCACCATGGTCTACCCGGCCGTCCCCGGGACCGGGACCCCGGCCCCGTACATGACCCTCGGTGAGGCAGCCGGAGTCCTCCAGCGCCGGAAGCTGCCGACGAGCTCCGGCGTCACCCCGCAGAACCTCTCCAGCGTCACCACGCACGCCTTCGACGGCGCGCGGCCGCAACACGGCAAGCATCCGCTGGTGGTCCTCTCAGCCGCGTACGAGAACCCGCGCATGACGCTCACCTCGCTCGCGACCGACCTGGCCAGTCACGGCTACGTCGTCGCGCTCGTCGGCCACACCTACGAGGACAGCGGCGAGACGCTGGCGAACGGCCAGACGTCGCCGTGCGCGATCTGCGACGGCCCAGCGGGGCTCGACTTCGACGCCGTCGCCGCCGGCCGTGCGCTGGATGTGTCCTTCGTGATCGACCGGTTGACGCACGGCAACAGCGCGTGGCCCCTGGCACACCTCATCGACAAGCACGAGATCGGCATGGCCGGACACTCCATCGGCGGAGCGGCGGCCGCCGCCACGATGATCGCCGACCCGCGCGTACGGGCCGGAGTGAACATGGACGGCTCCTTCCACCCCGTCCCGATGCCCGGCCAGATCGACCGGCCGTTCCTCATGCTGGGCGCGGCCGACAACCTCTCGGCCGACGGCGACAACTGGGGGCGGACCTGGCCTGCCCTCGGCGGCTACAAGAAGTGGCTGACGGTCACCGGCGCCGACCACTTCAGCTTCAGCGACCTGGACCTGCTTCTGGAGGAGGCCGGGTTCCCGACGGCGCCCCTCTCCCCGGAACGCGGGGTGGCGATCACCCGCGAGTACGTGACGGCGTTCTTCGACCAGACGCTGAAGGGGATTCACGGTCCGCTGCTGGACGGGCCCTCGCCCACCAATCCGGAAGTACTCTTCCAGCACCAGGACGAGTCCGATCATTGATCTTTTGACCCCCGCAAGCCCGTGACCTGCGGGTTCAACCAGAAAAGTGCCGCTGGCCAGGCGGAACCACCTTCAGTGGTTCGCACTGGTCGGCGGCACTCTTGGCCTTCGTGTGCCCCGGATGTGCCCTGCAGGGCACCTGGGCGGCATCGCTGGTCAGCGCCCGCCGGGCACGTCCGGGGCGATCCTCAAGCAGCCGATGCCTGCGTCGATGAGCCACTCGGCGATAGCACTGTCCAGTTCCCACGGTGCCCGCATGAGCGCCGCACGTAGTGCGCTCCGATCCTGCATGCCGGCTGGCTCGGGTCGCAGTCGCTCGTA
This sequence comes from Kitasatospora sp. NPDC096140, assembly GCF_040303045.1. Lineage (NCBI taxonomy): Bacteria > Bacillati > Actinomycetota > Actinomycetes > Kitasatosporales > Streptomycetaceae > Kitasatospora > Kitasatospora sp. NPDC096140. The sequence continues at coordinate 249,272 of NZ_JBEOUW010000006.1, forward strand.
CTCCTTGGGCCCATAGGGATGGTCTGCCGGGTTGTCGAGCACGGCCACGAACTGGTCGACTCGCGTCGGCCAGGAGGGGTGCCCCCACCATTCGGTGCAGGCCAGTGCACCATGGGCAGCCGAGAACAGCAGGCCGAAGCGGACGCCGTTGTTCTCCATCTGCGCGACGAAGCCCCGCAGATTCCGGTCCGCCTCTTCCACGTACTCGTCGAGGTCCGCCTCGGTCCGCGCGAGATCGCGGAGCGTCGCACCAGTCGGGAGTTTGCGCTCGGGGTTCGTCAGCCAGCGGAAGAGCCGGTAGCCGAGAGCGTCGGCATCCTCGACCGTGAGCCCCGCCAGCCCTTCACGAGTGCCGGTACTGATGCCGTGCTCCCTCGCCCATCCCCGCAGCCGCTGGCGCACACCGTGGGTGATGTGGCTGTTGACCCGCATCATGTCGCCGTCAGACAGGCGTCCCTCGCCATGCCAGTCCTCGACGCAGGTGTTGCGCCATGCGCTGTTGGTGATGCCGATCGCGAGGACATCCAGCAGCGCGGTCAGGTCAACAGGGTCGATTCCGGCCCTCGACCGCAGCATCTCCTCGACCGTCTCTTCGGTCATCATGGCCTGCGCTCTGTCGATGCTGCTGGCCCCGCCCATGGGGCTCCTTTCGCCGGCGATCCTGTGTACCCGGTTGATCCTAGGCAGTGCAGGGGCGGCTCGGCGGCCGTATCCGAGGCTCCGGCCGGCCTACCTCGCGCCTGCTCCGGACGTACCACGTCACCCGCCACACCAAGGTCCCTTTGCCGCAGCGGTCTTGATCACATCAAGGTCTGTCGCTTCTCGGTGGAGCCGTGTGCGGTGACTGTCGTGGTCTGCACATGGATGTCGGGTGACCGAGCTGCCCCGGCCGCCCTTACGGTCAGCGGGCGGCGAGGAGTTCGCCGCGTTCGACGGCCCCGCGCAGGACGGTGGCGAAGTCCTGGGGCAGGAGGTTGACCGCGTCGAGGGCGTCAGCGGCCAGGGGGATCTCTTCGAGGATGTACTCGCCTCGGCCTTCCTGGCTGAACTCGGGGCCGGTGCGGTCCTCGAAGCTCCACTTCTCGATGGTGGCGAGGTAGAAGTCCTGGCGCTCGTCGGCGGTCTCGATGGTGTGGAGGAGGCTGACGATCCGGGCCTCGCCTGCGATCTCCTCGCGGACCTCGCGCAGGAGGGCGTCCTCGGGGCCGGCGTCGGTCGGTTCGATCTTGCCGCCGACGATCACCCAGTACGGGTCGATGCCGGGGCGGATGCGCTTGATCAGCAGCATGGTGTTGTTCGGGGTGAGGAGGACGGCGCGGACGCGGTGCTGCATGGTGGTCTCTTCCTGTTCTCGACGGTCTCGGTGGTGTGTGGGCGGGTCAGTGGAGGAGCCGGCCGCCGTCGACGTGCAACGACCGGCCGGTGATGAAGGACGCGCCGGGGCCGGCGAGGAAGGCGACCGCGGCGGCGACGTCCTCGGGGCGGCCTCGGCGCTGGACGCACCGGCGGCGGATCTGGTCCACGGGTCGATCCGGAGCGGCCGGTTGCGTGCCACCCCTTCGAGGGTGTCGCGTCGGGCCGCACCTGTGACCGCCGGCGGCTCCAGGGCGCCGGACACTATCGGCCGGCCGGCGGCGCGTCGAACTGTTCCGGGCCGCCCTGGCGGGCGAGGGCCACCGTCCACTGCGGGAACTGGGTCACCGGTACGGCGGACGCGGTGGACGGGACGGACGCGGCGTTCGGGGCGATGGAGCCCGGGCGCTGGGCTGCGGCGGGGAGGAACGCGACGCGGCAGCGGCGGCACAACCAGGCTGCCCGCCACACCTGGTGGAGCTGTTGCCACTGCTCGTAGCTCTGCGGCCACCGGTCCGCCGTGGACGTGCGGCGGCTTCGGTGATCGAAGTGGACGGTGAGTCCGATGCCCAGCAGGACCACCGCGACGAGCAGGGCGCCGTAGTGGTAGCCGACCCGGTACGCGGCGTCGGAGCTGCCGCCGTCGTCACCGGAGAGCAGGGCGCGCAGGCCCAGCAGGCCGAAGAGGCCGGCCAGGACGAAGAGGGTGATCGCGGCCCCGGTCGTACCCCCGGGCTCGGGCGGCATCGACAGCAGCTCCCGGGTCGGCGGGTCGAGCGGCCGGTCGGCGTCCAGCAGGGCGTTCCGTACGGCGGCGGTTTCGTCCGCGGCCGCGCACGTCGGGCAGGTGGTGCTCATCGAGAGGTGACTCCGGGGGTGATGCGCGGTGCGCGGAGGAACACGTAGGACAGCACAGGGAACTGACTGATCATATGACCGGTCCCCGAGGTCTCACCGCGCCCGGCCCACCCGCCGGACGCCGGTGCCTCAGCTGGTGGCGCCGTCGGTGAGCTCACGGACGATGTCCAGGTGTCCCGCGTGACGGGCGTACTCCTGGAGGACGTGGAAGAGGATCCAGCCCAGGGTGGGCCGGGGGGTGCCGTCGTCCGGGAAACGGCCGCCGGCCGCGGCGACGGTCGACAGCGGCGTCCCCGACACGATGGCCCGGGTGTGCTCGCCACCCGTGTGCAGCGCGGCGAGCAGGTCGGCGGCCGTCTCCTCGGGGCCGACGTGCCAGCGGTCCGCCGGGCCCCAGTCGCCCCAGGGCGCCTCGACCTGCTCGCCCCGGAAGCCCCAGCGCAGCCAGCGCTGCTCCATGTGGACGAGGTGCTTCAGCAGTTCGAGCAGGGTCCACCCGGAGGGGAGCCGGCTGGTCCGCAGCTCCGGGTCGGACATGCCCTCGACCTTGCCACTGATCACCGACCGGTAGTAGTCCAGGTAGTCCAGCAACAGCGTGGTCGGGTCGGACAGTTGCTTGTCGGGCTCGGGCAGCGAGAAGGTCATGGACCGAGTCTGCCACCGCGCCGGCCGGGCGCGCCGAGCGGCACCGTGGTGCGGAGTGGGCGCCGGGTCGGACGACGGCGAGTCACCGCCGTCGTGCGCGAACGTCCACGAACGTTCACGAACGTCCGCGAACGTCCGCGAACGTCCGCGAAGCTCGGTGAGTTGCCGCGAAGGATAGGCTGCCGGGCATGATCCGGAACGCGACTGCTGCACCGACCCCAGGAGAACTGGTCCTCCTCGACTCCGCGGCGCTGGCCGAACGAGCGGGCGCGGACGGGGAGTTCGCGGCCGCTGCGCACCGGATCCTGGCGGAGCTGGTGGCGGCGGGCGCCGCGCTGGGGTGGTTGGAGCCGCCGTCGGCGCAGGAGGTCGCGGGCCTGGTCGACCAGGTGCTGGCGCGGTCGCGGGCCGGGGACGGAGCACTGCGGGCGGCCTACGTGGACGGGCAGTTGGCCGGGTTCGGCTACTGGCTGCGCCACCGGCGCCCGACCCACCGCCCGCACGCGGACCTGGAGAAGCTGGCGGTCTCCGCCGCCGCCCAGGGCCGCGGCATCGGGCGGGCGCTCACCGCGGCGCTGATCGCGGACGCGCGGGCGGCAGGCATCGAGGTGCTCACCCTGGACGCCCGCGGCGACAACGCCGACGCGCTGCACCTCTACTTCTCCCTCGGCTTCACCGAGTACGGGCGGTTGCCGGACTACGTCGCCGTCGGGGAGCGCCGGTACGACAAGGTGTTCGCCATGCTGGACCTGCGTCACGCCTGACCGGTCGCGCCTGGCCGGTCGGCCCCGGCCGGTCAAGCCGCCCGGCGCGGTGCTCCTTCCGCGGACGTGTGCAGCGCCAGGAGGTGGCGGGCCAGCGCGAGCGCGGCCAGTACCGCGACGAGCCCGCAGACGCCCCACCAGCCCGCCCGGCCCCAGACACGCACCCCGAGCCAGGAACCCGCGCTGCCGCCCAGGTAGGCGCAGGTCATGTAGGCGGTGTTGAGCCTGCTGCGGGCGTCGCCGCGCACGGCGTAGACGCGGACCTGGTTGGCGACCATGCCGGACTGCATCGCGGTGTCGAGGAGCAGCGTGCCGAGCGTCAGGGCGGCCAGCCCCACCGTGCCGCCCCCGCGCCGGGGGAGACGGAGGAGCACGCTCGGCGACCGGCTCACCATGACCGCCACCGGGCCGCGCTCCCAGGACGGTTGAGGAACGGGGGTCTGCCTCCTTCGCGCCGCGTGGTGACGGCTTCTGCTTCGGTGTCAGGGCCGGGGCCGGAGCCGGACCGCTCGGCGGCCGGGGGACGGCGGCGAGCGGTCCGGCTTCGGGTCAGCGGCCGAACAGCCGTCGCAGACCGCGGCGTTCGGGCTTGTCCTGCCCGGGGCCGGTCGGGGCCGGGTGGGAGGCCGCGTGGACGGGCTCCGCTTCGGTCAGCAGCGTCACCACCGCACTCAGGAAGGCGGACAGGTCCGGTGCCGGGCCCGAACCGAGGTTGAGGTGGCTGCCGTTCGCCCACTCACCGAGCACGGTGTAGGGCTCCCCGGTGAACGGGTTCACGGCGTGTTCCAGGGTGAAGTAGCGGCAGTGGTCCGCGCCGCCCGGCTGGACCACGGCGGTGTAGTACGCCTCCGCGGGTGCGATGGGCCGCGGCATCACGATCACCAGCAGCCGGTGCGGGCCCAGCGTGATCAGCTCCGCCTTCAGGCCGTCACTGGGCAGCTGCTGTCCGTCGGGCAGCCGCCCGCCGACGTCGTTCCAGAGGGAGGCGAACCCGGCGCTGAAGCCGTGGTCGGGTTCGTGGGCCAGCATCTTCGGCCCGAGGTCCCGGGCGAGGCCCGCGAGCACCCGGTGCGCGAACTGGTAGTGGTGCGGCCGGGGGTCGTTCTCCACGATGTCCATGCGCGGAAGTATGCCGATCACACCGGGATCGGTGGAACCGCCTTTCCCGGTCCGTGATGCGGTACCGCGCGAGCGGGTGGCCGCTGATCCGGGCGTCGGGAAAATCTTTTGCGCCGCCCCTGCAACCTCGTGGCCCGTCGCACGTCTTCGTTAGTGAGCGGCGGGGCCGACAGTCGGTCTTCCCCGTTCGCGTCGCAGTGCAGCCGCCCTGACGACGGTGCCCGGACGGCCGGGGCCGCCGGGGCGCGCTTCTCTTCCACAGTCATCGCCAGAGGTGGCTGCGGCATGCCCGCAGCCGTGTTCCGGGGGGAACCATGTCCGATCTCACCAGATCCTTCCCAGCTGACTCAGCTCAGCTGCATATGTAGATCACCTGTATATATAGTCACACGACACGAGGGTGCGTCCCGGCACGGGCCGCGCCGCGGTTCGGCACGCCTTCCGACGCCCCGGGCGCCGGGACGCCCGGCTGCCCGGGCATCCCGGCGGAGCCGAACCATCAGGGGAGGAAACAGAGTTCGATGCAGCAACACAGCGCACCCAGCACGTCCGAGCAGCCGAGCGGAGCTCCGGCCGCCACCGCCGTCCCACCGCCGACCACCCGCGCCGACCGACCCGCCGGCCGACCCGCCGGCCGTCCCGCCGGCCGTCCCGTCGACAGCCCCACCGGCCGTCCCACCGGCGGCCTCACCGACCGGCTCGCCGACCGGGCGGTACGGCACTTCGGGGAGCTGCGCCTGCGCCCCTGGTTCTGGCCCGCGGCCCTGACCGCCGGGTACGTCGCGGAGCTGCTCTTCCGGCTCGTCCTCGCCCGGCACCTGAGCTACCCGTCCGTCCACCCCGACGAGGACTCCTACCTCGTCCTGGCCCGCGTCCTCGCCGGCCGGTCGACGACCGAGATCCCGGTCGGCGTGGTCATCCCCGGCGGCTACCCGCTGCTGATCTCACCCGCACTGCGGCTGGCCGACGACCCGGTGACGGCGTACCACCTGATCATGGGGATCAACGCCCTGGTCAGCGCGCTGGTGTTCCCGCTCGCCTACGTCGCCCTCCGCCGCCTCGGCCTGCGCCGGCAACTCGCGTACGTCTTCGGCGCGGTGACCGCCCTGCTGCCGCCGGTGGTCTTCTACTCGCAGTTCGTGCTGACCGACGCCGTCCTGCCCGCGCTGATCCTCGCCTGGCTGCTCTGCCTGCACGGCTGGCTCGCCGACGGCCCGCTGCGGCGCCGCGCCTGGCACGCCGTCGGGGCGGGCGCGGCCGCCGGCTACGCGATGGCCACCCACGACCGCGGCGGCGTGGTGGTCGCCCTGACCGCCGTGGTGTTCGTCGGGGTCCTCCTGCTGCGCTGGGCCCCGTGGCGTGCGACCGCGGCCGGCCTCGGGGCGCTCGGCCTCGGTGTGCTGGGCGCCGAACTGCTGTCCGCCTGGCTGCACGCCCAGTTCACCGTCCAGAACAGCGACGTCGGCGGGTTCCTCTGGCGGGGCCTCACCGACCCGGAGGCCGCTCAGCGGACCCTCACCCGGACCGCGGGCCAGATCTGGTGCTTCATCGTCTCCACCTGGGGCATCGGCGGACTGGCCGTCACCGTCTGCCTGTTCGCGGTGTTCAGCCGCCGCTTCCCGCGGCCGCTGCGGATCACCGGCGGCGTGCTGGTGGCGCTGCTGGTCGGAACGGCGCTGGCGGCGGCGGCCGCCCTGCCGGACGACGGCCGGATCGACAACTGGGTCTACGCCCGCTACACCTCCTACCTCGTCCCGGCGGCCTTCGTCACCGGCTCCGCGGTCCTCGTCCGGTTCGGCCGCCGCACCCTCGGCCGGACGGCGGCGGCGACGGCCGGGCTCACGCTGGTCCTCGCCGAGCTGGTGGTCCTGTCGGCCGGCAGCAAGCTGCGGACCCAGGTCTTCGTGCTCTGGGGCATGCCGGACGTCTCCTTCCTGTCCACCGACTGGGGCCGGCTCGCCCTGTTCCGGTCCAGCGCCGCCGCCCTCGTCATCCTCGGCGCGGTCGTGCTGATCCGGGCCACCGGGGGCCGCCCGGTGCTCTGGGCGGTCGGCCTCTCGCTGGCCCTGTTCGCCGCCTTCGCCACCTCGACGATCACCGCCCAGGTCACCCAGCCGCACGCGAAGTGGCGCAAGGCCCAGGCCACCGGGTTCACCCGCGCCGCCGGACTGAAGCCGGACGACAACGTGGTGTTCGCCTGGGACCTCGACTGGTCGCTGCGCGCCACCCAGGCCTTCGAGGTCTACCGCGGCCGGGTCTGGTACCTCGACCCGCGGTGGCAGCCCGTCCCCGCGGCGGCGACCGTCGTGGTCACCCCGCTGCCGGCGCCGGGGCAGCAACCCGAGGAGTACTGGCCCGGCCACCCCGCCGACTGGTACGTCGAGCGCGCCGACACCGGACAGAACTGGGCGGTCTGGCACCGGCGTTGACCACACGGCCGGGCGGACCGGCGCAGACCTGCGCGCAGGCGGCGGGTGCCCCGGCCCGGTCCGCGCCGAAGCCCGCGCCCCCTCCCGCCGAGGGGGCGGTCCAGGTCAGTCCGTCGACCGGGGCAGCAGCCGGACCACGCCCACCGACGTGTACTCGTTCGGTGAGGCGTGGACGGCGTGGACCGTCCAGCTGCCGGGCCGGAGCGGGACGGGGGCCTGCTCCGGCCTGCCTCTGCCGTCCGGGAACTCGACACCCAGCTCGGCCCCGGCCGTCACCGAGTCCATGAGCACCGCCGCGCCGTCGGTCTCCCAGACGCCGCACTCCTCCCACGCGGTGCCGGGGTCGGCGAGTACCGCCCGGGCCGCGGCGATCAGATCCGCCTCGCTGTCGGCGCCCAGCCAGCGGACGAAGGCGTGGTGTTCCGGCAGGTAGCAGGTGGTGGCGGGCTGGTCCGCGAGGACGAGTCCGCGGGCGTCCTCCCCGCCGACGGCGATCACCCCGGCCGGATCCGCCACCTCGCAGGCGCGGTCGTAGTCGTCCCGATCGTCCCCGTCGCCGATGACCATGCCCGACTCCGTGCAACCGTGCCACCGGGGCAGTGCGGACACCGGAACGGCTATCAGCGGGCCGCCCATCGACTCGACCCAGAGGAGCGGTCCGGGTGAGCCGGCGGCCGCGGCCGCGTCGTTGCCGGCCGCGTCGTTGGTGGCGGTGGCGGTGGCGGTGGCGTCGGAGGAGGAGAACGTCATCACGACGCCAGTGTCCCCTCGGCCACTGACAACGAGCCTCCGCGGGCGCTCACCGGCCGTTCCGCTATTCGATGAGGTCGGGCCGCCAGATGGTGGGCCGGTCCGGGTACACGTTCGCGGTGGGGGAGACGTTGTAGGCGGCGTCGGTGGCGTCGGCCGCGACCACCCGGCCGAGGCCCTGGTACGCGAGGGGGATGGGCTCGCGGACGGTGGCGCAGTCGGCCGGCGGGGTGATCACGGTCGTCCCGGCGTCGAGGTCGATGACATGGGCGCCGGGCACTCCGGGGCAGGGGTAGACCTTCCCGGCCCGGGCGAACTCCAGCCGCACCTTGGCCCTGGTGGGCAGGCTCGCCCGGTTCGTCACCTTGAGGGCGATGGACACGCGGTCGGCCTCCACCCGCACGCAGACCCGCCAGGTGACGACCCCGGGCCCCGGGAACGGGGCGCTGCAGCGGCTGTCCTCGCCCAGCGAGCCCTTCTCGACGCCGGGGCGCTCGGTCGGCGGCGCGGGTTGGCTCAGCGGCGGCTGCGAGGCCGGGTCGGCGGGTGGGCCGGCCGCAACGGGCGTGCCCGCTACGGCGGGTGTGCTCGGCAAGGGCGGGGCGCTCGCGGACGCGATCGCGCTCGCGGAGGCCGTCGCGCCGACTGCGGTTGATCCGCCGGCTGCGCCCCGCACGGCCGGCGGGCTCGCCGCGGTCGTCGTACTGGCGGCGTCGGCGGAGTCCTTCGCGGTGGTGGGGTCGATGCCGTTGCCGGCCAGGTAGACGGTGAGGGCGGCACAGGCCACCGCGATCGAGGCCAGCCCCGTGATCCGGCCGGCCGAGCGTCGGGCGCGCCCCGGGGTCGGCGCCGGCAGCTCCGCAGGGGCCGGATCCGGTTCGTCCTCCGGCGGCCCGGAGGGCCGGTCCTCCCCTCCTCCTTCCGGGCCGCGAGGCGCCGTCGTGCCGGAGCGCCGGGCGGTGTCGATCCGGTCCAGGCAGTCGGCGGCCTTCTCCCAGGCCGCCACCAGTTCGCGGCGCTGCTCCGGTGTGAACCTGCCGCTGCCGACCATCAGATCGAGGACGGACGCCGAGGGCAGGGTGTGGCCGGACAGCACGCGGTGCCAGGTGCTCTTCCCGATCGGAGTACCGGCCTTGGCGGACCTGTTCTGCAGGGCGCGGCCCTGGAGGTCCAGCTCCGTCGTCAGCGTGGTCATCAGCTGCGTCCAGTCCTGGACGTCCGGCGGGTGCGGCACCGGGATGGCTCGCCCGCGCGTGGGCCTGGGGCCGGTCATCTGCCTCCTCCTCGGCAGCCCGGGCTGTCCCACAATCCCCGCGTTTCCGCAGGTCACGGGCGTGTGGGACAGCCCGTCGGGCAATGGGACAACTGGGACGGGCTCAGGCTACCGACGGGCCCGGACCGATGAGATCGTGAATGCCGTCGGCACTCGCCGACAGTCGCCAAGTTCCCAGCCCCGTCCGGGGTTTCCTCGTCATGCCCGGATCGGCGCATCATCCGAAGGAGTGAGCTCCCGTGAACCCGAGCCACCGCCGCGCCCTGCCCGTCGCCGCCAAGTCCCGCACTGCCCGCACCTCCTGGTCCCACGCGGCCGCCCGCACCGGCGCCGCGCTCACCGCCGCCCTCGTCGTCACCGGTGCTCTCGGCGCCGGCGCGGCCGGTGCGGCGACCCTCCCGTCCGTCGGCCAGCGCAGCGAACGGACCGTCGCCGACGCCTCCGCCACGCGGACCGCTACCGACGCCTCCGCCACGCGGACCGCCGCCGCGCTCCGCGACCGGATCGTCTCGGTCGCCCGGGGTGAGATCGGGGTGCGGGAGGGCACCGCGGAGTGCAACAAGTACTTCCCGAACAAGAGCCACACCTGCAAGACCGGGTGGTGCGCGGCGTTCGTCGAGTGGACCTGGCGCGAGGCGGGCGTCAAGGAGGTGCCGAGCGACCTGACCGGCCGCGGTGTCGGCTACTGGGGCAAGCAGCACGGCCTGTGGCACCCCGTCGGCTCGGCCCACCCGCAGCCCGGTGACCTGGTGGTCTACGGCGAGCCGGCCAAGGAGACCCCGGGTGGCCACGTCGGCGTCGTGGTCGCCGTGCACGGCGACGGCACCCTCGACACCGTCGAGGGCAACTACAGCGACAAGGTCACCCTCCGCACCCACCTCAACCCCCGGACCGCCCGCGGTGGCGCCGACGACCTGCGCGTCGCGGGCTACGTCACCCCGCCGAGCGCCTGACGGCCGCACCTCTGAACCTCTGACAGCCGTACCTCCGCCCCGCCCGGAGCCGCCACCACGGCGGCTCCGGGCTCCACCGCGTTCCGGGGGTCGCCGTCCCGCGGTCGTCGGGGTCGGTACGAACGGGCCGGGGGAAGGCTCAGCGCACCGGCAGCGTCAGCGTGGCCGGGTCGGCCGTGGTGGAGCCGAAGGTCACGCGGGAGCCGAGCGGGGTCTCCCCGCCGTACAGGGCGTCCCGGGTGCCCAGCACCAGCGCCAGTCGGTGGCCGGCCGGCAGGTCGTAGGCCGTGGCGAAGAGCGGGACGTCCATCGTGAACGGCTGCCCGGGCGTGCGGCCGGACCAGCTCTGCGGCGCGTGCGAGATCAGCCGGCCGACGCCGAGCGCGTCCACGTCGTAGAGGTAGGCGACGACCGTGCCCTGCGGGGCCGTCGAGGTGACCGTCGTGTGCACCCGGGCGACGCCGCGCAGCGACAGGCCCTGCGGGTACGGCCGGGACTGCCGGACGACGGCGGCCGGACGGGCCAGCAGCGGCACGACCACGGTCGGCGGCTGGTGCACCGCCTGGTCGACCATCCCGGACAGCAGGGCGACCCCGCCGCTCGCGCCGGAGGGGGTGTTGCCGAGCACGGTGGTCCGCCAGTCCGCCGACACCTGGTCCCCGGCCGTGTCGGCCCCGAGCGTGTCGGCGCCGACGGTGAGGTGTTCGGTGCGGGAGCTGACGGACTGCCAGTCAGCGTGGTCCTCGGGTGTGCCGGAGGGGCGCACTTCGAGGTGGACCGGTTGCGTCCGGCTGCCCGGGGCCGTGCCCGGGGTGGTGTCCGGGGCGGTGTCCGGGGCCGGGGCTCCCTTGACGTACCGGTCGAGCCACGAGCGCGCGCTGTTCCAGGTGGCGTTGTCCAGTCCGAGCAGTCCGGTGAACTCCTGGCTGGCGTGGTCGCCCGGGCGCAGTTCGAGGCTCTTGGGGACGGTCAGCCGCTGGTAGAAGTCGGTGACCTGGGTGGGGTTGAAGAAGCTGTCGCCCCAGGCGTTGGCCATCAGGACGGCGGTGCCGTTCGCGTTGATCCGGTCCAGGTAGCGCGCCGGGGAGCGGGTGTCCGCCCAGCGGATGACCTCGGGGAGGTCGCGGTCGGCGAAGAGGTCGTCGAGTACCTTGGCGAACTCGGGGCTCTTGCGGCCGGTCGGGGCCTGGATGCCGGCGAGCACGGCCGCGGCCTGCAGGTGCCGGGTCCGTCCGCTGTAGAGCGAGTCGGTGAGGTCGGCCCAGCCGCTGAGCGAGGCGACGGCCTTGATCCGCGGGTCGGCGGCGGCGCCGAGCAGGGTCAGGCCGCCGCCCAGCGAGAGCCCCACCATGCCGATCCGGTCCGGGTCCGCCGGGGTGTGTGCGAGCGCCCAGTCGATCACCGTGGAGATGTCCGCGACGTCCTTGGGCCCGGCGACGTCGACCTCCCCGCCGGAGCCCCAGAAGCCCCGCACCGTGTAGGTGACGACGACGTACCCGTCGGCGGCGAGCGCACGGCCCTGGGCGACGTACTCCAGGTCGTTCTGCCCCCAGCTGGCCGGCTGCACCAGCAGCGGGTGGCGCCCCTGCGGACCGGCTCCCGGCGCGCCGGGAGCGGGTGTGAACACGTCGGCCTTGAGGACGACGCCGTCGCCCATCGGTACGTCGGCCAGGCGGAACGATCCCGTACCCGTTGCGGCCGAGGACGGCGCCTGTGCGACCGCGGGTCGTGCCACGGCGGGTCCTGCCACGGCGGGTTGTGCGACGGCGGCCCCGCCGACGGTGAGCGCCGCCGCGAGGACGGCACTCGCCGTCCGGCGTCCACGGCTGGGGGTGGGTCGTTCCATCACGTGCTCCATCTGTGCTCGAACTGCTCGACTGCCGGAGCGTAGCGATCTGATGAACACTCAGAGGAGATGATGATCAGCCAAATTACCAGCCAGTAACACCCGTCGGGCCGTGGTGCGTGCGCGGGAGCGGCGGATCGCATCCGGCAGGGTCCGGCCAATCTTTCGGACTCCCGTGGACCGCGTGACCCATCCGTGTTGGTATGGGCATGCCATTGCACATCTTCCCCAGGAAGGGATCGACATGAGCAGGCTTCTCGGTGGACGCAGGGCGGTTCGCGCGGCCGGTGTCGTCGGCACCGTCCTCCTCGCCATGACCGGCGCCGCAGTGGGAACGGTCGTCCCCGCCACGGCCGCCCCCGCCGTGGCGGTGCGCGCCGCGCTCCCGGACGACGGTGGAATCAACCCGGGCGACCTCCTCACGGCCCACAACTTCATCATGCAACTCGACGGCCAGTCGGTCGAGTTCATCTCGGAGGTCAGCAGTCTCGACCCCGCCAACCACGCGGTGACCCTGTCCCGCGGCTCGTTCCACAGCCCCATCGTCCAGCGCTGGATCGACGACGCGATCGCCGGGCGCGAAGGCCGCCTCAAGACCATGACCATCGGCATCTGCGACTACGCCGGCAACATCGTCAAGCGGTACAACTTCGGTGGCGCGTTCGTGGAGAAGATCGTGCTCGACAACGTGACGCACGAACCGAGCGTGCTCACCGTCAGGTACTTCACGATCGCCGTCAGCTGACAGCCTCCCTCGCGGGCCTGAACACCCACCGCCGCACCTTCCGCGCCTGACGCGCCTGACGCGCCTGACGCTTCCGTGCGGAATCGTGGGAACCGCGGCCGGGACGAGCGGTGACCGCGCAGTACCATCCCAGGTCAGGACGGTGTGTGAGGCATCCGGAAGGGAAGGGCGGGCGCATGGCGGGCGGCGCGTGGTCGGAGCTCCTGACGCACTCCGGGCAGTTGACCGCGCTGTACACCGAACTGCCGCCCCTGGAGGGCCTGGTCCTCCGTTCGGTGCAGCTCGACCCGCGCGGGGCCGGCGTCACCTTGCGGGTCGAGTTCCCCCGCTTTCCCGATCTCGCCCCGCAGGCCTGGACGGACGCGGGGTGCGACCGGTTCGAGGCGCAGGTCGAGTTCATGGGCGTCGAGGAGGACCTGCGGATGCGGGGCGTTCCCGACGGCACCGTGGTCGACATCGGGTTGAGCCCGTTCCTGCGGGAGTGGGAGCGGCGGATCGCGGTCGGGGTGAGCGGTCGCGGGTTCTCGCTGGACTTCACGGCGCACGCCGCGCTCAAGGTGGGACACCTCAACGCCTACTGTTCCCGCGACGCCGGACCGTACGCGGCCGAGCGGTGGTTCGTGAGCCCGCTCGACCGGCGCCTGTACGGCAGCGCGCTGCCGCCCACGACCGCGAAGATGTTCTATGAGTGACCGCGACCGGCAGGGTGACCGCGACTGGTCCGCGGAGGTGGCGAACCCCGGGACGGTCCGCGAGGTGCTGGGCGCACCGCCGCCCCCACTGAGCGACTACGACCTGGACTCCGTCCTCGTCGACGAACGCGAAGCGTCCGTCACCTTGAGGTTCTCCGCCTTCGTCGTCCCGGCGGGCGCCGCGGAGCTGTGGCGGGAGCGCGGCCACAACGCCGTCGAGTTCGTGCTGGTCTGCACCGGCGTGACGGACTTCGCGGTGGACGCGTGGTCGGGCCGGCCCACGACCCGCGCCACGCTCACGGGCAGGAGGGTCGTGCTCTCCGGGCGGGGCAAACACGTCTCCTTCGCGGCGGCCGGGATCCGCGCCGAGCCGCCCGTCGGATGGCTCCGGAGCCGGTTCGAGTGAGATGCGGCGAGGGCCGAGGGGGACGCCCGATAGGCCGCTCCGCCGAAATGCGCAACCTTTGGTTGCGCCAAAGGGGTCCGGGGCGCGCCGGGACCCCGCCCGAGGCCGGCGCGGATATTCGACTGCCCGCTGTCGTACTCCCGTTCTAAGGTGCTCCCGACACGACCTGGGAGAACCCGTTGAGCCAAACCTTTCGCGTCGACCTGCGCGGGATCGTCGACCTTCTGAGCCATCACCTCTACACCAGCCCGCAGGTCTACGCCCGCGAGCTGCTGCAGAACGCCGTGGACGCCATCACGGCGCGCCGGACCGGCGACACGCACGCGGACGCCACGCACGCGCACACCACGCACGCGGGCGATACGGCCGACGCCGCCCCGCGGATCGCGATCGCCTCCAGTGACACGACCGGCGACGGCTCCCTGACCATCAGCGACAACGGCATCGGCCTCAGCGAGGCGCAGGTGCACGAGCTGCTGGCGACGATCGGCCGCAGCTCGAAGCGGGACGACCTGGGCTTCGCCCGGCACGAGTTCATGGGCCAGTTCGGCATCGGGCTGCTGTCCTGCTTCATGGTGTCCGACGCGATCGAGGTCACCACCCGCAGGACCGGCGAGCCCACCGTGCTGTGGCACGGCTTCTCGGACGGCGCCTACGCGGTGGAACTCGCGCCCGCCGACCGGCAGCGCGAGGAGACCGGAACCACCGTCACCCTGCGCCCCCGGCCCGGATGCGAGCACCTGCTGACCCGCCGCGCCGTGACCGGCCTGGTCGAGCACTACGGCGCCCGGCTGCCGTACCCGATCACGGTGGACGGCGAGCCGGTCACCGGCGGCCCCGCCCCCTGGGACCGCCCCGAGGACGAGACCGAGGCCGCCCGACGCGCCCGTCTGGAGGCGTACTGCGAGGAGGTCTTCGGCTTCGCGCCCTTCGACGTGATCGACGTGGCCACCGCCGAGGCGGGCCTGCGCGGCGTCGCCTTCGTCCTCCCGATGCCCGCCAACCCCGCCGTCCCGGCCGCGCACCGGGTCTACCTCAAGCAGATGCTGCTCTCCGAAGGAGCCGAACGCCTGCTGCCCGAGTGGGCCTTCTTCGTGCGCTGCGTCGTCGACACCACCGAGCTGCGGCCCACCGCCAGCCGCGAGGCGCTCTACGAGGACTCCCTCCTGGAGGCGACCCGCGACACCCTCGGCGACCGACTGCGCGGCTGGCTCGTACGGTTGAGCCGGCAGGAGCCGGCCCGGCTGCGCGCCTTCCTGCGCGTCCACCACCTGGGCGTCAAGGCCCTCGCCCTGCACGACGACGACATGCTGCGCCTGGTCGCCGAGTTCTGGCCGATGGAGACCAACGTCGGCCCGCTGACCCTCGCCGAGTTCGGCGAGCGCTACGGCCTGCTGCGCTTCACCCCGCTGCTGGACGAGTTCCGCCAGCTCGCCCCGGTGGCCGCCGCGCAGGGCCTGGCCGTCCTCAACGCCGGCTACGTCTACGACGCGGAGATCATCGACCGGCTCGCCTCGGCGGACCGCACCCTGGAGGTCGAGCAGCTGCGCGCCGCCGACCTCACCACCCACCTGCAGCGCCTGGACGCGGCCGACGAGCAGGCGATCGCCCCGTTCCTGGCCGTCGCCGACCGGGTGCTCGACCGGCTCGGCTGTGACCTGCTGGTCCGCTCCTTCGAACCGTCCGGGCTGCCCGCGCTCTACCTCCTGGACGAGGACACGGCCTTCCAGCTGGACGTCCGGGGCACCCGGGAGCAGGTCGACGACACCTGGTCGGCGATCCTCGGCAGCTTCCAGTCCGCCACCGCGCCCCGGCCCCGACTGGTGCTCAACCACCGCAACCCGCTCGCCCGCCAGGTCCTCGCGCTGGCCGATCCGGAGCTCCAGACGATGTGTCTGGAGGGGCTCTACGCCCAGGCGCTGCTGCTCGGCCACCACCCGCTGCGCCCGGCCGACACCGCGGCCCTCAACCAGTCCTTCCTCGGCCTGATCGGCCGCGCCGTCGCGGGAGGCGCACGATGAGCCGCACCGAGCAGGAACTCCGGCAGCTCTTCGCCGGCACCCATGGGATGCCCACCGGTGCGGCGAAGTTCGCCGCCCTGGAGGAGGTGATCCGGCACGCCGACGCGCTCGGGCTGGTCGAGTTCGCCTTCGACGTCAGGATGTCGGCGACGCGGACGTACCAGCACAGCTGGGCGCCGGCGAAGTCCTTCCTCACCTTCTCCTGGTGCCTCGCGGCCTACGACCGGGAGCCCGAGCGCTTCGCCCCGGGGCACGAGCGCAGCCTGCTGTGGCACTTCAAGTGGATGGTCTACAACGTCCACCAGTTCCCGGAGATCCCGTTGCAGCGGGCGAGGGACCTGGTGGACGACATGGAGCGGCGCTACCGCCGCGGCGGGCACAGCATGCACGCCGTCCTCCAGCACCGCGGTCTGGTCGCGGAGAGCATCGGCGAACTCGACGAGGCGCAGGACTTCTACGAGCGGATGGCGCTCACCCGCCGGGACGGCCTCTCCGACTGCTCGGGCTGCGTGCCCAGCAGCCAGGTGCGGACGCTGGTCGCGCTCGGCCGGGACGACGAGGCGATCCGGGTCGGGGAGCCGGCCGTCCGCTCCGGTTGCACCGAGCAGCCGCAGTGGATCAACTCCGAGTTGCTGCTGCCCCTCGTGCGCACCGGCCAGGGCGCGCGCGCCGTCGAGGCGCACCGTACCGCCTACCGCCGGATCCGCGACAACCCGCACCACCTGGGGGAGTTGGCGCTGAACCTGCTGTTCTGCGTGCGCAGCGGGAACGTCGGCCGCGGGCTCGACCTGATCGAGCGCCACCTGTCCTGGCTCGACCGGGCCCGTACACCGCTGACGGAGATGGAGTTCGCGGCAGCGGCCGTCGCCGTCCTGTCGCGGGCCCGGGAGCAGGAGGCCGGGACGGTCCTGCGCTTCCCCACCGTGGAGGGCAGGCGCCGCCCGGACGCGCGGGTGGCCGACCTCGCCGTGGAGCTGCGCGAGCGCGCCCTGGCCGTCGCCGAACGGTTCGACGCGCGCAACGGCAACACCTTCCAGAGCTCGCGGATGGAGGAGTGGATGGCCGCCGGCCCGATCGGCGAGCCCACGCCGCTGTCGGTCTTCGAGCGGGACCTGCGCTCGCGCAGCGGCGAACGCATCCACCGCCTGGTCGAGCAGGTCGCGGCCCGGACCGCGGCGGGCGACCTGACCTCCGCCGCCCGGGCCAGGGCCGCCGTCGCGGAGGCGCTGCTGGCCGAGGAGCGGCACGCCGAAGCGGTGGAGGCGGCCGAGGAGGCCGTCCGCGAACTCGACCGGCTCGACCTGACGGCGGACCTCGCCGCGTGCCGGTGGCTGCTGGCCCGCGCCTACCGGGCGGACGGTCAGGGGGAGGAGGCCGGCCGGGTGCTGGGCGAACTCCTGGACTCGGGGGAGTGGGGGCGGCCCACCGAGGGCCCGCTGGGGCAGTCGACCGAGGGCCCGGCGTCGTTGCCGCCGCGCCCGGAGCTCGAATCCACCCTCGGCGACTGGCTCGGCTACGGGCCCGCGGCCGCCGCCCGGTTCCTCGCCGCGGCCCGCGGCTTCGAGGCCGCCGCCCGGCAGGAGGACGCCCTGACCGCGCTCGCGTCGGCCCTCAACCGGCTTCCGTGGGCCGGGCAGGAGGCCGCCGACGGCCTGCTCGCCGAGATCCTCAAGGAGACCGAGGCCGCCCTCGGCCGTGCGCCCGGCGAGGGCCCGGCCGACTCCGCCGCTCCTGCCACCGCGACCGTCGGCCTGCTGTTCGCCTACGCCCGCCGACTGCGCGTCACCGGCCGCCCGGCGGAGGCGGCCGACCGGCTGCGCACGGCATGCGCCCTGCTCGACGCGCACGCGGCGCCGGGCGCCGGCTCGGACGCGGCCGTCGACACCGAAAACGACGCGGACACGGGCACGGGCACGGACGGGGACGCCTACACGGGCACGGACGCGGGGATCCGGCGGGGCGCCGTGCTCACCGAACTCGGCGCCGTCCACCTGGACCTCGGTGACCCGGTCGCGGCCGAAGAGGCCGCCCTCGCCGCCCTCGCCCTGCTGGACGATCCCGACGACGCCTGGGAGGAGCTGTTCGTCATCGCCAAGGCCCTGCGAGCCCGCGGCGCCGGCGACGAACTCGCCGCCTTCCTGGCCGACCACGACCTGACGGAGGAGGACCTCGACGACTGACGCACCGACCGGGCGGCGGCCCACCCCGGCCGCCGCCCGGTCGGCCGCCACAACCGCCGCCCGCCGTCTGCCGAAACCCCGCCCGCCGTACCCCCGCGCGCCCACGGCCTGAGGCCGCATCGGATGCGCGGCGGTCGGACATGTCCGGTTACGCACGATCATCAGCTGTGACATCAGTCACACTCGCCACATTGAGTGTCCATCAGTTTTTCTTTGCAAAACCCATACCTGCAGGCCACATTCACAACGCGAGGTCCCGGGCGGGCCCCGGCGCCGTCCGAAACGATCTGGCTACCAACCGAGGATTGGCCCTAGCCTGCCCGCCATGTCCCAGAACACGAACACTCCCGGCTTCCCCGGGCAGCCGGGCGCTCCGGCCGGCGACTCCGCCCGGATCCAGCGCCAGGTGCAGCAGCAGGCCGGCGTCGGACCGGTCCACGGTGGCGGCGGCACTCTCTTCTCCGAGCCGGTCCTGGTGGTGAACCAGAAGGCCAAGCTGATCGAGCTGACCAACGAGTACGCGGTCCTCGACCAGAACGGCGGCACGCTGGGCTCGGTGGTCCAGGTCGGCCAGAGCGGTCTGCGCAAGCTGATACGGCTGCTCACCTCCCTCGACCAGTACCTGACCCACAAGCTGGAGATCCGGGACGCGCAGGGCACCCCGGTGCTGCTGCTGACCCGCCCGGCGAAGCTCATCAAGTCGCGGGTGATCGTTCAGCGTCCGGACGGCCAGGAGGTCGGCCAGATCATCCAGCAGAACGTCATCGGGAAGATCAACTTCGCGCTGGAGGTCGGCGGCCGGAAGGTCGGCGCCATCAAGGCCGAGAACTGGCGGGCCTGGAACTTCTCCATCGTCGACGAGACGGACACCGAGATCGCCCGGATCACCAAGACGTGGGAGGGCCTGGCGAAGACGATGTTCACCACGGCCGACAACTACGTGCTCCAGATCCACCGCCCGCTCGCCGACCCGCTGCTCAGCCTCGTCGTGGCGACTGCGCTGACCGTCGACACCGCGCTGAAGCAGGACGCCCGCGGCCTCGGCTAGCCGCAACCCGCACGGCTGCACCGCGTACGGCTGCAGCCAGCACGTCGTCCGGAGCCCCACCCCCCCGACCAGGCCGTTTCCCGGGGGGCGGGGCCCTCCGGCCTCGCCCGAGCTCCCCTCACCCCTCACGCCAGGAAAGCAGTTCATGCTGTACGTGTTCCTCGCCGTGCTCGCGCTCGTCGCGGGCAAGGTCGTCACCTCGCGGATCTCCCGGGCCCGGCGGACCCGCCGGGAGGCCGAGCTGCGGCGCAGCCTCGTCCCCCGCGACCAGCTGGTGCTGCACGGCGACGAGCCGTCCGCCGAGTTGGCGGCCGTGCTCGACGCGGCCGGGGCCGGTGACTGGCGCCCAGTGGCCGCGTACCTGGCCGAGGCCGACGGTGACGGCGACGCGTACCGGCGCTGGATGCGGATGGCGCCGCTGAGCGCGGCGGCGGCGAAGGAGGACCACTGGCTGCGGGCGTGGCGCGAGGAGGAGCCGCGCAACGCGACGGCCGTCCTGGTGCAGACCGACGCGCTGGTGCAGCTCGCCTGGGAGATCCGCTCCGACCTGTACGCCTCCGAGGTGTCGCAGGAGCAGGCGCGCGGGTTCCACCGGGTCCTGCGCGAGGCCGAGCAGGTCGCGCTGGAGGCCGTCGAGCTGGCGCCGGCCGGGGACCCCAACCCCTGGGTGGCGCAGATCGCCGTCGCCATGGGGCTGGGCTGGTCGCACGAGGACTTCCGCGCGCTCTGGGCCGAGGTGGTGGCCCGTGACCCGCACCACCTGCGGGCGCACGAGGGAGCGCTGCAGTACTGGTGCGCCAAGTGGCACGGCAGTCACGAGCTGATGCACGCCTTCGTCGACACCGCGATCGCCGACGCACCGGCCGGCAGCCTGCTGACCGTGCTGAAGGTGCGGGCGTGCTTCGAACAGATCACCCGCGACAAGACGGGGGCGGCCGCCTACCGGACCCCGGAGTTCACCGCGGCCGTGGACGCCCTGCTGGCCGACCTGGCACAGGCCGACCCGGCGCACCCGCAGCTCCAGTCCGCCCGCGGCTGGGCCGCCTGGTCGCTGACCATGAACCTCCGGGTGGCGCAGGCGCTGGAGCTGTTCCGGCTGATGGGCCCCGAGGTGGCCGGCCCCTGGCGCTCCTATGACGATCCGCAGCAGGCCTTCGACCGGATGCGCGAGATCGCCGTCCAGGCGATCGCCCGGGCGAAGACCTGACCCACCGCGCGGTCACTCGGCCGGCCCGGGGCCGGCGAGCGCGGTTCCGGCGAGGTGCTCGAAGAACTCGTCGAGCAGGCGGAAGAGTTCACGCACGGCGTGCTGGTCCTCCTCCTCCGACCACGGCTCCGCCGGGCGGCCGTCGGGAAAGGCCACGTCCACGACCAGGGCCGGGTAGACCACGTTCCACCCCGATCCCAGCCGGCCGGCGAGCCAGTCCCGGAACCCGTCCAACAGGACTCCTCCGGCGGCGAAGTCGTAGCCGGTGAGGAACGCGGTCACCGTCCCGAAGGAGACGCGGCCGACGTACATGCCCGGACGCTTCTTGAAGCCGTCCCAGAACTCCTGGCGCGAGGACATCGGCTTCGTCCTGCCCCGCCACCAGGCGTCCGGCACCCGGGAGAGGTCGGTGCCTGCGCCCCAGGTGGAGTACGAGACGGCTTCCGGTCCCACCCCGAGCGCTGCGAGGAGACGGGCCACGCGCTCGGCCGAACCCGTCGGCCCGCCCTTCCTGGTCCAGACGTGCGTTCCGGGCGCATCGTCCTCGTGGTGGGTGACGACGAAGTCCGTTCCGTCCAGCACGAAGAACGCCGCCCGCAGCTGCCCGTGCCCGTCCCACGAGGTTTCGAGGGTCAGCCTGAGCCGCCGGGCCACCGCGTCCAGGTCCACCGAGAGCAAGGCCAGCGCACTCAACGGCCAGGTGGCGTTCTGGAACATCGAGGACTGCCACGCCGGATTGCGTCGGTCCGGTCGGGTCGATGACGCGGGCTCCCAGCCGTCCTCGGCGTCCGGCATGTCGATCAGTTCGGTCACGTCGGACAGTCAACCAGCAGCCGGCCGCCCGTCGCCCGGAGCCGGTCGCTTCGTCGTCGAGCCCGGTCTGGTCCGGTCCGTTCACGGAACCCCGGTCGGAGCGGATCCTCACGGATCCGCCTGCACCGGGCCGCGTACGGGGTGCTAGAAATCCCTGGTGGACGATCACCCCGAGCCCTCGACCCTGCGCGTCTTCGTGGCGCTGGCCCCGCCCGACGACGCCAAGGACGAGTTGGCCCGCGTCCTGCAGCCCGCCTACGACAGGTACCCGCGGCTGCGGTGGAACCGGATCGAGGACTGGCACATCACCCTGGCCTTCCTCGGCGAACTCCCGTCCACCGCGGTGCCGTTGCTGCGTTCGGTGCTGGCGGGCCGGGCCGCCTCGCACCCCGCCCTGCGGCTGAGCCTGCGCGGGGGCGGCCAGTTCGACGACCGACTGCTGTGGAGCGGCATCGGCGGGGACCTGGAGGGACTGCACCTGCTCGCCGCCGACGTCCGGGAGCTGGTCCGGTCCTGCGGGATCGAGTTCGGCGGGCGACCGCTGCGGCCCCATCTGACGCTCGCACGGGCCCGCCGCGACGACCCCACCAGCGTGCCCGAGGTCGCCGCCGGGCTCACCGACTTCGTGGGCCGACCGTGGCTCAGCGAGCGCCTCCACCTGGTCGGCAGCAACATCGGCCGCGGACCGGGGCCGATCCACTACCGCGACATCGAGTCGTGGCGGTTCGGCACCGCAGTCCGCCCCGGCGAGCCGTAGCCCCGGGCGCCCTCGCCGCCCTCGCCGCACTCGGCCGGACCGCCGTCGGACCGCCGTCGGACCGCCCTCGGACCGTCGGCAACGGGAGCGTGTCGGTCCCCTCGTCTAGCATGGCGTGCAGCGCCTTCCTCATATGGGCTTGTTGAAGGGCCCGGGGCCGGGAAGGCACAGGACGGCCGGCGCCAACTCCTATCGTGGGCCGGCCGTCCGTCCCCTCTTCCACGACCGCTCCGTTCGGCACTCCGGCCGTCGGTCCCCCGAGTGATCCCCGGCACAGGGGCTCACCTTTCCAGCGGTGGTGATGATCACTAAGGTGTGGAAGCTGTGAGCATGCGTGAATCCGGTGACGATCTGTGGGACGAGTTCGTCAAGGACTTCGAGAAGAACAAGGCCGCGCGGGAGCCGAGCGCCGCCGAACGGGCCCCGCAGCCGGAGCGTCGACGCTCGCGGCGTCGGCTGCTGCTTCCGGTGGCTGCCGTCCTGCTGGCAGCCGCAGGCACCGCGGCGTACCTGCTCCGGCCGTCGGACCCGGCGCCGGCCGCGGCCGCACCCGCGCCTGCGCCCGCCCCGGTGTCGTCCGCGCCCTCGGCACCGGCGGCGACGCCGCCGACCGTCACCCCCTTGGCGGCGGCCTCGGCGGCGGCCGACGCTCCGGCCTCGGCCATCCCGCTGACCGTCTTCCCGGCGCAGGTGCAGGGGTACACGCTGGTCGCGGCCGTGGCGCACCCCACCTGCACCGGCGCGAACACCGTGGCGCCGACCCTCGCCGGGTGGATCACCCAGGGCCACGGCTGTCTCGGCGTCAACCTGGTGCTGTACAGGGACGCCGAGGGCAACCAGTACAACCTGGCGCTGTTCACCATGAAGGACCCGCTCGACAGCCTGCACCTGGTCACCCAGCTGGGCGCCCACCCCGAGGCCCGCGAAGTCGGCGTCCACATCCCGCCCAAGGACTCGGGCCTGCCCCGGCTGCCGGCCGACAGCGGCTTCGTGCAGGACTTCGCGTCCTACGGGCACGGCTTGCTCGTCGGCTCGGCCCAGTGGTCCGACGGCCGGACCGCGGACTTCGACAAACTGGTGCAGCAGCTCTCGCCGTTGACCGATGCCGTCATCAGGAACGTCCCGGCCTGACGGAGCACCATTGTGAGCACCGTGGGCCACCACGGAAGGGCCTCGCTCCGCCCTGACCGCTCCGCCCTGACCGCTCCGCCCGGACCCTGGGCGGGGATCAATCCCCGCCCAGGGCCAGCGCTATGACTGAACGTCAGCCCATCGGGTTGCCGCTGCGGTACGAACCGGCAGCGATGGGCCATTCGTTGTGGTAGATCTTGAACGGCAGGTCCTTCTCCAGCAGCGGGGTGCCGAAGACGGCGATGCGTGCCATCAAGGCTCCGTTCACGTCGAGCCCGCCGTAGAGGCCGGCCGTGCCCTCGACGACCGGCTTGGCGCCACTGCTGTCGACGGTGACCGAACCGTCCACCGACGCCCGCAGGTACGGCTCGACGCTGGCCTTCACGCCCACGGTGTCGTAGAGGGCGACCGAGCCCTCGGCGACCAGGCCGGCGCGGACGTCGGCACGGCCGGAGAACGTGGCCTTGACCGGGGTGACCTTGGTGCTGACGGGCTCCGTGGTGCTGGTCCAGCCACCCGCCCTGGTGTAGTCGGAGTGGACGGCCCACGCGCCGTCGATGCTCTGGGTGGTGTCGACGGTGACACTGCCGTCGGCGCTGATCGCGGCGTACACCGTGACATTGAGGGTGATCACGACCGGGACCGGGCCGACCATCACGGTGGGGGCGGCGGTGAGTGTGGCGATCGGCATCCTGACCGGGCCGGTGGAGCCGGTGAGGCTCGCCGTGAGGTGCCAGTCGGCGTGCGCGCCGAGGTCGAAGCCGATCCTGGCCTGCTCGGGGCGGAGGATGCCCCGGGAGCCCTGGTAGGAGAACTCGACGCTGGGGTCGAGTTCGATCGAGCCGGTCAGGGCGGCCTTGGCCCCACCGGGCAGGGTGATGCTGTCGCTCGCGTTCAGTTGAAGTGCTGCTGAGGCCGAGCCCTGGCCGCCGTCGGCCTTCGGGACGTAGGAGGCCTTGAGGTCCTTGACCCGCGGGGTGACCTGGATCTTGCGCGGGTCGAGGGCGCTCTTGACGTTGGCCCAGGTGTCGCCGAGGAGTTCGGAGATGGTGGCCGGGCGGGTGCTGACCGCCACCTTCCCGGCGCCGACGGACTTGACCTCGGTGATCGCCAGCAGCGCACCCTGCGGCGCGGCGGCCGACGGCGGGCTGTCGATGACCTGGCCGACCCGGACGGCGGCTGTGGCGGCGGCACTGGCGCTCGGGCTCGGGGCGTTCCTACCGGTGTCGGCGACGGCGAGCACGGCCTTGCCGGTGCCCTTGTCGTACGAGTCGAGCTTGAGGCCGGGCCCACCGTCCGCGCCGGCCGTACCGGCCACGACGGGTGCGCCGGCCGTACCGGCCACGACCGGCGTGCCGGCCGGGGACGGACTCGCGGGCGAAGGGACGGGCCCGTTCTGCGCCGAGGCGCTCGTCGGCGCCGACTTCGGTGCCGACTTCGGTGCCGACTTCGGTTCCGACGACGGGACGGGTGCAGCCGGGGCGGCCGACGGGCCCGCCGACGCACGGTCGGCGGCCGGGGTCACCAGCGTGACCTTCGGGTCATCGGCGGGTGACGGGGAGAGCGGCGCCGCCGCGTCGGTCGGGGCGAGCAGGGCCGGGGCCGCCGCCGCGGCGGGGTCGGCGGGCGGGGCTGCCGGTGTCGTGTGGTCGCACGCGCTGAGCAGCAGCACGGCGGATGCGGTGAGTACGGGCAGAGTGCGGGTGCGCATGGACAAACGGAGGATCACCTTCGGTGTCAGGCGGACAGGGAGGACCGCGGGCATGCGCGGATCTTGGGCGCATGCCCTGGGCGGCGTCGGCAAGCTCCACCCGGACGCGATGACCCCGGCCGACTGCCGGAGGAGGTGGAGGGGGCCGGGCTGAAGAAGGTCGAGATCCGCCGTCGACCAGGCTTCGGGCCCCCGGGACGGAACCAGTGGATCTTGCCTGGCCAGAACGTACACCAATCGGCATGTACAGCCCAAGTTCGGGAGGTTGACGAGGCGCCAGGAGCGGATCCGCGCACTCCGGGAGCGCTCGCCCCCCGGTTTCGTCCCCCGGTTTCGTCCACCGCGTACGCGCCCCCGCGCACGCGCCCCCGCGCGCAGCCGGACGGTGTGCAGCGGATTCCCGCCGTCCGCATTGCGCGACCCGTGCCGCCGGGTGTAAATACCCATTACTTTGTAATTCATCGTCAGGAAACCGAAGAGGAGGGGACGTTGACGCTGGACCTGAGACGTCAGGGGTCTGTCGAGGAGGACATGGTCTTCTTCGCGATGCCCTACGGCGACAAGGAGTTGCCCAACGGCAACACGGAGAACTTCGACGACCTGTACGAAGGACACTTCGAGGACTGGATCAGGAACTGGGACCTCCGCGCCGAGCGCGCCGACAAGGTCGCCGGGACCACCGAGAGTGCGATGGACGTCGCCTGGTCCGGGATCGACCGGGCCGGGATCGTGGTGGCCGACCTGTCCGTTCCGTCGACGTCCGTGGCCATGGAGCTGGCCTGGGCGCTGTGCCTGCGCAAGCGGTTGGTGGTGATCGCGCACAAGGGTGCCCTGGTCCCCAGCAACGCACTGGGGCAGTTCCGGGTGGTGTGGTACGAGTGGAGCGTGCGGGGCCTGTTCGAGCTGCGCACCAGCCTGCAGTCGGAGATCGAAGCCCTGCGCCGGCAGCGCCGTGAGCCGGAGATGGACCTGCGGCCGTACATGCCGGAGGACCGCCAGCGCGCCAGGGCCAAGGTCGAGGAGGCCGGCGAGGACCACATCAGGGTCCGCGACGTCCGCAACCCGCGCCGGATCGCCGAGATGCACAAGCGGGACGTCGGCTACCACGAGACCATCCCGGACCAGATGTCGCAGCGCTACCACGTCGGCCGGGACATCCCCGGCTTCTTCGTGTACCGGGACAACGTGCTGGTCTTCACCCAGCAGGAGGGCGAGGACCCCTGGGACACCTGGGAGCGGACCTACCAGCGCGGTTCCGTGTTCACCGCGCGGGTCCACCTGGTGAACAACGCGGGCGTCTGGGTCGAGTTGCCCGGCGGCGGCCGCTCCCGGCTGCGACAGCACGAAGCGGTCGGGCTGAAGGAGAACGACGAGGTGCCGGTGGTGATCCGGTGGGTCGACCGGGTGCGCCAGCGGATCGAGATCGGTGCCGCGAACCAGCCCGCGACCGCTACCGTTCCGGGACCGACCCCGTCGCTGGACGACTATCCCAGGCCGGGCGAGCGACAGGGTGCCACCGTCACCGTCGTCAACGAGTCCTTCGTTCTGGTGACGTTGGACGATCACCCCGAGCTGCCGACACTGGCCCTGCTGCACGCGCGGCGGATGTCGCCGTCGCTGCGCGAGGACCTGGAGGCGGGCCGGGTGACGGAGGGGCGTCGGGTCGTGGTCGACGTCGAGGAGGTCGGCCCCTCGCGCACCAAGCCGGGCCGGACCGACATCCGGGTCCGCGAGGTGGAGAGCGAACTGCCGCCGGAGAGCGGGACGGTGGCGGAGGCGTCGGCGTGGTGATCCCCGGCCAGGCGCCGCCCGTCGCCCCGACCCCGCTGGACGCGAGGTTGTGGAACAGCCGCGTCGGCGTGCAGGACTACGCTTCGGCGGGCGAGAAGTACCAGGCGGCCGTCCTGGAGCAGTACAAACTGTACGTGGAGATGGCGGACCGGATCAGTGCCCGCCGGAGCCTGACCAACACCTTCTTCCTGACCGTCAACGCGGCCCTGCTGACTGCGGTCGGCACCGTCCGCGCCGACGTCCTGCACGGGCTGCCGACCTGGGGGCTGGTGGTGGCCGGGCTGGTGGCAGTGGGCCAGTGTGCGGCCTGGATCCTCCTCATCGCCTCCTACCGGCAGCTCAACCGGGCCAAGTACCGGGTCATCGGTGCACTGGAGCAGCGGCTTCCGGCCCGCGCCTACGATGCCGAGTGGGTGGAGCTCGGGGACGGGAAGACGATCCGACAGTACCTCCCGCTCACGCTGGTGGAGCTGTGGATCCCGGTGCTGTTCCTGCTCTTCTACGTCACCGCCGGTGCCGTGGCGGTGAACCTGGCCTGACGGTGGGGCCGGGCGGCGGCGCGCCCGGGCCCGGGTCCGCTACCGTGCTGAAGTGGACACGATCCCGGGTCGGTACCATACGACGCATTCGAACGTGCAATCGTCTGGGCCTGGGAAGAGCGGGAAGATGAACACGCTGACGCGACGCGACCGGCTCCGCCTCCAGATGTCGGAGGACGTCAGGGCCGTTGCCCGGGACATCATTGCGACGCGAGGGGTGGACGCCCTCAGTCTCGCGGAGATCGCGCGACGGGTGAGCGTCACCCCGGCGGCGCTCTACCGGCACTTCGAGAACCTGGCGGACATCGTCCGGCACGCGGCCCGTGACATCGTCGCCGACCTCGCGCTCGATCTGCAGGCGGCGGTCGACGCGGAGTCCGAGACCGACTTCGCGGCCCGGCTGATCGGCCCCACCCGGGCTTTCCGCCACTGGGCACTGGCCCACCGCCAGGAGTTCAACCTGCTGTTCGGGACGCCGACGGCCGCGGCGGCGGACGCGCAGACGGAGATGAGCAGCGACTGGGTCCGTCGGCTCTCCGAAGTCTGGGGCCCGGTGTTCGTGCAGCTCTGGAACGCCCGCCCCTATCCGGTCCTGGCCGACGACGAACTGGAGCCGCTGCTGCGGCAGCAGATGGCGGCGTACCGCGCGGCGACCGGAGTGGACATGCCGCTCGGCGCGCTGGTCGTGATGCTCTCCTGCTGGCGTTCGATCTACGGCCAGGTGGCGCTGGAGGTCTTCGCGCACTTCGCGCCGCTGATCGTCGACCAGGAGCCGATGTTCGAGATGCTGATGCGGGACCTGATGGACCGGATGGGCCTGGGGGCGGACTACCGGCCGCCGTCGTGACGGACGGACGCCCGCGTCCGGGGCCCGGTTCCGCGGGAACGTCGAGGGCCCGCTCCCGGTCGACCCGATCCGTGCCGAACTGCCTTGCCCCGGTGCTATGTTCAAGCTGTCCGGCTCGTAGTCCGCAGGAACCTCGGGGGCCACCCATGACCGACGCCGGCGCCGACCGCGATGCCGACACCGACCGCGACGCTGCCGACCGCGCCCGCGAGCAGGCCACCCGAGCCCTGCTCGCCGAATACGCCGCCGGAGCCCGCGAGTTCACCGGCCGGACGTTCACCGGGCTGCGCCTCGGCCAGGAGAACCTCAGCGACGCCGTCTTCGTCGACTGCGAGTTCGACGACTGCATCCTCGCCCTGGGTGCCTTCGACCGCTGCGAGTTCCGGGGCTGCCGCCTGCGCCGCATCAACGCCATCCAGGCCTCCTTCATCGAGGCCCGGTTCCTGCACTGCGACCTCGAAGAGGCGGCCTTCCGCACCGCCGACTTCTTCAAGGCCACCTTCCGCGGCGGGAGCTTCGGCGGCAACTACCGCGAGGCCTTCTTCGTCCAGGCCGTCTTCGACGAGGTCACCTTCCTCGGCGCCCGTTTCGACGACGCCCACTTCGGGTTCAACGTCTTCTCCGACGCCAAACTCGTCGCCACCACCCTGGACCCGGTGGTCGTCGACGGGCTCTGCCGGATCGACGAGCGCACCATCTCCACCTCCTTCATCCTCAACAGCCGGGCCCTGGACGTGGCCCGCGAGCAACTTCACGACGACCGGGCGGCCCGGGAGCTGACGCGCGACCTCGCCGGGCTGGAACGGTTCTTCGTCCGGGCCGGGGCCGACCCGGACACCGTGCGCGCCTACCGCGCCACCGCCCGCGGCGGCCGCGAGCCGGCCCGCCCCAGCGTCTTCATCAGCTACAGCGCGGCCGACGAGTCCTTCGCCACCGAGCTGCGCGACCAGCTGGAGGCCAACGGTGTGGACACCTGGTTCGCCCCGCACGACATCCGCGGCGGCCGCACGATCCTGGAGCAGGTCACCGAGGAGATCCAGCGGCGGGGTCGGATGATCCTCGTGCTGTCCGAGGCCAGCATGGCCAGCAACTGGGTGGCCACCGAGATCGGCCGGGCCGTACGGGCCGAGCGCGAGAGCGG
The DNA here is from genome assembly GCF_040303045.1 of Kitasatospora sp. NPDC096140. NCBI lineage: Bacteria > Bacillati > Actinomycetota > Actinomycetes > Kitasatosporales > Streptomycetaceae > Kitasatospora > Kitasatospora sp. NPDC096140. The sequence goes on from NZ_JBEOUW010000006.1 coordinate 278,291, forward strand.
GACCCGCAAGCTCTTCCCGATCCGCATCGTTCCCCACGAGCGGCTGCTGCGCTGGGAACTCTTCGACGCCGACGCCGGCTACGACGTGGCCCGCACCATCCGCGAGTACTACATCCCGGACTTCTGCGACAACGGCCTCGCCCTCCACCAGTCCGTCAGCCGCCTGGTCCGCGACCTGCGGGAAGGGTGAGGACGCTCCGGGGCTGAGGACGCTCCGCGCCCGCGGGAAACCCGTAGAACTCCACTGACAGGAGATGTCAGTGGAGCGCCCCTAGCCTGCGGCGCATGGACAACAGCACCGGCTTCGGCTTTTTCACCGGCACCTACGACGTCGTCAATCGTTGGCGCAAGGACTTCCTCGACCCTGCCGAGGGCGACGACCGCTGGGAGGAGTTCCCGGGTCTCAGCCGCGCCTCGGCCCACTTCGACGGGCGGGCCAGCTTCGACGAGATCGACTTCCCGACCAAGGGCTTCGCGGGCCTGACCCTGCGGCTCTACGACCCGGCCGCCGACGCGTGGTCCCTGTACTGGGCGAACAGGCGCACCGGCGTCCTCTTCCCGCCCGTCACCGGCCGCTTCGGTCCGGACGGCACCGGCCTCTTCCACGGCGACGACGAGTACGACGGCCGGAAGGTGAAGGTCCGCTTCGTCTGGTCCGGGATCACCGCCACCGCCGCCCACTGGGAGCAGGCGTTCTCCGTGGACGACGGCCGGACGTGGATCACCAACTGGCACATGCACATGACCCGCCGAGAGGACTGACCGGCTCGCACGGCCCCGCCGCCACAGCACACGGCCCCGCCGACGCGCACGGCCCCGCCGACGCGCACGGCCCTGCAGGGGCGGTACCGGCGGCGCTCCGGGAACCGGCCCCGGGGGTGCCTAGCCGATCGCGATGACGGGGTGGTCGGCGGGATCGATCCACTGCATCGTCCGGGCCATGAAGGCGGCGGGGACGGCGACGCAGCCGGCCGTGGCGCCGGCCTGCGGGCCGAGGTCGTGGAGGAAGATGCCGGCACCGCGGCCCTTCACCACCGGGGCGGTGTTGAAGTCGATGACCAGGGCGTTGTCGTACTGGACGGGGTAGTTGACGAGGTGTTCGCTGCCGAGAGGCCCCTGTTCGGTGAGGTGGAAGCCGCCCTCGGTGTCGGTGCGCATGCGGTTGTAGTAGGCGGAGGACGGGTCCTGGACCCACCAGTCGTGCGGGGTGACGTGGTGGTAGGGCATCCTCGTGCCCGGGTCCGGGGCGATGCCGAAGGCCTGGGTGAGGGTGTACGTGCCGGTCGGTGTGGTGCCGGTCCCCTGGACGCGGGTGGCGCCGTCGTGCAGGCCGCCGGAGCCGATGCGCGCGTCGGCGGTGGAGTCGAGGGACCGCCAGAGGCCGTCCTGGCGGGCCCACAGGGTCACGGTGGCGCGGGTGCCGTCCGCCTTGACCGTGACCACCTGGTCGGCCGGGCCGGTCGTCACCGGCACCGGGAACGGTCCGTCGCCCGCCCGTGCCCCGACCGGGGCGGGGCCCGCACCGGTCAGGGTGACGGCGGCGCCGAGCGCGAGTGCGACGCTCACGCGACGAAGTGCCGAACGGCGGCGGTCGGCGGGGAGTGTCCGGGAGACGGCCATGGCGGGGCCCTTCTGGTGTGGACGGCACGGGCGGGGCGGCGGGGCGGGGCGGCGGACCCCCTGGTGGGCGAAGGCGTCAGTCCACACCCGGGGTGGTCCCGACCACGCCAGGGCCATGATCGGATCGCCGGGGCACCCGCGCCAGCACCGACACCGCCGGGCCCGGGTGGCCGGGGCCCGACGGGCGGGACACAATCGTCGGGGCGGCGCGTGGCCCGCCACGCCGCCGGTGGGACGACGTACTCGACCAGGAGGCGACAGTGACCGGTGTGACCAGCGCCGATCTACTCGTGGACGCGTTCGACAGGATCCGTGACACGGTCGCCGACGTGGTCGACGGCCTGACCCCCGAGCAGCTGGCGTTCCGGGCGCAGGACTCGGCCAACTCGATCGCCTGGCTGGTCTGGCACCTCACCCGGGTGCAGGACGACCACCTTGCCGACGCGACCGACCGCGAACAGGTGTGGACCGCCGACGGCTGGGCGGGCCGGTTCGAGCTGCCGTTCGCCGCGGCGTCCACCGGCTACGGGCACCGACCCGCACAGGTCGCGAAGGTCATCGCCACCGCCGACCTCCTCCTGGGCTACCACGAGGCCGTCCACGCACGGACCGTCGACTACGTGCGCGGCCTCGACAACCGCTCCCTCGTCCGGATCGTCGACGAGGCCTGGCAGCCCCCGGTCACCCTGGGGGTGCGTCTGATCAGCGTGATCTCCGACGACCTCCAGCACGTCGGCCAGGCGGCCTTCGTCCGCGGCCTGCTGCCCCGGCACTGAGCCCCCGGCGCCGACGGCCCCAGCGCGACACCACCACCACCGACAGGCCCGGCCCAAACGGTCACTCCTCGCCGGGCCGGGTGTGTCGGTCCTCAGTGCCGGTCGGACTCCGGGCCGGCGAGCGGTACGGGCGGCCGGGCGGCGATGGCGGGGCGGGGCTTGACGGCCGCGCTGGCCTCGACGACGGGGTGTGCCGGGAGCACGGGCTGGGCGGGGACGAGGGACGCGGCGGAAACGGGGCCCGGCTTCGGCTCGTCGAGGCCGGGGACGGGCGGGACGACGCGGAACGTGCCGGTGGCCAGCGCCTTGTCCAGCGCCCGGTCCGCGGTCTCGGTCAGCTCCGGGTCGCCGATGTTCCGGACGACCCGGCGGGCGTGATCGACCCGCCCGCGGCCCGCCAGCGCGAGCGCCAGGTGCTCGTGGGCGCCGTAGCGGTAGTAGGAGTGGCGCGCGGTGGCCACCAGGTCCTCGGCCCGGGCGAGCTCGCCGAGGTCGACGAGGGTGGCCGACAGCCCGCAGAGCGCCCGGGACTGGTAGATGTCGTCCGGTTCGCCGGCCAGGATCCGTTCGGCCGTTGCGGCCACCCGCAGGGCGGCGTCGGTGTCGCCGACGCGGGCGAGCGCCGTGATCACCTCGCTCAGGGCGTTCACCTGCTCCTCCGAGTCGGTGGCGGCCAGTGCGGCCCGCTCGGCGAGGTCCAGCAGACGTCGGGCGCCGGCCGGGTCACCGGCGGCGTCGAGCGCCGCGCCGAGGCCGGCGAGGGCGGTCGCCCGGTTGCCGCCGTGGTCGACGGCGTGGGCGACCGGCTCGCCCTGCGCGACGAGCCGCCGGGCGCCCGCCGGGTCGCCGAGGGCGGCCAGGGCCACCGCAGGGACGGCCAGCGCGTAGGCCCGCAGGTACGGGTTCTCGATCGCGGCGACGCCCGGTGCCTCCTGCTCGGCGAGCTGCCGGGCCCGCTCGGCGTCGGTGCACTCGGTCAGGGCGTGCACCAGCTGCGGGGCCGCGTACTGCTGGTGCCACGAGAAGACCGACCGGTCGACGACGGACACTGTGTTCTCCCAGGGCTGTGCGGATGGCTTCGTGGACACTCGTACGCCACACGTGCGGTGCGCAGGCTCCGGTTCACCCGCGCGACGGCGGACCGGCGGACCGGGGGCCGGGGTCCGGGGAGAACGGGCGGAGGCGTCGGTCCGCCGTGGTCGGCGGCAACGCGAAGACGGACCCGGCTGCCACGGGATCGTGGAACCGGGTCCGTGCGTCACGGCCCTGGGGCCGACGGCTCAGCAGCCGCTGAGGATGTCGATCGCGACGACCTGCGAGTCCAGCGACCAGCCCTGACCGGGGTAGAGCCGGTCGATGAAGTTGGAGGAGTACTTCACCAGGGCGCAGTCGTCGTGGCGGGCGTTGGTGACGTAGGCGGCGGACCGGGTCAGCGAGCCGGTGGTCTGCCAGCCCTGGTCCTTGTACATGGTGAGGATGTTGCCGTTCGCGTCCTCGAAGCACACGTACGGCCAGGGGCAGGAGGCCGCGGAGGCCGTCGGCGCGAGCGCGAGCGTGGAGGCAATGAGCGTTACGGCGAGGCCGAGAGCGGCCGTGATCTTCTTCATGAGTTCTTCCTCATTGATGGGTACCGCTGCTGCTGGCCTTCGTCCGGCGCCGCCGGCCCGGGGAGTAGGGCGGCTGCCAGGGGAGTTTCCGATCGGGGTCGGGTACGGTGTGGCGCCCAAGGGCTGTCATCATGTACACGTTCGTCGACCGGGTGAAGGGGGAGGGCTCAGGCGGGGGGCTGTCGAACGTCTCGTCGGGTGTCCGTGCCGTGATGACGCGGACGGGCCGTCGAGATGGGCACAAATGTACGTGCGCCGGGCGCGATTGATGCCGGCTCTGCTCGGTGCCCGGCCTCCGGAGACGGTGTCTCACGTCGACGACCTGCGGTTTGGGACGGCGCTGGACGTGAACTGGAGACGTCTCAAACCGCCGGCGCGGACGCGTCGCCGGTACTCCGGTCGGGGCGCCCGACCTGGGCGGCCCTTCTCCGCGCCGGCCGCGTCAGGGGCGCTCGACGTACTGCAGGACACCGCCGAGGGAGAAGCAGAGCGCGCCGGTGAGGGTGCCCCAGTTGGCGATGTCGGAGTTGACCAGGCTGTCGGTGGCCGGGCGGGTGTAGGCGGCGAGTGCCGAGACCATGAAGAGCACGGAGCCGAGCTGGTTCACGGCGACGATCCACCAGCCGAGGCTGCGGCGGCGGATGCAGGGCCGGCCGTGGCAGATCTCGGCGAAGGCGAGGTGGCCGGCGATCAGGAAGAGCAGGCAGCCGATGACGTCGGGCGTCCAGATCAGCCGGTTGACCTGCCGGACGCTCAGCCCCTGCAGGAAGGAGAAGACCAGGTTGACGCCGAACACGAGGGTGCCGGTGAACAGCACGAACGCGCTCAGCCAGTCGACCCGCGTCGGCTCGTAGCTCCACCAGCGCCACGGGCGGGTGACCAGTCGGCCTTCGCCGCCCGGCACGTGGCGGGGGGCGTTGACGACCTGGAGGAGCGAGACGTAGCCGCCGGTGTTGAAGAAGAGCCCGCCGGCGAAGTAGATCGAGGCGCAGGTGGTCGCGTCGCCGGAGCCGAACTGCGCGACGGCGGCGCCTGCGGCGAAGAGCGCGCCGCCGATGACGAAGGCGGTGGCGGCGATGGCGTTGAGCCGGCGCAGCCGGGCGAGGGCGGTGTCGTCGGCGCTGGTGGGCCGGGGCGCGGCCGCGCCGGGCGGGTGGACGGCGAGGATGCCGCGGCGCCGTGCGGGCCGTGACTCCCACACGGCGGTGCCGCCGCCGGGCGGGTGCCAGGTGAGCCGGGTGGTGAACGGTCCCGCGCCTTCGGCGCGCTGCTCGGGCTGTCGTCCCACGAGCCGAGACTAGACCGCCCGACGGACCGTCCGCCGAGCGCAACGCCGTACCGCGGACGGCCGTCCGCCGGGACCGGCAGCCCAGCCGCAGCCGCAGCCCACGAGTCCGAGCGTGCCGCAGCCGGACGGATCCGCTCGCGCCCGCCATGATCGGAGGACGGATGCGCACCGGCCACCGGCCGCCGCTCGGCCCGGCCCGCGCCGCCACCAGACCCAGGCCCGTACGACCCGGACTTCCGGGCGGGCCGGACCCCGAGGGGATGCCCATGCCGTCCGGACCGCCGACCGAGGACGCGGCAGCGCCGCAGAACCCGTACGAGATCGTCCGCAACCGCGGGTACGTGGCGGTGCTGGTGATCTCCGCACTGCTCGGTGTCCCGGTCTCGGCCGGCGCGTTCGGCTTCCTCGCGCTGGTCACCGAACTCCAGTCGCTGGTCTACACCGACCTGCCGAAGGGTCTCGGCTTCGCCGGCACCCCCGACTGGTGGCCGATCCCGCTGCTCGCGGTGGCGGGCGTGCTGGTCGCCCTGACGATCCGCCACCTGCCGGGCGGCGGCGGCCACCGGCCGGCCGAAGGGCTCAAGACCGGCGGCACGCCGTCGTTCGCCTCGGTGCCCGGAGTGCTGATCGCCGCGGTCGTCTCACTCAGCCTGGGGGTCGTCCTCGGCCCGGAGGCCCCGCTGATCGCGCTCGGCGGCGGGCTCGCGGTCGGTGCCGTCCGCGCGCTGAAGCGGGACGCCCCGCCCAGCGCCGTGTCCGTGATCGGCGCGGCCGGCAGCTTCGCGGCCATCAGCGAACTGCTGGGCTCCCCCCTCATCGGCGCCTTCCTCCTGATGGAGGCGTCCGGGCTGGGCGGGCCGATGCTGGGCGTGGTGCTGGTCCCCGGCCTGCTCTCGGCGGGCGTCGGGTCGCTGATCCTCACCGGACTCGGCAGCTGGACGGGCCTGGGCACGTACTCGCTGGCGCTGAACCAGGTGCCGGCCGCCGGCCGGCCGACCCTCGGCGAGTTCGCCTGGGCGGTCGTCGCGGGGGTGGCCGCCGCGCTGCTCGGCGAGGCGATCCGGCGCTCCGCGCTCACCCTGCAGGGCGTGGTGGACCGGCGCCGGCTGCCGCTCACCGTGCTGATGGGCGTCGCCGTCGGCGTGATCGCCTTCGCGTACGCGGAGATCACCGACCGGCCGGTCAGCGGTGTCCTGTTCTCCGGGCAGGACGCGCTCGGGCCGCTGCTGGACGGCGCCTCGGGCTACACGGCCGCCACCCTCGTCGTGCTGCTGGTGTGCAAGTCGCTGGCCTACTGCGCCTCCATGAGCGCCTTCCGCGGCGGCCCGGTCTTTCCGGCCGTCTTCGCGGGCGCGGTCGGCGGCCTCGCCCTCAGCCACCTTCCCGGCCTGGGCACCACCGCCGGATTCGCGGTGGGGATCGGTGCGATGACGGTGGCCATGCTGAAGCTGCCGATGACCGCCGTCCTGCTGGCCACGCTGCTGCTCGGCCAGGCCGGCCTGACCGTGATGCCGCTGGTGATCGTCGCGGTGGTGGTCTCGTACGTCGGCACGCTCCGGCTCGCCCGGCTCCCCGCCGCTCCGGCGCCGCCGGACGTGCAGCCGCCGGCGCAGCCGAAAGCGCCCGCGGCCTGAGTCCTGACCGGGGGCAGTCGTTGCCCAGGGGATGCGGCGGGATGCGGCGGACGGCGTACGCCCGCAGGCCGGGACCTCGGTTCTGCCCGTATTGTCCGATTCGGAGGATCCGAGGACGACACGAGAGGTGACCGGTGGCTCTCCACAACGCACAGGAGCCGGCGTCCGATGCGGCCGTCGACATCTTCGCCTCACCACTGAGCGAACACCCCCTGCCCAAGCGGGCCATGCCGGACTTCCCGGCACCGCCGCAGGTGGTCTTCCAGCTGCTGCGCAACGAGCTCCTGCTGGACGGCAACGCCGCGCAGAACCTCGCCACCTTCTGCACGACCTGGACGGACGACGAGGTCCGCCGGCTGATGGACCTCTGCCTGGACAAGAACATCGTCGACAAGGACGAGTACCCGCAGACCGCCGAGATCGAGTCGCGGTGCGTGAACATCCTCGCCGACCTCTGGCACGCCCCGGTCGGCTCCGGCGAGTCCAACGCGGTCGGCTGCTCGACCACCGGCTCCAGCGAGGCGGCGATGCTGTGCGGCCTCGCCCTGAAGTGGCGCTGGCGGGACCGCCGGAAGGCGGCGGGCCAGTCCACGGAGCGGCCGAACCTGGTGTGCGGCCCGGTCCAGGTGTGCTGGGAGAAGTTCGCCCGGTACTTCGACGTGGAGCTGCGCCAGGTGCCGGTGGAGCCCGGGGCGACCGGACTGCAACCGCACCAGCTGCGCGAGTACGTCGACGAGAACACCATCGGCGTGGTCGCGATCCTCGGGGTGACGTACACCTGCACGTACGAGCCGGTGGGGGAGATCGCGGCCGAGCTGGACCGCCTGCAGGTGGAGACCGGCCTCGACGTGCCGCTGCACGTGGACGCGGCGTCGGGCGGGTTCATCGCGCCGTTCCTCCACCGCGACCTGGTCTGGGACTTCCGCCTGCCGCGGGTCGCCTCGATCAACGCCTCCGGTCACAAGTACGGGATGGCCCCGCTGGGCGTGGGCTGGGCGCTGTGGCGGGACCAGGCCGCGCTGCCGGACGGGCTGGTCTTCCACGTCGACTACCTCGGCGGCGACATGCCGACCCTCGCCCTCAACTTCTCCCGCCCGGGCGGCCAGGTCGTCACCCAGTACTTCATGTTCCTGCGCCTGGGCCGCGAGGGGTACCGCCGGGTGTACCAGGCCTGCGCCGACACCGCGCAGCACCTCGGCCGGCAGATCACCGAGATGGGCCCCTTCACCCTGCTCTACGACGGCGTCGGCGCCCTGCCCGCCGTCTCGTACACCCTCACCGACCCCGACTCGGTCGGCTGGAGCCTCTACGACCTCTCCGACCAGCTCCGCATGCGCGGCTGGCAGGTCCCCTCCTACCCGCTGCCGCCGGACCGCCAGGAGACGGTCATCCAGCGCGTCCTGGTCCGCCACGGCGTCGACCGCGACGAGATCGAGCTGCTCGCCGACGACATGCGCCGGGCCATCAAGATCCTCGACCAGGGCCGCCCCCACGATCGCGACCGCGTCGGCTTCCACCACTGACGGCCCCACCGGGCAGGCCCCGCCGCCCCCGCCGGCCCCCGCCACCCCCGCCGCCCCGGCAGGCGACGGCGGGGGCCGACGGGGGCGACGACGTGCGTCAGTCCGGGGCGTGCCGGGCGAGGGCGAGGAAGCCGGCGGCGGCGGCCAGGCCGGTCAGGGCGCAGGCGCACCAGAGGGCGGCGGAGCCGAGCCGGTCGTACGTCCAGCCGCCCGCGGCGGCGGCCAGGACGCCACCGGCCGACCAGGCGAAGGCGCTCGCCCCCTGGTAGCGGCCGGCGGCTCGGGCCTTGGCGAAGCGGGCGGTCAGATCCAGGCTGACCGGGCCGCTGATCACCTCGCCGGCCGTCCAGACCACCACCGTCAGCGCGTACGCGGGCGCGGAGCCGGCGAAGGAGGTGAGGCCGAAACCGGTGCCGCACAGCGCCGCTGCCAGGGCCAGCAGGCGGAACGGGGAACGGCCGTCGAGCAGGCGCCCCGCCGGGAGCTGGGCCAGGCAGACGATGACGCCGTTCAGCGCGATGACGGCGCCGCAGGCCGCCGGGCTCAGACCGTCGTCGGCCATCGCGACCGGCAGCATGGTGGTCATCTGCTGGAGCACGGCGGCGACCAGGGCGAAGAGCAGCACGCAGCACAGGAACGGCCGGTCGGCGAGCAGCGCCCGGCGGCCGCGCGCCGACGCCTCCCCGGGGGCGGGCCCGCCGTCGGTGCCGCCCACGGCGCCCGCCGCGCAGTCCGCCGCGTCGGCGCCGGACGGGGCCGGGACGCGCAGGAGCACCACCAGCGCGCAGCACAGGGTCGCCGTGGCGTCGGCCAGGAAGAGCACCGGGTAGCCGGTCCGGGCGGCCAGGCCGGCGAGCAGCACCGAGATCGAGAAGCCCAGGTTCATCGCCCAGTAGTCGAGGGAGAAGGCGCGCACCCGGTCCTCGGGGCCGAGCAGTGCGGACATCAGGGCCGCGGTGGCGGGCCGGGCCGCGCCGGTGGTGCAGCCGAGGGCGGACGCCGCCGCGAACAGCGCCGACCCGCCGGTGGTCAGGCCGAGCACGGCCGTCGCCGCGGCGGTGCTCAGATGGGCGCCGACCAGGGCCCGGTGGCAGCCGAATCGGTCCGCCGCCGCGCCGCCGGCCAGCGCGCCGACCGTGCCGCCGACGGCGAAGGCGGCCGCGACCAGCCCGGCGAAGGCCGCCGAGCGGCCGCGCTCCACGGTCAGGTACAGCGTCAGGAACGGGACGGCGAAGGTGCCCAGGCGGTTCACCAGGGTGCCGGCCCACAGCCACCAGAACGCCGGGGGCAGCCCGCGCGTGCCGAGCGCCCCGGTCGACCCCGGGGCCCGCGCAGGGGAGTGGCCGCTCACCGCTTTCTTCCCGCCTCGGGGCCGGGCAGGCCGGCCAGCAGCTCGCGGGCCCGTACGGCCTCCGGGTGTCCGGGCCCCAGCACCGTCTCCACCTCGGGGGCCAGCTCGGCCAGCAGGGCGCGGGCCTGCTCCACGTCGCCCGTCGCCAGCGTCCAGTGGGCGTACTCGACCCGGCAGGTCAGGAAGATCGCGTGTTCGGGGATCAGCACCGAGCTGACGTCCGTCAGCAGGCTGCGCATCAGCTCCAGGGCCTGTGCTGGGTGGCCCGCCGCGCCGGTCCAGCGGGCGATGCGCGAGCGCACCGCGAACGGGTAGGAGTGCGCCGGGCCGAGCGCGGCGGTCACCCTCGGCAGGACCAGCCGCAGGGTCGCCGCGGCCTCCGCCGGGGCCCCGGCGGCGCCCTTCCAGTGGGCGTGCTCGGCCTCGGTGATCGGGCGCAGCGGGTGGTCCTCCGGGGCGTGCCGCCGTACGTCGCGCAGCAGTTCCTCGGACAGTTCCAGGGCCAGCCCGGTCCGGCCCGCCTGGCCGTGCCAGGAACCGATGTTCGCCCGGGTGTTGAGCACCGCGACGTGCTCCTCGCCGAGCAGCCGCCGTTGCCGGGCGAGGAGTTCGTCGTAGCACCGGACCGCGCGCTCCGGGTCGCCCAGTTCCCCGGTCCAGTAGGCGAACCGGCCGTAGGAGGCCACCGTGTCGGCGTGGTCGGGGCCGAGCCGGGGCTCCTGGTGGTCGAGCACCGAGCGGTAGCGGTCGACCGCCTCGGCCGGGCGGCCCGAGCGTCCGGCCCATTCCGCGGCGGTGGCCGCGGTCGCCAGCGTGCGGTCGTCCCCGGGGCCGAGCAGCCGTGCCAGTTCCAAGTGCAGTTCCCGGGCCAGCCGGTGCGCGGTCTGCGGGGCGCCGGCCCGGCCGATCCACTCCGCCAGGTCCCGGCGGCCGGCCAGCACCCGCAGGCTGTCCGGGCCGTGGTGCCGGACCAGCCGGTCCAGCACCTCCTCGCCGCGCTCCACCGCGGCCCGCCACCGGCCGGCCGCGACCAGCGCGGCCAGCCGCCGGTCCTGCCCGGCCAGCGGGTCGAAGCCGTCCGGGGTGCCCGGGCCGGGGGAGGGCCGGTCAGCCGGGGCGGTGAAGTGGCGCAGCAGCGGCTCGGCGGACAGGGCGAAGGCGCTCGCCCCCGGGGCCAGGGCGCTGCGCCCGGCGAGGTCGGCCTGCAGCGCGGGCGCCCGGCCGGAGCCCGGAGCCGAGGAGCGCAGCACGGCGCCGACCAGGTCGGTGGTGGCGAGGAGGTCGCCGACCGGCACCGTCTCCAGCAGCAGGTCGCGCAGCCCCGGACGGAAGTCGTACACGGCGGGGCCCGGCCCGCCCAGGCCCGGCCGGCGCCGCAGCAGCCCGCCGAGGAGGACCTCGGCGAGCGGGGCCGGATCGACCCGGCCGTGCACGGCGCGTTGCACCAGGCGCATCAGCGCCAGGGTCAACGGCCGCACCGCGGCCAGGTGGCCCGCCAGCCGGTACGCCTCCGGGGAGGCGGCCCGGCGGAAGTGCGCCAGCCGTCCGGTCAGGTGGGCCGGCGCGTCGTCGCGTCCATGGCCGTCCGACGGGAGGTCGTCGGCGGCCCCGTGCGGGGCCAGGGCGAGGGCGGGCAGGATCGTCGGCCGCCCTGCGGCCACGAGGGCGGCCCAGCCGGCGAACGCTCCCGGCTGGAGGTCCAGCACCGGCACCGGTGTGCCCGGGACGGGGAGTTCGGGCAGCACCGGGTCGGTGGCGGTGAGCTCGACATTGGCCGCCCCGGGCCGGTTTCCGCGCAGCAGCAGCCGCTCCACCGTCAGCGCGCTGCCCGACCAGAGCCGCTGCGGCAACGGCTGGACGACGGCGGTCGGACAGCGCCGGGCCCAGTACGCGAGCAGCGGCGCGACCCGTCCCCGGTGCCAGCCCGCGCCGATCGCGTCGGAGAGCACCAGGACGGTGCCGCGGCCGTCGGCCGGGCACAGCGACGCCGGTGCGACCACCGGCGCGCTGCGGGTGAACGGCCGGGCACGCAGGACCGGCGGCCCGTCGGTGCGGCTGTCCAGCCCGAAGCACCGCACCGTGCGGAAGTGGCCGACGTGCTCCATCACCTCCCGGACGCCGGCGGCGGCCTCCTGCCACAGCTCCATCGACAGGCCGTCGTCGACGACCAGCGCGGCGCTGAGCCAGCGTTCCCGGCCCGGGCGCAGGACCACGTCCAGCACCCCGGTCTCGGCGATCAGCTCGGCGGTGGCCGCCTCGTCCAGCCGCTGCCGGTGCGCCGACGCGGTGGTGCGGCGGAGCGGGCGCAGGGCGCGGCCGATCGGCAGCGAGCCCGGCAGCGCGCGTCCGGCGGGCACCAGGACCGGCCGCGCCGCGGTGCCGGGCGAGGCCGCGCGGGTGTGGGCGTACAGCCCGGCCGGGGTGGGGGGTTCGGTCGCGTCGGGCAGCGTGGCACCGGCAGCGCCGCCCGGCCGCTCCCGGCCGTCGTTGGCGGGCCGTGCCGCGGCCGGGGCACCGGGCGCACCGGCCAGGCCGCCGGGCGGGATGCGCCGGGCCAGCCACAGGATCTCGGCCAGCTCGGTCGGGGTGAGGTGGGTGGCGGCGGGCTGCAGCACCGTCCGCAGTCGGTCGATCATCCGAGCCCGGGCTCCGGCTCCTCCAGCGGGCGCAGCACCGCGCCGAGCAGGCCCTCGCGGCCCAACTCCACGCCACTGAGGCGCAGGTGGACGGCGTTGAGCAGCTGGTCGGTGGCCAGCGCGCCGCGGTCGTGGTCGCGCCGGTGCAGGAAGGCCTCGATCAGATCCTCCCCGGCCTGCAGCCCGTCCTCGCCCAGGTGGGCCCGGACGATGTCGCGCAGCCGTGCCTCGTCCGGCTCGGGCAGGTCGAGACGCACACACCTGCGCAGGAACGCCGGCGGGAAGTCCCGCTCGCCGTTGCTGGTCAGGACGGTGACGGGGAACTCCTGGCAGCCGATCAGGCCGTGGTGCACCGGATGGCGCTCCCGGGTGCCGGTCAGCATCACCCGTACGTCCGGGTGGTCGTCGGGCAGCCGACTCAGCTCGGGGATCTCGAACTCGCCCTCCTCGAACACCACCAGCAGGTCGTTGGGCAGGTCCAGGTCGCCCTTGTCCAGCTCGTCGACCAGCAGCACCCGCGGCCGGCCGGGGCGCCCGGTGGCGAGCGCGGTGCCGAGCGGGCCGAGCCGCAGGTAGCTGCCCATGTCCGGCTCCGGGGCGGCCAGTTCGCGGGACCGGCCGGTGTCGCGCAGCCGCCCGACGGCGTCGTAGCGGTAGAGGCCGTCCTGCAGCGTGGTGCGGCTGTTCACCGGCCAGCGCAGCACCGGGCCGAGCCCGAGCTCGCGCGCCAACGAAGCCGCCAGCGAGGACTTGCCGGTGCCGGGACGCCCGGTGACCAGCAGCGGGCGGCGCAGGTGCAGTGCGGCGTTGACCACGTCGGCCTCCTGCGGGCCGATCCGGTACGCCGGGGCGGGCCGCGGGCCGGGCAGGGCGCCGAAGCGGCGCCACGGCGGGGCGGCGGGCAGCGGCTCGTCGCGCACCACCGCGTCGTCGCCCCGGTAGATCCGCCAACCGTCCCCGCCGTCGTCCTGTGCCGCGGTGGCCGGCTCCGGTCCCGTCGCTCCGCTCATCGTCGCCCTCTCCTCGTTCGTGCCTCGGTCCGTGCCTCGTCCGTGTCTCGGTCCGTGCCTCGTCCTCCCCCGGCCGGCGCCGACCCGCCCGCGCCGCCGGATCAGTCCCGCGGGTCGCCCAGCCCGAGGGTCTCCGGATGCCCGTCAGGAGAATCCCAGACCAGCGCCAGATTGCGGTGCAGGCCGTCCGGGGATTCCGTCAGGCGCGCCTCGTACACCAGTCGGGGAAGCTGGTACGGCGCCGCGCCGTGGACCAGCTCCCGCACCCGGTCCGGCGGGATGGCGTGATCGGCCGGGCGCAGCCACAGCACCCCGGGCACCCCCACGGCCAGCGCGATCGCCCGCAACCGCGGCACCTCCTCGGCCGGGCAGCACAGCGCCACACCGCAGACCGGCACCGGCGCACCCCGCTGCTGCACCACCGGGTCCTGCCGGTCCACCAGCGCCAACCGCCCCGAACGCAGGACCTGCCACCGGTAACGGTGTTCGGGCCGGAACGCGGCCCGCCGCAACTCCGGGCTGCGCATCACGCACAGGAAGTCCTGCCCCAGCACGCCCGGAAACAGCTCGTCGGGCCGGTACACCCACTGGTCGACCGCCAGATCGAGCTCCTCCCCGGTGACGAACCACTCCACCACCGGCACCGCGCCGGGCTCCACCTGACCGGTCACCTCCTCCAACAGCGCCCCGAGTTCGGCCAGCAGCCGGGAACGCGGCACCGGAGTGTCCCGGACCGAGCGGTGCAGCGGGCGCCCCCGGGCGTCCGCGGCGTGCAGGGCGTAGCTGAAGTGCTCCGTGCCCGTCGCCCGCCACAGCTGCACCTGCACCACCGGGGCCGGGGCACCGCGCTGCGGACCCCGCTCCCGCGCACGCTCCGCCGACTCCCGCGCCTGGGCCCGGTGTTCGAGCAGGATCTCGGCCAGCCCGAGCCGCTGCGCCACCGCCTCGCTCCACGCGCCCAGGCCCCGCGCGGTGCCCGGACCGGCCGCCGCTGCCGCGAACTCCACCGTGCGCAGCAGCTGCGGGAACCTTCCGTACCGTGGCCGGTAGCGCTCCAGCTCGGCCACCGCCTCCGGCCAGTGGGCCTGCTCCAGGTCAGGGCCCAGCGGCAGCGCCTCGGCCGCGCAGCGCCGCGGATCGGGGACGGTGCCGTCCGCGAGCAGGGTGAGCAGCTCGCGGTGTTCGGCGGCCGTGAGGAACTGCTCGGGGCAGACGCGCAACGCGGTGGTGGCGATCCAGCTCTGCTGTTCCTGCGTACGCGCGGCGCCGGCCAGCAACGCCAACAGGGTCGGCGCGCCGTGCGGACGGGCGGTGGCCAGCCGGACCAGCCGCTCGGCGCTCGCGGGGAAGCCGGCGTCCGCTCCGGCGTCGTTTGCGCCAGCGTTGTTTGCGCCGGCGTCGACACCGGCGCGGTCGTCGCCCGGTTCGGTGGCCGGAGCCGGTTCCGGCCCCGGCCCCGGCTCCGGCTCCGCTTCCAGCTCGGCCAGGAAGCGCCCGGCCAGATCGGCCAGCGCCTCCGGAGTGGTGAGCACGGAGCGCAACGGGCCGAGCAGCTGACGGGCCACCGGGTCCATCGGGCCGTGAGCACCGTCCTCGACGCCCAGCGGACCGGGAAGCGCCTCGCCCGCCTCCTCGAACAGTTCGCGCAGGTCGGCGGCGGGCACCGCGAAGGCCCGCAGCCCGCTGCGACTCACCACCAGCCCCACCACCCGCCGCTGCGCCCGGTCCCACAGCGGCGAGCCGCTGTACCCGCCGACGACGGGCTGCGCGGAGCCGGTGGAGTCGAGCACGATCCAGCGCTCGGTGACGCCCTGCACCAGGACGGCCGCGATGCTGCTCGGCGCCCCGCTGCCGAACCAGGCGTAGGCGGGGCGGCCGGCGTGGCAGCGCCCGGTCCCCACCGGCCGTGCGGCGGGCCCGGGGTCGTCCAGCAGCCGTAACAGCGCCAGGTCGCCGGACCACTCGACGTCGCCCTCCGCGGCGGGCGACCCGTCGGCCCGGCGGGCGGGCAGCCAGGCCGCCAGTGCGGCCCGGAGCCGGCGGCGGCCCGTCGCGGGGAAGGAGACCGCCAGGAGATCCAGGGCCCCGGGGCGTTCCTGGGCGAAGTCCGGCCGGTCCAACACCTGGTTGACCACGTGCGCACAGGTCAGGACCGTACCCGGGGCCAGCAGCACGCCGCCGCCGAAGGCCAGGGGTTCCCCCGCACGGTGCAGGGCGGCGTGCGCGAGCTTGACGGGACGGTCGGGATCGTCCGGACCCATCCCGCCTACCCGCGCGGTGGGTCGGCGGGCCCGGGGACGGTGGCCGCGGCGGCCGGCTCCCGGACGGCTTCTTCCCGGGCGGTCTCCTCGGCGGGAGCGGCGGCAGGGACGTCCGGGGCGGCCGCGGGCCGGGGCGTCCAGGTGGCCCGGACGGTGATGGTGGCCTCGCCGCCCGCCCCGGCGATGCCCAGCTTGAGGTCGTGGGTGAGCTTCACACCGAGCTCCACCTCGACCTCGTCGGGCGGGCGGAGCGCGCCGCGGACGGCGGAGTGCACCGAGTCCAGCACGCCGCCCAGCGGGCTCAGCACGTCGGCGAGGGTGCGGCCGGCGGCCTCCGCCGCCCGCCGGGCCCGCCCGACCGGGACGACCGGGGCGCTGCCGGGCGGCAGATCGGCCGCACCCGGCGGCAGTTCCACGGGGTACGCGGCCGGGGCGGGGGAGAGCTCCACCACCACGCCGGTGCCGTCAGCGAGCTTCAACTCAACTGTCTCACCCATGGGTTGATGATGGCACAGCAGAGGTGCCGGGGACGCGGTATCACCCGAGCCGGTCCACCCGCGGCCGGGCGGCGGCCTGCCGGGAACGGAACCGGGCCCTACGAGAATGCTGAGAGTGCCTTCTTGAACTCGTCGTCGATGCTGGCGGAAGCGGTTTTGATGACCCCTTGGTCGTTCGCGTCCGCGATCGAGGACAGCGTGCCGCTGAACGTGTCGGTGTCGCTCTGGAGGCCCTTGACGGTGTTCGCGACGACCCCGTTCAGGCCGAGCTTCTGGAACTGGGGTGCTTCCTTGGCGAGACCGTCGAGCGACTTCTCCACCCTCCCGGCGAAGTCCGTGTACGTGCTCACGGCGGCCTTCTCCTCGACGGCGACCGTGAGGGGGCCGGCGTCGCGCATCTCCTGCGTGTCGGCCTTCAGGACGGCGTCGAGGTCGTTCATGTCGCGCAGGATCCGATCGGCCTGCTCCTGCGAGCCGTCGAAGTGCTGCACCGCGGAGTCCCAGACACCGGCCTCGCCGTCGGCCTCGGCGATCCCGAGGACGACCGCGGCGCCGCTGACGGGTCCGGCGGCGGTCGCGCTGCCCGCCGGCAGGGTGGCGAGGGTGCCGCCGGTGAGGAGAACCGCGACGAGCGCAGTGGTCCGAATACGCATGATGGTGTCTCTCCTGACGTGAGGAACCGTTGGCCGGTGCGCGGCAGCGCCGCGTCCTTCTCGGCGGCCGGCTCCACCGGAAGCCGCATCGCCTGCCCGCACCAGGGGCGAACCGGGGCGGTCTTCCCGCGCGTGCGAGGTGCCCGGTCGACGATCGGCACCTTCAGTTAGCGCCCGTGGCCCTCGGTTGTCGACTCCAGGCGGTCCTTCGGGAGGACCGCCCGGGCGCCCGTGCCGGCCCGAGTCCGGCCGTGGGGGGGGGGGGGGCGGGGGCCGCGCGGACACCGGCCCGCGCGCCGCGCAGAGCGGCGTCCCCCAGGACGCCAAACAGGCCCCCGCCGGGCCCGGCGCCGCGCCGG
>NZ_JBEOUW010000007.1:0-155853 GCF_040303045.1 Kitasatospora sp. NPDC096140
CGGCACATCCAACTTCGGCCCAACCTGATTGAGGGATGCCTGGCCGGCACCGGTCTCTCACTTACCCCACCGACTCCACCCTGAAAGCCTCAGTAGCAGCACGAGGGAACCGGAAGATGTCCTCCCGGCCCGACATACGACCGCAGGCTGCCGAGGGCGGAGGCCCCGCCGGGCGGAGCGGCGTGCGGGGCCGCATGCGGTTCAGTCGCCCGGCCACTTCACGGCGGGCAGTGAACTCCCGCGCCATGCGGCCGGGTTGACCCGGGCCGGCGTGCCGCCCGGTTTCCGGGGCTCCGCAGGCGCACGCGCCTCGGCGCGCGCGGTGGTCGGGTCAACCGGGGCGGGCGCCGGTGACGGGATTCCCACGATCCGGTCATCGCCAGTGCATCGTTGACGACCCGTTGGAATGATGGCGCCGCTCGCCACCATTGGTTCGCCGACGATCGGTGCTACCACTTGCCGTGCGCTCGGGACACAACCGGGACAGCGCCTCACGGTCGTGCCCGAGTGACACGACCCTCAGCGAGAAACCGAAAGGCTCCTCCATGGCCACCGCACTCCGCAAGACGCTCGCCCTCGCCACGCTGGCACTGACGGCCTCCTTCCTCCCCGCCGGGCAGGCGGGGGCCGCCGACACCGCCCGCCCCGCGACGCGCACCCCCGGCCTCTACTGCCTCGCCAACGCCTGGAACACCCCGAACGTCTCGACGAAGCCCTGCAGCACCGGCGACCAGGGGCAGCACTGGACCGTCTCGGGCGAGCAGATCTCCCTCACCAACGCACGGGCCTACTGTCTCGCCAACACCTGGAACGCCCAGGACGTCTCGGTGAAGCCGTGCAGCACCGGCGACCAGGGGCAGTACTGGAGCATCCAGGGCCAGCAGATCGTCCTGACCTTCGCCCCGGCCTACTGCCTCGCCAACACCTGGAACACCCCGAAGGTCTCCACCAAGCCGTGCGACGCCAATGACCCGGGGCAGCACTGGGTGGTCTTCAACGACCAGATCAGCCTCGCGGCGGCCTGACCCCCGCCTCCGCTTCCGCTGCGTCGGCGCCGGCGCAGCGGAAGCGGTGCTCCCCGTAAGGGCTCTACCCGTCGGTCCCTACCCGCGGGGCCGCACCGCCGGACGAGCACGGAGCGGACACGGCACGACCGCACCCGGTAGCGTGACCGGGAGCTGTGCAGGGCGGCCACGTGTCCCGGCCGTGACAGCCGGGCTCCAGCACACACGATCCGGACAGGGAGAGCAGCACATGAGCACAGCGCATGCCGGCCCGGGTGACTACAG
Source organism: Kitasatospora sp. NPDC096140 (assembly GCF_040303045.1). NCBI lineage: Bacteria > Bacillati > Actinomycetota > Actinomycetes > Kitasatosporales > Streptomycetaceae > Kitasatospora > Kitasatospora sp. NPDC096140. The sequence continues at coordinate 1,290 of NZ_JBEOUW010000007.1, forward strand.
CACGGTGCCGAATCCGGAGCAGGCCCTCAAGTACGCGATCCAGCACATCGCGGGTGACCGGGTCGAGATCGTCGAGGGAGTCATCACCCCTGTGTCACCGTCCTGGGCCCACGAGACCGCTGTCGACCTGATCCGTGAACAGATCGGCCCCCGCATGCGCGAGCTCGGCCTCCGCGCCGGCTCCGGGAACCTCGACCTGCCGGGCACGGAGAACTTCTACGTACCGGACCTCGCCGTCGTACCGGCCGAGTTGGCGAAGACCGAGGGTGCGCTCCTCCCCGACCAGACCGTGCTCGTCGTCGAGGTGACGTCACCGTCGAACGGTGAGACCGACCGCACCGCCAAGCGTCGGCGCTACTCCCAGTTCGGCGCCCCGGTGTACCTCCTCGTGGACCGGCAGGAACGCACCTGCACGCTGTTCTCCCAGCCGGGCCGACTCGGCTACACCCTGGTGGAGGGCCCCCATCCCTTCGGCACTCCGCTCCGGCTGCCGCAGCCGTTGGACCTCGAACTCGACACCTCGGGTTTCTGAGCCCGGATCACGCCCGCCGCCCGGACCACGCCCGCCGCCCGGGCCGGGCCGAGGTCCCAGAGCGCGGGCGCCCCCCGGAGCGCGGGTGGCCGCGATGCCGCGACGGCGGACCTGGTTGGATCAACGCATGACGGATTGGTCGCGACTCAGCCATGCCTACGGAGCCGCCGGGGACATACCGGCGCTGCTCGACCGGATCACCGCCGAGCCGAGCCGGGAGCTCTGGAGCGACCTGTGGTCGGCGCTGTGCCACCAGGGCAGCGTCTACACGGCGAGCTTCGCGGCACTGCCCTGGCTGGCCGGAACGGCCGCGGGCGGGAACCGGGAACAGGCGGTCGACGCCCTGGTCCTGGCGGGCGCGATCGTCGCCCGCGCCGACCAGTGCCGCGGGGTCGACGACGTCCGCTCGGTGTACGCGCCGCAGATCGCCGCGCTGCTGACAGCCGTGGACGGGTACCGCCGGACGGCTTCCGACCGCGCCGACTACATCCACCTCCTGGAGGCCACGCTCGGCTTCGAGGGCGTCGTCGGCTGGAGCGAGGGCCTGGCCTGGGGACTCGGGAGCGAGGAGTACGTGGTCTCCTGCCCGGACTGCGAGACGGACCTGTTCATCGTCTTCGGCGAACGCGGCTTCTTCTCCAGCAGCGAGGACCACGCACTCGCGGACGGCGGCATCGCGACGATCGAGACGAGGGCCCTGCGCCCCTCGCCGCCCGCGGACCTCGACGGCATCGGCCGGCGCCTCCACGACCTCGCCCTCGCCGAGGGTCAGCCCGAGGTCGCGCACGCGTTGACCTACGTCTTCGGCCACGCCGCCTGCCCCGACTGCGGGTGCGACTTCGCGGTCGCAGAGCAGATCGCCGCCGACTGGTGACGGCCCGACCGCCCGGGCCAAGTGCGCCCGAGCGGTCCGTGGCACCTGCGTCCTGGTGTCAGCCGTCGGCCGGCAGCTCGTGCGGGCTGAAGGTGCGGCGGTAGGCGGCCGGGGAGACTCCGAAGGCCGTCCGCATGTGCGCGCGCAGGGAGTTGGCGGAGCCGAAGCCGGCCCGGTGGGCGACCAGGTCGATCGAGAGGTCGGTGGTCTCCAGCAACTGCTTGGCCATTTCCAGGCGTTGGGCGGTCAGCCACTGCACCGGGGTCATGCCGGCTTCGTCGCGGAAGCGTCGGGTGAAGGAGCGCAGGCTCATCCGGGCGTGCTCGGCGAGGCGGGTGAGGGGCAGCGGCTCGCCGAGGTGTTCCAGGGCCCAGGCGCGGGTGGCGGTGGTGCTGGCGACGGTGGGTTCGGGGACCGGGCGGTCGATGTACTGGGCCTGTCCGCCGTCCCGCCAGGGCGGCACGACGCACATCCGGGCGGTCCGGTTGGCGACCGCGGCGCCGTGGTCGCGGCGGATCACGTGCAGGCACAGGTCGACGCCGGCGGCCACACCCGCGGAGGTGAGCACGTCGCCGTCGTCGACGAAGAGCACCTCCTCGTCGACCTTGACCGCCGGGTAGGCCCGGCGGAACTCCGGGGCCAGGTTCCAGTGCGTGGTGGCCGGCCGGCCGTCGAGCAGCCCGGCGGCGGCGAGTACGTAGGAGCCGGAGCAGATGGACACCAGCCGGGTGCCGGGCCGGATGCCGGCGATGGCTGCTTCGACCTCGGGCGGCAGCGGGCCGCCGCGGCCCAGCTCGGGCATGGCGTGCGTGGGCGGGACGATCACGGTGTCCGCCGCGGCCAGCGCCTCGGGCCCGGCGGCCGGTTGCACGGTGAAGCCGGCGTCGCTGAGCACGGGGGCGCCGTCGGCGGTGCAGACGACGACGTCGTAGAGCGGGCGGCCGTCGGCGTCGAGGGCGCTGCCGAACACCCGGGAGGGGATCCCCAGCTCGAAGGGCGGGACGCCGGGCAGGGCGAGCACGGCGATCCGGTGCCGCGGGGGCTTCGTCCACCCGGGGTTCCGGGCCTGCGCGGGCTCCCGTTCGTCCGTGTCCCGAGCCGTCTCTGCCGCCCCTGTCCGCTGCGCCGTACCCATGGCCAGATCCTGTCACATAGTGGCCGGACGGCCAACACCACCGCCGTCCCGGATACCGGATCGTGGACTGCGTCGCCGGGGAACGGCGGCGCACCGAACGGAACGAAGGACGAGGCAGGACAGCATGCGAGCGGTGGTCGTGGAGCAGTGGGGCGGGCCCGAGAAGCTGGTCGAGCGCGAGGTCGAGCGCCCCGAACCGGGCCTGAACGAGGTCCTGGTGCGGGTGCACGCGGCCGGCGTGAACCCGGTGGACTGGAAGACCCGGGCCGGCGGCGCCCTCATCGAGTGGGGCGACGTCCCGGCGGTCGGGTGGGACGTGTCCGGCACGGTCGAGGCCGTCGGGCCCGGCGTGGGCGTGTTCCGCCCCGGCGACGAGGTCTTCGGGATGCCGCTGTTCCCGCGCCAGGCGGGCGGGTACGCCGAGTACGTGGTGGCACCGGCCCGTCACCTCGCCCCCAAGCCGGCCGCCCTGACCCACGTGGAGGCCGCCGCGCTGCCGCTGGCCGCGCTCACCGCCTGGCAGGCGCTGGTGGACACGGCGGACGTGCGCCCCGGCGAGCGGGTGCTGGTGCACGCGGCGGCCGGCGGGGTCGGCCACTTCGCGGTGCAGATCGCCAAGGCCCGCGGCGCGTACGTCATCGGCACCGCCAGCGCCGGCAAGCACGACCTGGTGCGGGAGCTGGGCGCGGACGAGGTCGTCGACTACCGAACCGTGCGCTTCGAGGACGCCGTCTCCGACGTCGACGTGGTACTGGACGGCCTCGGCGGCGAGACGGCGCAGCGTTCCCTGCAGGTGCTCCGGCCCGGCGGCCGGCTGATCACCCTGCCCGGCCCGGACGACGTGCCCGCCGCCCCGGACGGCGTGCAGGCCCAGTGGGTGCTGGTCGAGCCGGACCACCTGGGCCTGCGCGAGATCGCCGCGCTGGTGGAGCGGGGCGCGCTGCGGCCCGTGGTGGAGACGGTCCTGCCGCTGTCGCAGGCCGCGAAGGCGCACGAGCTCGGCGAGCAGGGCCGCACCACCGGCAAGATCGTCCTGACGGTCGCCTGACCCCGGACGGGCCAGGGAACGCGAGCAGGCCCGAGCCGCAGGTGGCCACTGCGGCTCGGGCCGAGCAGGAGGCCGCCGAGCCGGCCGGCGCAGCGGGCCCGGAGGCGGCATCGGCCGTAGAGTCCGAAGGCATGGCCGACCCGCCAGTCTTCGACGAGATCGCCGACGCGCTGTACGCCCTCGCGCCGGCCGACTTCACCGTCGCCCGCAACGCGCGCGCCGACGAGGTCAAGAAGGCCGACCCGCAGCTGGCCAAACGGGTCCGCGCCCTGCACCGCCCCACCCACGCCGCCTGGGCCGCCAACCTGCTCGCCCACCGGCACGGGGACCTCGTCGGGCAGCTCCTGGACCTCGGCCGGGAGCTGCGCGACGCCCAGCAGCACCTGGCCGGGGACCGGCTGCGCACGCTCACCGACCGGCGCCGCCGACTGGTCCGGGAGCTGACCGAGCAGGCGCAACAGGAGGCCACTGCGGCCGGGCACCCGCTCGGCGCGGACGCGGCCGCCGACCTCGATCGCACGCTGTCCGCCGCCCTCGCGGACCCGGACGCGGCCCGGGCTCTGGCCGGCGGCCGGCTCACCGCCGCCCTGGAGCCGCCCCTGTGGCCGGGCGCCGCTCCCGCCGGCACGGAGACCGGCCGCCCGGCCGCGGCCGCCACCCGGACCGCCGAGGCGGCACCCGCCGACCGGAAGGGCTCCGCAGCCCGGACCCGGGCACGGGCACGCGCCGAACGCGAACACGAGCGCGAGAACGAACAGGAACGCGAGAACGAACGGGAACGGGTACGCGAACGGGAGCGCGAGCGCGAGCAGGCCCGAGCCGCGGTGGCCGCCTCGGAGCGGGCCGAGCGGGAGGCCGCCGACCGGGCCGCCGACGCCGCACGCGAACTGCGCCGCGCGACGTCGGCCCGGCAGCGGGCCCAGGAGGAGGCCGCCCGGTCCGCGGCAGCCCTCGCGCAGGCCCGGGAGCGCGACGGCAGCGCGCGGACGGCCCTCGCCCGGGCCGACGACCGGGTCCGGGCCGCCGAGGACACCGCCGACGCCGCCCGCGCCCGGGCGTCCCGGGCCCGTGAGGCCGGGCAGGAGGCGGCCGCCCGGCTGCGGGCCCTGGAGGACGACGGAGGACGGTGACCACGGCGCGGGTGAGGAAGGGCGGCGGTCGGCTGTCACTCATCCGGTGCGGGGCAGCAGTTGGGACAGCCGCCTCCGGGCGTAGTCGACGAAGCCGACGGCGGGCACCAGCTGACACACGGCCGATCCGATCACCCGGCTGCGGGAAAGCCCCATGGCGGCGAACTCCTCGCCGATGAGCGGGAAGTAGGTGTCGTTGTCGTCGCCGACGTCCGGCGTCTCAAGCCACACCCGCTCGCCGTCGACCAGGTACGGGAAGCGGCGCAGCTTCGTTCGGTGGGTGGGCACCAGCGATTCCGCGTGGTGCAGAAAAGAGTTGCGGTTGTGCCCGACGCCGAGCAGCAGGATGGACCCGCCCAGCTGGTGGATCCTCGCGAAGGGCGAACCGTTCCCGAGGGCGTAGCCGAGTGGCTGCTCGGCACAGATGGTGCGTGCGTCCGCGCCGAGGGCCGCCAGGGATGCCTGGGGGTGCCGGCTTCGGACCCGGTCCGGGTGCGCCAGCACGGCGCTGGGGATCGCACCCATCGCCGTCGGCAGCGCGTCGTGGAAGGTCGGGACGGCTGCGCGCGCCGCGGCCGTTCGCGGGTCGTCGAAGGCGTGGCGGTCGGGGTGCGGATCGGCGACCTGCCGGGTGTAGGCGGGCACGACGACCGTGCCGTTCCGGCCCACGGCGGCGCGCAGGGCCTGCACCACGGCGTCGGCGCCGCCGTCCACCCGCCCGAAGGCGGACAGCGACGAGTGGACCATCAGGACGGATCCCGGCCGCACGCCCAGCGATTCGAACTCACCTTGCAGGGCTGTCGCGTTCAGTGGCTCGGTGGGTGGTGCGGTGTTCATGTCGATGCCCCCGTCGTCTGTCGTCATGTCGTCTGTCGTGTGTCATCGGCCGTGTGTCATCGGTCGTCGCCGTTCGGGCCGTTCCGCCGTCACGTCGCCAGGGCCGCGCGGAGGAACGCGAGGATCTCCGCCCGGGCGGCCTCGGCCTGTGGTTCCACGCCGGGCAGGGTGAGGAACGCGTGCTTCGCTCCCGGGTATTCGGAGAGCCGCACCGGGGTCCCCGCCCCGCGCAGCTGCTCGGCGTAGCGGCGGCCGTGGTCGGCGACCGCGTCCCGGGTGGGCACCACCACGAGCGCCGGGGCGAGCCCGCTCAGATCGTCCGCGTACCGCGGCGAGACGGCCGCGGCGTCGGCTCCCGGCGGGACCGCGAGCCGCTGGACGAACCGCAGTTGCGGCAGGGCCCGGGTCGGGCTGTGCCCGAACTCGGCGATCGAGGGGTGGTCGAACATCGTCCCGGTCACGTCGACCACGGGGTTGACCAGCACCTGTGCCCTGAGCTCCGGGCCCGCCCGCCTGGCCCGGATGGCCGTCAGCGCGCTGATGAGCGCGCCGCAGCTCTCGCCGAAGACGGCCACGCGCGCAGGGTCGACGCCCCACTGCGCCGCGTGGCGCACCACGTGCCGGAGCACGTCCCAGCCGTCGTCGGCGGCGTTCGCGAGCGGGCTGTCGGGGGCGAGGAGGCGGTGTTCGACCGAGACGACGAGGGCGGGCAGGTGGGCGGCGAGGTGGCTGTTGGTCCAGTCGCACTGCGCCGCGGTGCCCACGAAGCCGCCTCCGTGGACGTGGACCACGAGTGGCAGGTCGGTCCGGGCGTCGTCGGCGCCGTCCCCCGACGCCACCGGCCGGTACACCCGGACGGGGAGGTCGCGGCCGGGAAGCGCCAGGTGCTGCCAGGTGATCGCGGCGCCGGGATCCGGTTCCCCGAGCACGGCCCGGGCCGTGCCGGACGCCCGCCAGCGGTTCTCCGCGTCGCGGTAGGCGCGCAGTTCCTCGGCCGTGATCGCCGAGAGGTCCGGCTCCGGCGGTCGTGTCGCGGACGTGGTCGTGGTCGTGGTCTCGCCCATGTGTCCTTCTCCCCCTCCCGGCCGCATGCCGGGTGTTCGTCGTGGCCTGACGGTGCGTTGTCCTCAGTATGCACGCACCGCGTGCATCATCAAGTGCATTGCCAAGTGCATTGCCAAGTGCAAAGCCGAGTGCATGAGTTAGGCTGAGCGCCGGACGAGCAAGTCGAGCAAGACAAGACAAGACGAGAAGGACGAGAGGGGCGGGATGACCGGCCGAAGGCGATGGTCGACCGAGGAGATCCTGGACACGGCGGCGGAACTGCTCCGCACGACCGATGCCGAGTCGTTCAGCGTGCGCAAACTCGCCGCAGCACTCGGGACCGACTCCTCCAGCCTCTACCGGCACTTCCGCAACAAGACCGAACTGCTGCGCGCGGTGGCCGACCGCGTCCTGCTGGCCGCCATGGACGGCTACCGCCCCGAGGGCGACTGGAAGCAGCGCATCACCGCGCTGGCCCTGCGCCTGCGCGAGGCCTTCGGCGAGCAACCCCAACTCGCCACGGTGTGGGGGCGCTACGCCTCCGGCGGCACCGGATCCCGGCTGGTGATGGAGGAGCTGCTGCAGGCCCTGCGCGCGTCCGGGCTGCCCGACGAGGAGGTGCCGGTGCGGTACCACCGCGTCGTGATCCTCCTCGCCGCACTGATCGCCTCCGAGGCCGGCATCAGCACCATCTCGCCCACCGAGTACGAACAGGGCATGGAGCAGTTCCGCGTCGCGGTGCTCGGCGCCGACCCGGTACGGTTCCCCACCCTGGCCCACTTCGCCCGCGACGTCCGTCCCCTCGGAGCGGACCGCCGCGCCGCCTTCGAGGAGATCCTCGCCGCCCAGCTCGCCCACATCGAGGCCTCGATCCCCTGACGCGCCGGCGGAGGTCGGGTACGCGAGGGGCACGGGTACCCGTGGGCCTCCCCCTCGCCCACCCGCAGAGCGGCGTCCGAAATCCGCCGGACTCGGGAAGCCGGAACGACGAGGGTGGTCCGTGTGGGGGAAGCCCGCAGGACCACCTCGAAGGGACACCGGCCGATGGCGGCACACACGACGACGGACAGGGCGGTGGCCGACCGGCTCGACGGGACCGACTGGGCGGCCCTCGTCGGGGAACTCGACGAGTACGGGCACGCCCTCACCGGCCCGCTCCTCACCCCCGCCGAGTGCCGGACGATCTCCGACCGCTACGACGAACCCGAGCACTTCCGCACGACGGTCGACATGGCCCGGCACCGCTTCGGCTCCGGCCAGTACCGCTATTTCACTCACGAACTTCCCGCCCTGGTACGGGACTTGCGGGAATCCTTCTACCCCCGCCTGCTGCCCGTCGCCCGCGCCTGGGCCGCCAGGCTCGGCGCCCCCGCACCGTGGCCCGACCGCCTCGACGAGTGGCTGGAGTTGTGCCACTCCGCCGGTCAGGCCAGGTCCGCGCAGATTCTGCTGCGCTACGGCCCCGGCGACTGGAACGCCCTGCACCGCGACGTGTTCGGCGACATGCTCTTCCCGCTGCAGGTCGTCATCGGCCTCGACGCTCCCGGCACCGACTACACCGGCGGCGAGTTCCTGATGACCGAGCAGCGCGCCCGCGCCCAGTCCCGCGGCTCGTCCACCCTCCTCCCGCAGGGCCACGGCCTGGTCTTCACCGCCCGGGAGCGGCCCGTGGCGAGCAGGCGGGGCTGGTCGGCCGCACCGATGCGGCACGGTGTGAGCACCGTCCGCTCCGGCCGCAGGCACACCCTCGGCCTCGTCTTCCACGAGGCCTCGTGACCGCCCACACCGACGCCGAACTCGCCTCTCTCGTGGGCCTGTTGACCGCCGACCGGGCCGGCGTCGAAACCGTCGCGATCGGTCACGGCCGGGACGACGCCTCCCGCGCCGCCGCGCACGCGTTCGCCGAGACCTGGCAGGCGCGCGGCGGCACGGTCCTCGCCCGGGTGGACTGGCCGGAGGACGCCGCCTCCTGGCTGCGCCCCGCACGCCGTCTGACCGCCCAGACGCCCGACGCCTGGGTGATCGCGGCCGCCGTCCCCGGCTTCGCCCGGCTCGCCCGCCGCCTGCGGCGGTCCACCGACTTCGACCCGGCCCGCGCCGTCGCGTTCGCCTCCCTCGGCGATCCCCGCCTGCCCGCCCTGGCGGGCCCCGGCACCCTGGACGGCCTGCGCGGCGCCACCGCGGACGGCGGCACCTGGGAGGTCCGGGACGACCGGATCCTGGACGACCGGCTCACCTCCGACCCCCCGAGCGGGACGAGCAGCTGACCCCGGGCAGGACGACCGGTGCGACCTCCGTTCGCCGAAGGGTGCGTCCGAAGGGTGCGTCCGGACGGCCGGGCGTGCACGACGGGGCCGGCCCCGCCCGCTCTTGTGGACCCTTCGTGAAGATCGCTAGCATCGCCCCCGGGGCCGCCCGCCGACGCGGCCGGGGAGGAGCGGTGTGTCCCAGCGGCCGGCGTTACCGGCGGAGCCGGATCCGATGGCGGCGATGGACCGCCTCCTCGACGGCGTCCTCGCAGGTCGCGGGGGTGTCCTGGAGCTGGTGGGCGACCCCGGCACCGGCAAGACCCACCTGCTGAACGCCCTGGCCCGGCTGGCGGCGGACCGCGGCGCGGCGCTGCTGCGTGCCAGGGCCGTTCCGGGCGAGGCCAAGCCGTACCAGGTGTTCCGCGACGCCTGGTGCTCGGCACCCGAACCGCCCGAACCGCCCGCGCCGTCCGGCCCGGCACGCCTCCCCCACTGGGACTCCGCCGCCGACCGGGAACTCGCCCGCGCGCTGGGCGCACTCGGCGGGGACGGCGCGGTCCTGCTGCTCGACGACCTCCACCACGCCGACCCGTCGTCCGCCCGGCTGCTGGGGCAGCTCCTCGACCGGCCGCCGCCCGGTCTGCTGCTGGCGCTCGCCCACCGGCCCCGGCAGACCCCGCCCGCGCTGCTCAGCGCGCTCGACGAGGCCGAACAGGCCGGCACCGCCACCCGGATCGAGCCCCGGCCGCTGGACACCGCCGCCGTCGCCGCACTGCTGCGCGCGCACGCCGAGCGCACCGGGCCCGCCGGGCCGCCCGACCCGGCCGCCGACCCGGCCGCAGCGCCGAAGGCCCCGCCGGCCGGGCTCACCGGCCCCGGCGCCGCCCCGGCCCGGTGGGAGGCGGAACGGCTGCGGGCGGCCTCGGGCGGCAATCCCCGGATCACGCGGATCCTGCTGGAGTACGGGCCCGAGCCCGGCCCGTCGCCCGCCGGCGGCCGCCCGCCCCGGGCCGCCGCACCGCTGCTCGCCGAACTCGACCTGCTCTCCCCGGCCGCCGCCGAGCTGCTGGACGCCGCGGCCGTGCTCGGTGAACCGTTCTGGCCCGGTGACCTCGCACAGGTCCGCGGCCTCGCCGCCGCCCCCGCCGCCGAGGCGCTGGCCGAGCTGACCCGGGCCGACCTGGTGCGCGCCGCCGGGCCCGGCGGCGAACTGGCCTTCCGTCACCCCGTGCTCGGGACGCTGCTCCACCGGCGGATCGACCCCGGTCTCCGGACGGCGCTCCACCGGCGCGCCCTGGCCCTGCTGGAGACCCGGGACGCCCCGGCCGCCGCCCGGGCCGGGCACGCCGAGCACATGGTCCGCGGCAGTGACCCGGCCGAGGCGCTGCGGCTGCTGGCCGAGGGCGCGGCCGAGGTCTTCGCGACCGCGCCCGCCACCGCGGCGCGCTGGCTGCGCATCGTCCTGGCGCACCCGCCGCGGGACAGCCGGGACACCGATGCCCGGGTCCGCCTCGCGGTGGACTGCTGCCGGGCGCTGACCGCCGCCGGCCGGCCCGCCGAGGCGCGCGAGCTCGCCCACCGGGTCCTGCACGGCTCGCTCACCCTGGGCGAGGGCCCGCGCTCGGCGGTCCTCGCGGCCTGTGTCGGCGCGGAGCGGCTGCTCGGGCGGTACGCCGAGGCCGACGCCATGGCGCGCACCGTACTGGACTCGCTGCCCCGGCCGCTGACGGCCCCGCTGCCGGCCGAGACCGCCGAGCTGGTCTTCGACTACGGGCTGCTGCACGCGCTGCGCGGCACCGCCGCCGAGGTCCGCGACCTGGCCCACGAGGCGGCCGGGGTGGCCGGGCAGCCCGGCCGGACCGCGCTGCAGGTGCTGGCCGGCTTCTGCGACAGCTACGCGGGTGACTTCGCCCGCGCCGATCCGGCGGTGGCCGCCCTGGCCCACCTCGTCGACTCCCGACCGGACGGCTTCGCCGGCCGGGCCCCGGAGCTGCTGGCGCTGCTGGGCTGCGCCGAGCTGTACCTGGAACGGTTCACCGACGCCTACCGCCACCTGGACCGGGGCCTGTCGGTGTCCGGCGACGGCGCGCACAAGCACCTCGCCGTCGACCAGTTGCTCGGCCTCTCGATGCTCGACCAGTGGGCGGGCCGGCTCGACCTGGCGCAGCGCCGGGCCCGGCGCGCCGAGCGGCTGGCGGACGAGATCGGCGCCCCCGACGCCGCCGGGCTGGCGATGGCGATGCGCGCCTCCGCACTGCTCTGGGCCTCGCCCCGGCGACGCACGGCAGAGGCCGTGGCGCTGGCCGAGCAGGGCCTGCGGACCACCGTCCCGGGGGCCGGGTGGTGGGCCGGCTCGGCGCTCGGCCTGCTCGCGGTGGCCCGGCTGGCCGGCGGCGATCCGGCCGGCAGTCTGCGCACCCTCGCCGACGGCGGCGGTCCCGACCTCGAACGGCTGCAACCACCGTCCAGGCCCTCGTTGTTCGCGGTGATGACGACGGCCGCCGCGCTGTGCGGGGACCTCGGGACGGCGCGGCGCAGCGCGGCGGCGGCCGACGAGGCGGCCCGGCGGCTCGGGCGGCCGACCTTCCAGCAGGCGCACGCCGACCGGGCGGGCGCGGCGCTGGCGCTGGCCGAGGGCGACCACCGGGCGGCGGCGCGGCTGGCGCTGGGGGCCGCCGAGGCCTTCGACGCGCTGCGCGTGCCGCTGCTGTCCGCCTGGACGGTGATCGGCGCGGCCCCGGCGATGGCGGCGGCGCTGGGCCGGCGGGCCGCGCTCGGCCGGCTCGACGAGGCCGTGGAGTCGGCCCGGCGGTGCGGGGCGCTGCGGCTGTGCGAGGACGGCGCGCGGGTCAGGTCGGCGCTGCTGGAGCAGCCGGCCGCGCCGACGGTCGCCACCGGCGGATCTGCGGCGGCCACTCGCGGTTCGACCGGGCTGAGCAGGTCGACCGGGCTGAGCAAGGCGACCGGGCCGACCGGCCTGAGCGGATCGACCGGCCTGACCGGCCTGAGCGGGTCGACGGGTCTGACCGGGCTGAGCGGGTCGACGGGTCTGAGCGGGCTGAGCGGGTCGACGGGTCTGAGCGGGCTGAGCGCGCGGGAACGCGAGGTGGCCGAACTCGCCGCGCAGGGGCTCAGCTCGCGCCGGATCGCGGAGCACCTGGTGCTCAGCCCGCGCACGGTGGAGACCCATCTGGGCAGCGTCTACCGCAAGCTCGGGGTGGCCTCGCGCGCGGCGCTGGCCCGGCTGCCGCTGGACTCCGACGGCGGACTGCCGGGCGCCGGGCCCGCGGCCTGACGCCCCGCCAGGGCAACTGCTCGGTAACCATCTTGCGTAGGTCTACCGATGCCCGCGGTGGCACCCCGGGGCCAGACTCGACGGCGGACGGCCGACCGCCGCCCGCGCACCGCGACCCGGAGCGCCGAAGCGGTCGTGGACCCTCCGTCCGCCCCCCTCGCCCACCGTGGAGACCCCCGTGAAGCTCCGGACCGCCCTGAGCGCAGTCGCGCTCGGAGTCACCGTCCTCACCGCCGTTCCGGCGACCGTCCTGCCGCAGGCCGCCTTCGCGGCGGACTGCTACACCTCGTGCGACCCCTGGGACCACGACTACACCGGCGACGGCTTCGTCCTGGACGTCGACGGCCTCCCGCTGGACAGCACGCCGTTCCCGGACGACGACGTGATCCGGGTGATCGGACGGGCGCAGCCCGACCCGGTCCCGGTGCAGCCGGAGTGGACGCCGCCCAGCGGCGGCTCCACCGGTTCGAGCCCCGGCACCCGGGCGACGCCGGTGAAGATCGTCAACAAGAAGGTGATCCGCAAGGACTGCGTCCAGAACACGTCCGACCACCCGACCACGATCAAGACCACGACCAGCTACTCGGTGTCGTACAGGGTGAGCATGGAGCTCGGGATCGAGGCGCTGAACGCGCTGAAGCTCACCGTCGGGCACGAGCTGAACACCGTGTCCACCCAGTCCACCGAGGTCTCGGTGGAGATACCGGCCCACGGCACCTGGGCGCTGGGGGTGGAGTACCAGACGGTCGAGTACGCCATCACCGCGACCAACTGGATGGGCCAGACCGAGACCCAGTACGTGACGGTCACCCAGCCGACCGGCAGCCTGATCTCCGGTCCCTGCGGATGACCGCTCCGTTCGCCGAGCGCGGGGCACGGCCGGTCCGTCCGGTCGTGCCCCCGCCCGGGGCGGTGGCGGTGCCGGCCGGGGCGCGCGGTCCGGCCCTCGCCGCGCTGGCCGAACTGCGCGAGGCCGCAGCCGACTTGGACAACCCGGACCTGTTCCACCGCCCCCGGCTCCGGACCCGCCTCCACCCCGGCCGGCTCGGCGGCACGGACCCCGGCCGGCTGGCCGAGCAGGCCGCGGCCTCCGCCGGGAACCGCGCCGCCGCCGGACTGCTGGCCGTGGCCTCCGTCCGGGCCGAGCTCCGGGAACGGCCGGGGCAGCGGGCCTGCTTCACCCCGGACGCGCTCGTCGACCTGCACCGCCTGCTGGTCGCGGAGGACCCGTCCGTACCGGGCGGCGGCGGGCTGCGCCGCACCGACGCCCACGTGGTGTGGCCGGACGGGCGGCGGTTCGCGATCGCCGTCCCGCCCGGCCGGCCGCTGCACGGGCACCTCCGGCGCTGGCACGACTGGACGGTGACCACCGACTCGCCGCCCCTGGACCTGGCGGCCTTCGGAGTGCTGCGGCTGTACACCGTCCACCCGTTCCCGGACGGCAACGGCCGGCTCGCCCGGCTGCTCGCCCAGTGCGACCTGGTCGCGGCCGGCCTGCTGCCCGGGCTGCTGCTCGACCTGGACGGCTGGGTGGAGGCCCGGCGCGCCGTGCACGACGAGGCGATCGTGGCCGCGGCCGACGGTGACTGGGCGTGCTGGGGCGCGGTCTTCGCCGAGGCCGTCACCGAGACCGCCCGGCACCGCACCGCCACGCTCACCGCCCACCGGCGGCTGCTCACCGCCGCGATCGACGCCGTCCGGGAGGACCGGCAGGCGGTGGGCGTGCTGCGCGGGTTCACCGCCGCCCCGGCGGTGTCCGCCGACTGGCTGCGGCCGCGGCTGCCCTACGACCCGGCCCCGGCGCTGGCCCGGCTGCGTCGGGCGGGGCTGCTCACCCGTCACCCCCGGCTGCCCGGGGCCCTGGTCCACCCGGGCCTGCTGGCGCTGCTCGACACGCCGTTCGCCGCCCGCCTGCCTGACGGAGCCCGGCCACGCTGACGGGCCGTGCTGTCGACGGCACCGACGGGGTCGACGGTGTCGGTCACGTCGTCGCGGGTGGTCCGGAGTGCGCCGGCGGGTTCCGGAACCGGGGCCCCGGTGCGCAGGCTCGAAGCGCCGACGGACCGACGGGATCACCCGTGGCCGGTGGCCGAGGGGGCTCCCCGCGGTCAGGCGGCCAGGGTGAGGACCTGGCCGGGCAGGAGCAGGTCGGGGTCGTCGCCGACGGTGCCGCGGTTGAGGGCGTACAGAGCGGGCCAGCCACCGGGGACGCCGGCCGCCTGCGCGATGTCCCCGAGGGTGTCGCCCTCCCCCACCGTCCACGTGTCGGTGCGCCGGTCGCCGCTCGCCTCCGCGGCGGTGTCCGGGTCGGCGGTGTGCTGCGGGGCGAGGGAGGCCGCGGGTACGTGCGGCCGGGCGTACACCGGGCGGTTGCCGCGCCCGCGGCCGTCGGTGCGCGCGGCGGTGTGGGCGGTGGGGTGCGCGGCGGAGCGGTCACCGCCGTGGGCGGACCGGGCCCCGCAGGCCGGCCAGGGCGTCAGGCCGCGGCGTGCGGCGAGCCGTTCGGCCACCGCGATCTGCTGCTCCCTCGTCGCCCGGTCCGCGCGCGGCGCGTAGGCGAGGCCCCCGTTGGAGCGCCAGGTCGCCTCGTCGAACTGCAGGCCCCCGTAGTAGCCGTTGCCGGTGGAGGTGTTCCACCGCCCCCCGCTTTCGCACCGGGCCACCGCGTCCCAGTCCGCACCGGCCCGGACACCTCCCGCCGCCGCGGCAGCGGTCGACGCTCCCGGACCGCCGGAAACGACGCCGAGCGCGAGCAGGACGAGCGGGAGAAGGACGATCAGACGGCGCACCGCCACGGGCAGCAGCGACATGAGCACTCCTGGACTCGGGAACGAGCACTGGGCACCGCGGTGCCCCCTCCAGCCATTCACCACTCCGGGGCCGCCCGACCGCCGACGGGCCGGTGACTCCTCCGGGCGGCCGCCCTACACCACTCGAACGCCGGTGGGCACGAGGCGTCGCCCGGCGGGTTGTCGCAGTTCTGTACCGGAACCCGGCGGTCCGATCACCGACGAGCCGCCGGTGGCTATCGTCGGCCGGGCATCGAGCATCGCGACGACAGGGGACGTGTGAACGACGGGGGACGCGCGGACGGCGGGAACGAGGTCGCGCCGGGAACCGGCACGGCGGCCTGGGCGAGGGCCGGCCAGAGGACGGTGCGGTTCCTGCTGACGGCGTTCGCCGGTGCGGGGATCGCCCTGCTCCTGCTGGGGCTCGGGCTGGCGTGGCTGGTGGACTGGAGCGGCCCGAACCCGACCGACACCGGCGGCTTCGGGGACTACCTGCTGGTTTCCGCCCTCTGGGCGGTCGGGGCGGGGGTGGCCGGCCTGGTCGGGGCGCAGCTGCGGCCCTCCCGGGGCGAGGGGTCGGACCTGGCCTGGCTGGCCTGGTGCGACCTCGGCCTGGTGCTCGCGCTGCTGTGGCCGTTGCAGGTGTTGGCCGTCGCTGCCGTCGTCGGGTTCGCCGCCGTCACCGGAGTGCGGGCCGGTGGCCGGGTGCGGGCCGGTGGCCGGGCCCGGTGGCTGCGCGGGTGTGGGGCACTGGCGGGGGCGTGCCTGTCCGTCGCCGGGGCGGTGTGGGGTGTCACCGGCTACGCGGCCGAGCAACCGTGGACGTCCGGCGATCCCGCCGACCGGGCCGTCGTCGGCACCTGGAGCGGCCCGAACGGCGAGACCCTCGCCCTGGCGGCCGACGGCACCTTCCGCGCCACCGCTGCCACCACCGCGACGGCCGCGGCGGGGGCGCGACACTCCCTCACGGAGCCCTGGTACCAGGGCGAAGGCCGTTGGAAACTGACCGACATGGTCGGCCCGGGCCGGACGCTGACCCTCACCTTCGCCTCCGGCACCGACGACCTGGTGGTGTACGGGGCGCTGACCCCGTCCACGCTCTGCCGGCCCTACGCGGAGGAGTGGTGCGACGCCGCCCTCCACCGGTGACGGCCCGGCCGGCCACGCGCGCGACCGGCCACGGGCACGACCGGCCACCCGCGACCGGCCGGGCCGTCGAACACCCGGATCGGTCGGACACGTGCGTTCCGTTGCGAGGGCCAACTATTCACCGGGGACGGGGGTTTGGGGCGCAAGGCAGGACGGCGGCGGTGCCGACGGTCGGATGATCGGGGGATGGCCCACGCCGCGAGCCCGTACCCGTTTCCGCTCCCGTCGGTTCCCTTCCCGATGGCCCCGGTTCCGCTGCCGCCCCGGCCACCGCACGTCCATCCGCCGTCCCCGCCGCCCCGGCCCCAACCACCGCCGACCGACTGCCCGACGCCCAGCCCCACGCCCAGCTCCACGCCCACACCCACAGCCGGTCCCCCGGCAACGCAGCCACCGACGACCTCGCCCGCACCCACCGCACCGTCCGCGTCGCCTGCCCACCCGTCGCCGATCCACCCGTCGCCGTCGCACCCCGGGCCGGCCGCCGAGGTTCCCGTGCCGCCGCCGGCCCGGGTTCACGAGGGAACGCGGCCGACGGCGCCCCGGGCGACGCCCGGCCCGACGACGCCCGCACCCGCGACGTCGCGTCCCGCCGCACCGACGCCCCTGCCAGTCGCCGACATCGGCGCCACCACGACCGCATCGGCGGTCGCCGCCCCGCCGCCCGACGGACCGGACGCGCCCACCGTGCCGGCTCTCGCGCCCTCCGTGTGGGCCACCGTCGTCGTCCTCACCGTTCTGCTGCCCGCCGCGCTCGCCGCGGTGTTCGGCCACCACCGAGCCCCCGTCAGGAGCCGCCGTTGAACCCCGGACCGCTGATCGCCGCCGTCACCGCCGCCGCCCTCGCCACCGCGTCCCTCGCCGTGGCCCACCGGCTCCGCCCGCGCTCCCCCGAGGGCGAGGCCCCGCCCGAACCGCACGCCACGCTGGCCAGCATCGGCTCCGGTCTGCTCTCCGGCTTCACCCTGCTCACCGGCTTCCTGATCGCCACCGGCTGGGCCGCCCGGAGCACCGGCATCACCCCGCCCGGCGGCCTGTACGCGGCCGACCTCGCAGCCGGCACGGCCGTGCTGCTCTACCCGGCCCTGGCCGGGCTGCCGTTCACCCCCCGGTACGTGACGGCGGTCTGCCTCTTCGGCCTGCTCGTGGGCTACACGACGGCACTGGCGTTCCAGCTCCGACCGTAGCCCTGCCCGGGCGGTACGGGGCCTGCCCGAGCCGGGCCCCCTCGCGCCACGAAAACCGTGTGCCCTCACC
The DNA here is from genome assembly GCF_040303045.1 of Kitasatospora sp. NPDC096140. Classification (NCBI taxonomy): domain Bacteria; kingdom Bacillati; phylum Actinomycetota; class Actinomycetes; order Kitasatosporales; family Streptomycetaceae; genus Kitasatospora; species Kitasatospora sp. NPDC096140. The sequence goes on from NZ_JBEOUW010000007.1 coordinate 18,629, forward strand.
CGTCGCGGTGTCCAATACTCGGCGCCATGCAGGCCTTCCCCACGAACCCGGACCGGCTCGAAGCGCCGGTGCAGCTGACGGACGACACCGGCACCGCGTGGCAGCTCCGGAAGAAGCGGATCGACCTTCGCGCGGTGCGCCGGCTGATGAAGGACCGCGCCGCGACGGTCGTCCTCGGCGAGAGCGGGGGCACTCGCCCCCGGCTCGTCGCGGACAGCGAGCGCCCGCAGCTCTGGGACGAGGTCAAGGACGGCTACCGGGGGCCCGGCGGTGGCGGGACCGCGGGCCGCTACCTCGCGCACGAGTTCCGTGCGGATTCCGACCGCCGCATGCTCTACGTGGAGGAGCACTGCTGACCGCGAGGCGGATCACGCCCGTCCTCGTCCGAGGACGCGCTCGGCTCGGGCCGCGAGTTCCCGCTCTCGGCCGACCCCCGCACCCCTTTTTCGTCATCTTGACGAAAAAGGGGTGCGCGCCATATCGTCGCTATGACGAAAAGGGGGTCCTCCGATGGCCGACATCACCCGACGATTCGGGCTGCGCCACCTGCGCGCCGTTCCCACCGCCCACGTCCGCCACCTGCGGCGCGGGCGGGTCGCCCACGAGGGGGCCGGGCTGGCGTTCTGGTTCCGGCCGCTGACCGCGGCGATCTCCGAGGTCCCGGTGGACGACCGGGAGCTCGCCATGCTCTTCCACGCCCGCACCGCCGACTTCCAGGACGTCACCGTCCAGGCGACGCTCACCTACCGGATCACCGACCCGGCCACCGCCGCCACCCGCGTCGACTTCGGGATCGACCCGGACACCGGCGCCTGGCGCGCGGCCCCGCTCGACCAGCTCGCCACCCTGCTCACCGAGACCGCCCAGCAGCACGCGCTCGGCCTGCTCGCCCGCACCCCGCTCGCCGCCGCCCTCGTGGACGGGGTCAGCGCGGTGCGCGAGCGGATGACCGAGGGCCTGGCCGACGAGCCGCGGATCACCGAGACCGGGCTCGCCGTGATCGCCGTCCGGGTGGTGGCGCTGCGGCCCGAGCCGGAGGTCGAGCGGGCGCTGCGCACGCCCGCCCGCGAGCTGGTGCAGCAGGAGGCCGACCGGGCGACCTTCGAGCGCCGCGCGGTGGCCGTCGAGCACGAGCGCGGCATCGCCGAGAACGAGCTCGCCAACCGGATCGAACTCGCCCGCCGCGAGGAGCAGTTGCTCGCCCAGCAGGGCGCCAACCGGCGGCTCGAAGCGGAGGAGGAGGCCGTCGCCGACCGGGTCCGCACCGACGCCGAGGCGCAGCGCCGCACCCGGCTGGCCGCCGCCGAGGCGCAGGCCGCCCGCGAGCTCGGCGAAGCCAGGGCGGCGGCCGAGGCCGCCTGGCTGGCCGCCCACCAGCAGGCCGATCCGGCGGTGCTGCGGGCGCTGGCGCTGATGCGGCTGGCGGAGCACCTGCCGCGGATCGACAGCGTGACGCTCACCCCGGACGTGCTCACCGGTCTGCTGGCCCGCCTCGGCGCCCCCGGGGCGCAGCGGTGACCCTCGCCCCGCGGGTGGTGCTGGTGCACCGGCGCACCGAGTACGAGGAGCTGGTGGCCCGTCACGGCACGCCCGGGCAGGCGGCGTTCTTCCTCGCCTCGCGGGGCCGCTCGGTGGAGGAGGTCGAGCAGCGCCATGCCCGGCAGGCGGCGGCGCTCGCGCGGGCGGCGGCGGCCGTGCCGCTGGACTGGCGGCGCAGCCGGGTCGAGCGGGCGGACCTGCCGCGTTTCCTCTTCGAGCCGGGGGACGTGGTGGCCGTGGTCGGGCAGGACGGCCTGGTGGCCAACGTCGCCAAGTACCTGGACGGCCAGCCGGTGGTCGGCGTGGACGCCGAGCCCGGTCGCAACGCCGGTGTGCTGGTCCGCCACCGGGTGGAGGCGCTGCCCGCACTGCTGCGGGCGGCGGCGGGCGGCGAGGGGCCGCTGGAGGAGCGGACGATGGTCGAGGCCGTCGCGGACGACGGCCAGCGGCTGCTCGCACTGAACGAGGTGTACGTCGGGCAGCCCGGCCACCAGACGGCGCGCTACCGGCTGGCCGTCGAGGGTGACCCGGAACCCCAGGCCTCCTCGGGGGTGCTGGTCGGCACGGGGACCGGTGCCACCGGCTGGTGCCGTTCGGCATGGCTGGAGCGCGGCGGCCCGCTCGCGCTCCCCGCCCCGGGCGCCCCGGCGCTGGCCTGGTTCGTCCGCGAGGCGTGGCCCTCCCCCACCACCGGCACCACCCGGGTGCACGGACTGCTGGACGGCGGGCGGCAGTTGGTCCTGACCGTCGAGTCCGAGCACCTGGTCGCCTTCGGGGACGGCATCGAGGCGGACGCCCTCGAACTGGCCTGGGGCCAGAGCGTCCGCCTCGGGGTCTCCACGACGTGCCTGCGCCTGCTGGCGTGAGCCCGGCCCGCGCGCCGCCCGGCAAGCGCGCCGGGCGGCCCGCCGGGGCAGGAGAGGACGGTCAGGCCCCGTGAGCACCGCCCGCCCACACGGCGGGGGTCCGCTGCGACCAGGGAGCGGCCTGTTCCAGCTGTCCGGCGAGACGGAAGAGCAGGTCCTCGCGGCCGTGTCCCGCCGCGAACTGGATGCCGATGGGCAGTCCGGTGGCGGGGTCGGTCTCCAGCGGCACGGACATCGCGGGGGTGCCGGCGACGTTGAACGCGGCGGTGAAGGGCGAGCGGTGCAGGACCTGCCGGAGCCAGCCGACCGCGTCGCCGCCCTCGGCGCCCTCGGCGTACCTGCCCAGGGGGACGGGCAGTTCGGGCAGGGTCGGGGTGAGCAGCAGGTCGTACTCGGCGAAGTAGCGGCCGATCGCGCGGGCGACGCCGTTGCGCATCGCGAGCGCCTGGACGAACTCCGTCCCGCCGACCGTCCGCCCGTAGGCGTAGCTGGTCAGCGTCTCGGGTTCGAGGGTGGTGGAGTCGACCGGTCGCCCGGAGGCCGCGGCAAGGCCGTCGATCCAGACTGCCAGATTGGTGGTCCAGAGGCGGGCGTTGGCCAGGACGAACTCCTCCCAGTCGACGCCGAGGTCGACCCTGACCTCCTCCACTCGGTGCCCCAGCGATTCGGCGAGCCGGGCGGAGCGGAGGGCGGCGTCGACGACGGTGCCCTCGACGGCCCGGCCGCCCCAGGGCCGGGTGAGCAGGCCGATCCGCAGGCTGCCCGGGGAGCGGGTGACCTCCTGCGCATAGGGCCGCTCGGGCCGCTGCGCGGAGTACGGGTCACCGGCCTCGGCGCCGTGGACGAGGTCCAGCAGCGCGGCGCTGTCGCGCACCGAGCGGCTGAGGACACCGTGGACGGCGAGGCCGTTGAAGACCTCGTCCGCGTCGGGGCCCATGGATATCCGGCCGCGGGTCGGCTTCAGCCCGAACAGGCCGTTGGCGGCGGCGGGGACGCGGATGGAGCCCGCCGCGTCGGTGGCGTGCGCGATCGGGACGATGCCGGCAGCGACGGCGGCTCCCGAGCCGCCGCTGGAGCCGCCGGGGCTGCGGGTCGGGTCCCAGGGGTTGCGGGTGGGGCCGTACAGGGCGCCTTCCGTGGTGGTGCTGTACGCGAACTCGGGAGTGGTGGTGCGTCCGAGCGTCACCAGTCCGGCGCGGCGCAGGCGCGTCATGAGCGTCGAGTCGGCTCCGGCGACGTTCCCCGCGGCGAGCCGGCTGCCCAGCTCGACCCGCCGGCCGGCCATGGTGACGGCGAGGTCCTTGATCAGGAAGGGCACCCCCGCCAGCGGGGTACTGCCCGGGGCCGGCGCGTCCTGGGCCGGCCAGGTCTCGACGACGGCGTTGATCCGCGGATTCACCGCCTCGGACGCGCGCCGGGCGGTCGAGGCAAGTTCCGCGGCGGTCACCTGGCCGCGGGCCACCAGGTCGGCCAGGCCGACGCCGTCATAGGTCACGTACTCGGAGAGCTTCATCTTCGTCCGTTCTGGAGGGTCGACACCGGTCGGCGATACCGATCGGTCTTGCATGAGACCGATCGGTATCGTCCGGGACTGAGCGGTACCGTAGCATCGGAAGCAGGCGGCGCAACGCCCCACTGGAACGAGGAGGGGCCGCAGGGTGAGCACGGACGGGATCGGCGGAGCCGACAGGGCCGGCAGGCGGAGCAGGGTGGCCACGTTGCCGCCCCGGGAGCGGATCCTCGACGCGGCGGAGGAGCTCTTCGCCCGCGAGGGGATCAAGGCCGTCGGCGTCCAGGCGATCGCCGACCGGGCCTCGACCACCAAGATGGCGCTGTACCGTCACTTCGCGACCAAGGACGCCCTGGTGGAGGAATGGCTGCGCATCGTCGCCGCCGACTACACCGCCGTGTTCGACCGGTTGGCGGAGGCCCACCCCGACGACCCCCGGGCCCAGATCCTGGGGATGGCCCGGTTCATCGCCGACGGACTTCCCGGGATCTCCCACCGGGGGTGTCCGTTCATCAACTCCATCGCGGAACTGCCCGACCGCGCGCACCCGGCGCGGCGGCTGATCGAGGCCCACAAGGCCGGCCAGCTGCGCCGGCTCACCGACCTGTGCGCCCGGGCCGGACTGCCCGACCCGGACGAGGCGGCTGCGGAGCTCACCTTCGTCCTGGAAGGAGCCCAGGTGAGCGCCCAGAACGGGAGCGTCGAGCACGCGGGCGAGCGGCTCATGAGGATCGTCGGGGCCGTCCTGGAACGGCACCCGGCCCCTGCCCCCGACGGCCCGTCACGGCACCGGACCGGCCGACCGCCGGGGAACGGCTGACGGACGGCCGGGGAAGGGAGCGCCGACCGCCGGGGAACGCCTGACGGACGGCCGGCGGCCGGCTCGGCAGCGGGTCAGGAGCCGCCCGCCACCAGGCCGTCCACCTGGTCGCGGTCGATGCTGAGCGCCATCCCGCCGTACGTCTCGTTGACGCCGCCCCGGTACTGGTGGATGCGGTGGCCGGTCCACAGGTCGTCGGGCAGCCCGGCCTGGCCGGTGGTCGTGGCCTTTCCGTCCCAGCGGGCGTACCAGATCGCGTCCGGCAGCGGGGACCGTCCGGCCCGGGCGGCGGCGACGATGTCCGCGATGCCGGAGTCCATGCTGGAGTAGAAGCCCGAGCGGTACCCGGCCTCCTGCAGGGCCCTGGTCCAGCCGGCGGTGAAGTCGACCACCGCCCGGCTGCACACCGCGTCGCCCGACGGGTACGCCTCCATGTCGAGGTACACCGGGCTGCCCGGCCCCAGCCCGAGCGTCTGCAGCGCCTGCGCCGCCTCCGCCGCCTCCTCCCCGCCCTGCTCCTCGGCCCGCTCCGGGTCGATCCGCAGCGGCTTGTCCGGGCGCGCGGCGCAGGGCGCCTGGAGCCCGACGTGCGTGGGCACCAGCTGCCACCCCATCGCGCGGACCTGGGCCACCCACTGCGGCGTCAGCCGGCTCTGCGTACAGGCGCGCTGGCCACCGCTGCTGTAGATGTTCACCGCGCCGTACGGCGAGGCGGTCCACCAGACGGACATGGCGTCCAGCGACGGCGCCGAGCAGGCGTCGAACCCGGGCCCGGTGTAGCGGTACTCGGGCAGCGCTTCGTCCGGTCGTGGTCCGCTCGGCAGCGGTACGGGCGGCAGCGGTACGGGCGGTCGTGGCACGGGCGGCAGCAGTCCGGCCGGCAGCGGTACGGGCGACAGCAGCCCGGCGAGGGGGCCGGAAGCGGGCGCGGCAACGGGCACGGGCCGGACGGCCGGCTCCCGCGCGTCGTGGGCGAGCCCGTGGGCGGCGCCGGGGAGCATGGCGAGCACGGCCGCGGCGGGGAGCGCGGCGAGGGACGAAAGGCGCATCCCCCCGTTCTAACCGCCGCCGGGGACGCCCCCGCGTCACACGGCGGCCGTGCCGCACCCGTTCACCCGCAAGCGCGACACCGCCGAGCCGAACGCACCGGACGCGGGCCGGCCGGCTCGGACGGAGCCTCACCACACCGTTCCCGCCCGGCCGACCGGGACCTCACCGCGGTCGGGCGGTCCGGCGCAGCGCGGCCGTGAAGGCGGCCGCGTGGCGGGCGATGTGTGCCGCGTCGGCCCGGTATCAGTCCGGGGCGGGGGCCGCCTCGGGGCGGCCGGGGCCGCCAACGGGGTCGGCACCGGGGCCCAGAACGGGGCCCGGCTGTGCGGCGCGCGCGGGGACGCGCGGGGTTTCGGGTGCGCGGTGGAGCAGGCTGAGCCCGCCGCCGACGGCCAGGGTGACCACCACGCCGATGGGGACCAGCCACTGGGCGGCGATGGCCGTGGGCACCGTCCCGGCGGCCGTGGTGACGTCGATCTTCACCCCGCGCACGAGGTAGGTCATCGCGGCGACGGTGACCACGAAGGCGAGTACGGAGTCGGTCCCGTTGGCGCGCCGCACGAGGCGGCCGAGCAGGAAGGCGCCGAGCAGCGCGCCGTAGGTGTAGCCGGCGATGGTCAGGCCGGTGAGGTAGACGTTGCCGGTGCTGGTGCTGAAGGCGCAGGCGAAGACGGCCATCAGCGCGGCCCACACCAGGGTCATCACGCGGGCGAGCCTGAGGAGGAACTCCTCGGAGGGCGTGCTGCGGAAGAAGCTGTGGATGATGTCGGCGACCGTCGAGTTCGACATGGAGTTCAGCGCCGAGGACAGCGAGCCCATGGCGGCGCCGAGGATGCCGGCGACGAGCAGGCCGGAGACCACCACGGGCAGCCCGTGCAGGATGAAGTCGGGGTAGAGGTTGTCGGAGCTGCCGAGTCCGAGCGCCTTGAAGCTCTTGCCCTGGTTGTAGGACCAGAGCAGGGCGCCGACGAGGGAGAAGGCGGCGAACTGGAGGGTGACGAACACGCCGGAGGCGATCATCGCCTTCTGGCCGTCGCGCAGGGTCCTGGTGGCGAGGATGCGCTGCACGATGAGCTGGTCGGAGCCGTGGCTGGCCATGGCGAAGATCGCGCCGCCGACGATCGCGGTCGGTAGCGCGAACGGGCTGGTGAGGACGTGGGCGGGGGCGAAGTCGGTGTCGAAGAGCCGGAACCGGCCGGCGTCCAGGGCGCGCGCGTAGCCGTCGGTGCCGACGTGGCCGGACAGCACCGCGATGGTGAGGAGGGCGCCGCCGAGGTAGAGGCCCATCTGGATGGCGTCGGTCCAGATGACGGCCCTGATGCCGCCGAGGTAGGTGTAGACGACCGTGATCAGCGTGAGCACGATGATGATGGTGCGGTAGCCGGTGTGCACGCCGAACTCGCCGAGCAGCAGCTTGATCGGGATCGCCGAGGCGAACAGGCGCACGCCCTCGGCGAGCAGCCGGGTGACGACGAAGGTCACCGAGGCGAGCCCCTGGAGCCCGGGGCCGAACCGGCTGCCCAGGTACTGGTAGGCGCTGACGAAGCCGCCGCGCTTGTACAGCGGGATGAGCGCGGTGGCCACGACGACACGGCCGATGACGTAGCCCAGGGCCAGTTCGACGTTGCCGAAGCCCTGCCCGCCGTAGGCGCCGCCGGGCAGGCTGATGACGGTCAGCACGCTGGTCTCGGTGGCCACGACGGAGAACGACACGGTCCACCAGGGCATGTGGCCCTCGCCGACGAAGTAGTCCTTCGCGGTCCGCTGGCGGCCGGCCAGCCGCAGACCGATCACGGCGATGGCGACCAGGTAGACGACGACCACGAGAAGGTCGAGTTGGCGCACGCTCTCTCTCCTGTCTCTCTCCCGGCCGCCGTTCCCTCCCGCCCCCTGCGCTCTCCCGGCTCCGGGCCCGCTCCCGACGTCTCCTCATCATCACGCACCGGAGCCGGTCTCAGGGCCGAAAGCCCGGATGCCTGCTGACGTGCCGTCCGATCACAATCTGAGAATCGGATGATCTGTGAGACGGCGGTGACCTCCGGTGGGATGCTGTGCCCTTGGTCCGACCACCGCACCGACCCGGGAGCCACCCATGCCGCTGTTCGGCAACCGCAAGAACCTTCCGAAGCCGCTCTGCGACGAGCACGGCCCGTGCAAGGCGCTGGCCGCGATCTCGGTCTTCGAGGTCCGGGACCGGCTGCGGCTGCTGGTCGCCCCGACCCGGTCCCTGGGCCCCGACCCCATGGCCCGGCCGATCGACGACGAGCTGTCGGTCGTCCTGTGCGTGAACGGCGGCAAGCGCGGCGGGGCGACCGAGGCCCTGTCGATAGCCGAGCACGCCGCCGACCAGTGGAGTGTCAGCCGGGCCGAGCTCTGGGAGCGGGCCTTCGCCAACCTCGCCACCGAGAAGCTCAACCGACAGTCCTTCAACGCGACGAACGGCGACGTCCTGTACGCCGTCAACGGGATGGGCGTGTGGCCCGGCGCCGCCCAGGCCCTGCGCCTGGAGAACGCCCTGGGCGGGGCCGAGCTGCCGTACGGCGCGCTGGTCACGCTGCCGACGAGCAACGCCTTCTGCGCGGCACCGATCCGCACCGGCTCGTCGCTGAACGCGATCCGCTTCATGATCGACCTGTCGAAGCAGCTCCAGGCGAACGACCCGGCCCCGCTGACCTCCTCGATCTTCTGGTACCGGGACGGCTGGCTGGAGAACCTGAACGTCGGCGACAACGGGATGATGCGGCCCTCCGCCCGCTTCCGGGAGATGGCGAACGGCCTCCCGGCCGCGTGAGGCCCGCCCGGATCGGGATCCCGGCTCGCCCGCCGGGGGCTGCCGGCCGTCCGCCGAACGATTGGCACGGTGTGCGAAGCACTCGCCCCGCCGTCACCCGCCCCCGGGGGCCGGGAACCCGGTGTCCACGGGGTGCGTCCTCGTCGTCGGTCGGCGTGCCGTAGGGTGCCGCGCCGGCAGGCACAGTCGGCGGTGGCGCACGGCGAGCACGACACGGAGCGGGGAGCAGCACACGATGGACGACCGGACGCAGCAGGGCGACAGACCCGGCGGGGGCGGCACGCCCTCCACCGCCCCCGGCGAGGCCCCCCGGGCCGAGGACGACCGGGTTGACGAGGCCGGCGTCGACGAGGCCGGGGTCGACGAGACCCGGGCCGAGGACTCGCAGACCGAGCAGACCGCGGAGTCCGCGGAGGCCCGGCCCGAGGAGCCGCAGGTCGAGAAGCCGCAGGTCGAGGACGCCCGGCCCGAGGACGCGCGCGGGGCCTGGGAACTCCCGGGCTACCTCCACGACCGCGAACTCGGCGCCGGAGCCAGCGGCCGCGTCGTACTCGCCCACCACCTGGAAACCGGCACGCCGGTCGCGATCAAGTACCTGCACGACCGCGTCGGCACGCCCGCGCTGCGCGCCGAGGCCGAGGTCCTCGCCCGGATCGACTCCCCGCACATCACCCGGCTCTACGAGTACGTGGAGGGGGCGCGGGGCTCCGCCATCGTGATGGAGCTGGTGGACGGCATCGCCCTGCGCGACCTGCTGCGCGCGGAGGGCGCCACCAGCGCGCAGGCCGCCCTGGTGGTGCTCAAGGGCTCCCTGCTGGGCCTGGCCGCCGCCCACGAGGCCGGGGTGGTGCACCGCGACTACAAGCCCGCCAACGTGCTCGTCGACACGGCCGGCACATCGAAGCTCGTCGACTTCGGCATCGCGGTGCCCAGCGGCGACGACCGCGACGTCTCCGGCACCCCCGCCTACATGCCGCCCGAGCAGTGGGCGGGCCGCCCGGCCTCCCCGGCCGGGGACGTCTACGCCGCCACCGTCACGTTCTTCGAGTGCCTCACCGGCGCCCGTCCCTTCGAGGGCGCCACGATCGCCGAACTCGCCGTCCAGCACGCCGAGGCGCCGATCCCCGCCGAACTCGCGCCCGACCTCGTCCGGCCGCTGATCCTGGCCGGTCTGGCCAAGGACCCGGAGGCCCGTCCCGACAGCGCGGCCGCGTTCGTCCGCGAGCTGGAGGCCGTCGCGACGACCGGCTACGGGCCGGGCTGGGAGGAACGGGGCCGCCTCGACCTGCTGGGCCTGCTCGCGCTGCTCGCGCCGCTGCTGCCCGGCGCCGGCGCGGCCGGTGCCACCTCGCTGGCCCACACGTCCGTGGGTTCCCAGAGCTCCCTGGGTTTCCTGGAGTCGCTGGGCTCCCAGGGTGCCGTGAGCGCCCTCGGCACCCAGGGCGCGGCTCCTGCGGCCCAGCAGATCCCGCACCCGGTCCCGCCCGGCCGCGGCGTGCTCCGGCGCAACCGCGGCAAGGCCCTCACCGGCGTCGCGGCCGGCGCCCTCACCCTCGCCACGCTGGCCGGCCTGGCGGCTGCGGGGGCGACTGACGGCGGTGCCCGCACGGTCGTCGGCGCAGCCTCCCCGGAGGCGACCACCAGCATCGACCCGCAGACGCCGACGGACGGCGTCGCCTCCCCCACCCCGAGCGGCGACGGCTCCACGCCGAGCCCGACGGCCTCCACCCCCGCCCCGACGGCTTCGCCCACGGCCACCCCGAGCACGCCCGGCAGCACCCCCACCGCCACCCCGACCACCAAGGCGCCCACGGCACCCGCCACGCCCGGCCGGCCCGCCCCCGGCGGGCCGCCCGCACCGTCCACCCCCGGCGCACCCGCCCCCACCACGGCCGCGCCGGCACCGCCCCCGGTCACCGCCCCGCCGAGCCCCAGCCCGAGCCCGACGGTCGCCCCCGCCACCCTGACGGTCGACTCGGTCAGCCTGGCCCCCGTCACCTGCAGCGGCCGTTGGAGCCTGACCGCGACGGCCACGGTGACCGCCCGGGGCACCGGCAGCGGGACGCTGACGTTCAGCTGGTACCACAGCTCGGGCGGCCGCGCGGTCACCGTCGCGACCGACACCGTGCCCGTGGTGAACGGCACCGCCACCATCAGCCGCGCGCACGACTTCGGCTCCGCCGACACCTTCCCGACCTGGGGCGTGCGCGTCACCACCACCCCGGCGGCGGGCAAGGCGGGCACCACGTCCTCCGAGACGTCCGCCTTCCTCTGCAACCCGCCCCGCTGACGCCCCGGCACCTGATCCTCCCGTTGCCCGTGCCGTTCCAGTCTGCTCCCCCTTTCCGTCCCCGTTCCCGTCCTGGAGAAGCCATGTCCACCTCCCGCCCCGACTCCGCGCCCGACCCGGGCGCGGACAGGACCGTCGTTCTCGGCAAGCACCCGGCCGCCGACGGCGGTACGGGCGGCGGAGCCGCCGTGGGCGAGGCGACCGTCCGACTGCCCCGCGAGACGGAGGCCACGGTCCGCCTCACCGGCACCCCCGGCGGGACGGGAGCGAGCGCCGAGGGGGCGGAGTCGGAGGGACCCGACGGCGGTACGGGCGGCGGAGCCGCCGTGGGCGAGGCGACCGTCCGGCTGCCCCGCGAGACGGAGGCCACGGTCCGCCTCACCGGCACCCCCGGAGGGACGGGAGCGGGCGCCGAGGAGGCGGAGTCGGAGCCGGAGAGCGCGACCTTCCTCGACCCCCGGGTCTGGGGCAGCGAACCGCGGAGCGGGCAGACCCTCACCCTCACCGACTCCACGCGGACCGAGGAGTCCACCGCTCCGGCCGCAGCCCAGGACGCCGAAGCGGCTCCCGCCGTCCCCCCTGCCCCTGCCGTCCCCGCCGACAGTGCAGCCAGTGCAGCCGCCGCCTCGTCGTCCTCCTCCGGGTCCGCCACCCCGGCGGAACGCCCGCTCGCCTCAGGGGAGTTCCGCCACTTCGGCCCCGGCGTCCCGCCGCGGGCGGCCGCCGCCTGGCACGGCCAGACGGTGCCGGAGACCGGACAGCCACGGCCGCCTCGCCGGGTGTGGCGGTGGCTGACCCCGTTGCTCGTCGTCCTCCTGGCCCTCGCGGCCTTCCTGTTCTGGCGCCACCTGCGCCCCCCGGCCCTGGCCGTCACCGGTGTCACCGTGACGACCGACCAGGCGAACCCCGGCTGCGCGGCCACCGCGGTGGTCACCGCCGCCGTCGAGACCAACGGCGGTGCCGGCACACTGCGCTACCGCTGGGTGCGCAGCGACGGCACCACCTCGGACGAGATCGTCCAGGACGTCCGCTCCGGTGTGCACCACACCGACCTGGTGCTGCGCTGGAGCTTCGAGGGCCAGGGCGCACTCCAGGCCACCGCGACCCTGCAACTCCTCGCCCCGGCCCCCCGCACCGCCGCCACCTCGTTCACCTACCACTGCAGCTGAAGCCCGTCGCCTGCCGCCTGCCCCACGCGGGCGGGCGGTCCGGGTGGAACGCCGGGTTGCAGGCCGGGTTGCAGGCCGGGTGTGTCTCACCCGAGGCGGACGGGGGCCTGCGCGTGGTCGTACAGCTGCGCGATGTCGAGCGGTGGGAGCCGTGACAGCGTGGTGCGGGCGGTGTTCATCGCGGCGGCGTGACGGGGGTCGCCGAGGACGGCCGTCATGGCTTCGGCGATCTCGTCGCGGGTCGCGGTGAGTTCGAGCGCACGACCGAGCCCGCGCCGGGTGAACGCGGCGGTGTTGCCGGGCTGGTCGGCGAGAACGCCCATGCCCAGGAGGGGCGTTGCGCCCTGGACGGCGTCGAGCAGGGAGGCCCGGCCGCCGTGTGTCACGAACAGGTCGGCGCGGTGCAGGAGCGCCGGCTGCGGGGCGTGCTCGACCACCGTGATGCGCGGGTCCGCGCTGTGCAGGTCCTCGGCGAGGCGTCCTGCGGACACGATCGCCTCGCAGCCGATGTCGGAGAGTGCGGCCGTGATCTCCCGGTACGCACCCCCGACGACGCTGCGGAGACCGGCCATCGCGGTGGTGAGGGTGCCGAGGCTCACGTAGACGAGCGGCCGGGACGAGGAGGAGGCACGCCCCCGACGGTCGGGCTCAGCGGTCCGGAAGCTCGCGACGGTGCGTCGGACGGCGTGCGCCGAGGGCGGGGGCGCCGCGTGGAACCACGGGAGCGGCGCGGGGGTGAGCATCGGGGGCAGTACGGGGACGTCCTGCCCGTACCGGTCGTGGAGGGGCGCCAGGGCGGGTACGACGTCGGTGTCCCAGAGTTCCAGGAGCAGCGGGCCGAGCCCGTTGTCCGCTGCCAGCAGCGGCAGGTGCAGGACCCTCGCCGCGAGGTGCGCGCCGAGGTCGCTGCACTCGGCGATCACCAGATCGGGCCGTGTGCGGGTCCACGCGGCGATCAGGTCGCGGGCCTTCCGTTCGGCCTGGTCCGGCCAGAGCCGACCGAAGACGTGGCGGTTGAAGGACGCGTTCCCGTACTCCTTCCAGATCTCGCTCGCCTCCTGCTGCACGGCGGGATCGCAGGTCCAGTCCGACCCTGCCCGGTGGAACTCCACTCCTCGGCGCCGGGCTTCGAGGCGGAACATGGGAGGGGCGTGGAGCGCGACCCTGTGGCCCTGCTCAAGGGCCGGGCCGATGACGTAGTCGAGCGCGGACACGTGCGAGGGGACCGGCTCGGCGGTGATGGCGATCCGTAAGGCCACGGGGGACTCCAAGTGGTGTGGTGCGGGCCCGCGTTGCGGGCTTCGCGGGCGGTGCGTCGACCGGATGACCGGGCTCTACGACCGAAGCGTGCGTGACGGTCCGTCCCGGCGACCAGAGCTGACGGCACGATGGGTAGGGTGGAACGGCTGATGGGGCTCTGACCAGCGGGGGCGGAACGGGCCTGGAACGCCGGACCGGGACGCCGGGGGATCGGAGGGGACAGGTGTCACAGGACACGGGGGCCGGGGAGGCGGAGGAGTTCGCGCGGCTGCTGCGGGAACTCAAGGACCGCTCGGGCCTGAGCTACGGGACGCTGGCCAAGCGCCTGCACATGAGCACGTCGACGCTGCACCGCTACTGCAGCGGCACGGCGTTGCCCAACGAGTACATGGCGGCGGAGCGCTTCGCACGGCTGTGCCGGGCGACGCCGGAAGAGCTGGTGGAACTGCACCGGAGCTGGATCCTGGCGGACGCGGTACGGGGGCGGCGGACGGAGCGGGCCGCGGAGCCGGCGCCGGCCCAGGTGCCGGCGCAGCCTTCGGCGCCGGCGCCGGAACCCAAGCCCGATCCGGCTCGGACTCCGGCTCCGGCTCCAGCGCCGCCCGCCTCCCCGGCGGCCGGGGAAGCGGGCGCTGAACCGGTCGTCGAGGTGGTGACGCCGCCCGGATCGCCGCGGCGCCGCCGCAACGTGCTGATCGCCTCCGCCGCGGCCGTCGCGCTGCTGGCCGCCGTGGTGGTCTTCGTGCGTCCCGGCGGCTGGGGCGGCGACGACTCGGGCGGCCGGCAAGCGGCCGGCGCCACCGCGTCGGGCGCGACGGCCACGGGCACGACAGCGCTGCCGGGGCCGCCGCCCTCCGCCGTCTCCGCTGCCTCCACCGCCGGGACGGCGAGCCCGTCGGACACCGCCACGGCAGCCGCCACCCCGCCCGGGACCGCGGCTCCCGGGTCCGCCACCCCCGGTGCCACCCCATCGGCCGACGCACCCCCGCCGCTCACCGTCGGCACCCGGCCGTACGTCTACGACAACCCGTGCAGCCAGCACTTCCTCGTCAACAGCGCGCCCGCCCAGGTCGGGCCGCCCGCCCCCGAGCGCGACGCCCCGCGCTGGGCCGCCGCCTACGGCGCGGTGTCCTCCGGCGAGCAGGAGATCGCCTTCACCGTCCAGGGCACCGGGGCGGACACGGTCGTCCTGGAGGCGCTGCACGTGCGGGTCGTGTCCAGGGGTGCGCCGCTCGCCTGGAACGACTACTCGATGGCCGTAGGCTGCGGCGGCGAGGTCGACATCAAGTCCTTCGACATCGACCTCGACCGGGGCAGCCCCACCGTCACCGTCAAGGGCGGCCAGCGGAACTTCCCGTACAAGGTCAGCGAGTCCGACCCGGAGGTCTTCTACGTCATCGGCCACACCAAGGCGCACGACGTCCGCTGGGACCTCACCCTGGACTGGTCGAGCGGCAGCCGCCGCGGCACCATCCGCATCGACAACGGCGGCACCACCTTCCGCACCAGCGCCAACGTCAACCGACCGGGCTACGACTACCCGCTGGGCCCCAACGAGTGGATCAAGCGGACGGACGGGTAGTGAGGATTCCGGTCCCCTGTCGGTAGTGACAGGAGACCGCTGTTCCGGTACCGACCCGGGAGCCGGTACCGGAACAGGGTGTGGGTTACGACTCGGGGTCCGCGTTGGGGCGTGCTGTAGTACCGGACGCCGGTCACGGCGTGGACGAGCAGGCGAGGACGAAGGCGGCGCGTTCCATGGGGCACTCCGGTTTACTGAGGGGCCGAGGGGAGGTTCGTGGGTGCGCGTAGCGCTTCATCCCGCGCACGGAAGCCGAAGCTGATGAGGGTGACGCTCTCTCCGGCACTGAGCGGCGTCCGGCCGTGTGGCGTGAGGGCTCCGTCGAAGACGACGCAGTCGCCCGGGGCGAGCTCGCATGTGAGGTAGCCGTCAGCGTTGATGAAGGCGGTGGCGCTGACCAGGGGTGCCCCGCTGGGGCGCTCGTGCCACAGGCACAGGATCAGGTTCGCCTCGCCGAAGCCCAGCTCATCCACGTGGAAGTCGAGGAACTGCCCTTCCTCCGTGTACACGATGTAGACGGCGGTGTGCGGTTGCTCGACGGCCAGTCCGGTGGACCGTGCCACGACGGAGGCGAGGTCCACCTGTTCGGCGAAGCGGTTGGCGGCGTCGCCGACGGCCGCGTTCCACTTGCCGTTGTGGAGGTATCCGTCAGTGGCGACGGCCTTCTCGGCCTCCTCCGCCATGGCGGCGATCAGGGTGGCGGGGAGCGACTGATCCCGCAGGTGGCGCAGGTGGCGCGGGTGCACTCGCTGGTGCGCGGTGAGTGCCCGCGTGCCGTCCCGTAGGGCAGTGAAGTCCTCCGCCCATCGGGCCGGCGTCCGTGTCGTGGTGTGGGACTGGAGCCAGGAGGTCCACCTGCTGCTCCAGTCGCTCGGGGCCGGGGCCGGGGATGCGGCGGTCTTGGCGAGCAGCAGCTCCACCCGGTCGAGTGCGGCCTGCGTGGACTCGACCAGTTCGGCGTCTTCCTTGGCGATCCGCAGGCGCAGCGCCTCTTGCAGGTGGGCCTGGGCACCTGCAAGGTCGCCGCGCTCCATCAGCGCCTTGCCCGTGTGCTGGAGCGCGTAGTCCACAAGTTCCGGGTGCTGCTGGCGCGCGGTGCCCAGCGCGCTGCGGTAGAGCGCGTCCGCGTCCTGTACTTCCCCGGCGTATCGGTGCGCGTCGCCCAGGTTGAGCCCGGTGGCGACGACGGCGTGGGTGTTGCCGAGGGTCGCGGCCAGGTCGAGCGACTGCCGCAGGAAGGTGCGGGCGTCGTCGTAGTTCCCCAGGCTCAACTGGCCGATGCCGATCCAGCGGGTCAGGACCCGGGCACGGGCGGGGTCGGCCCCGTCGGCCAGGGCCCGCAGTTCCTCGCCGAGTTGGCCGACCGCGGTGGTCAGCTCAAGGTGGTCGGTGGGGACCATCCGAAGGTTGTCGTCCTGTGTGATGAGGTGCCCGAGCATTTGACCCTCCGTCGTTCGGTTCTGCTCAGCCTGGCACTACAGCTGGTCGGTCTGGTGGCGCAGGCCGGCCAGCAGCTCCACACCGTGGGGGTGAAGTGCTCGCGCATCAGTTCGAGTTCGCGCATGAGGTAGCGGACCGCCTGCAGCCCCTCGTCGTAGGAGCCCTGGAAGCAGGCGCGCTCGTCGGGCGTGAGGTCGATGCGGGCCATTTCGGTCCGGCGGAAACGCAGCAGCTGGTTGTACACGCAGGTAGCGTGGAAGGCCCTGTCGATCTCCCAGTACTGGTTGCGGTCCTCACCCTGACCGGCCCGCCACCTGATCTCGATCTTGGGAGAGGTCCTGGAGGAGTACCTGTCGGCGAAGACCTGGTACTGGAGGACGTGAAAGCTGATCGACTGGTGAGTGCCCTCGTGCAGGATGTTCTCCGCCAGGAACAGAGGGGAGGGCCGCTCGCTGACAGTGTTCGGCGGGATGTGGCGGGACGCCTTGTCGGAGAACACGATGACGTACGGGAGCGCCGGGTCGCTGGAGCTGGTCAACGAGGAGATTCGGACATCGGGCTTGAGGCCGACCCACAGGAGTCCCCTGACGAATTCGCGCACGCGGTCGAACCCTTCGGGGTGAACCAGCGACAGGCGGTCGAGGGCGTGGATCAATGCCGCGCGCCGCTCGTCGGTGTGCTCCACGATCTCGTAGGCTGTCAGGTTGATCTCGTCGGCGATCTCGCGCGGGAGCGCGGCGTCGAACCAGTCAAACGTCGTTCCGGCCACGGTCACGGGTTCGCGGCGCAGGGCGCGGGCGTGCTCCGCGTAGGGGGTGCCCGACTTCACCAGTCGCTCCATCAGGGCGAACGTGTTGAACCCCTCCCTGGCCGCTGCGAGCACCGCCCACCTGATCGTTTAAAGGAGAACCGTGCAGACTCCCGTCTTCGAGACCTTCACAGATCCGGATACCGCTGCCCGCATGCTGGACGACATAGCCCCGCTGTACGAGGAGGTGTTCGCGGAGCCGCCCTACTTCGAGGGCGCCCGCGACCTCGCTGGGTTTCTGGAGGGCTACGAAGCTTTCCGGACGATGCCGGGCTTTCGGCTGGTGCTGGCACGCTCTGGTTCGTCGCTGGTCGGGTTCGCCTTCGGTCTCCTCCTTCAGTCGGACAGCCGTTGGTGGAGCGGTCTCGGCCTGGACGAGGGCTTCACCCGCGAAGACGGACACCGGACGTTCGTGATCCGAGAGATTGCTGTGGCTCCGGATCACCGTCGACGGGGGTTGGGCCGAGAGCTGCACACAGCTGTACTCGACGGGGTCGAGGTGGAACGGGTCACGCTTGCCGTCCGCCCTGACGCACAGGCTGCGATGAAGCTCTACGAAGCGCTTGGATACCGCGAGTTGGGAGACAAGGTACCTGCGTGGGACGGTGCCCCGGTGTACCGCTACATGGTCCGCTAGTTCACCGACCCGGCGCACCCCCGCTTCCTCACGGAGGCGAGTGTGCTTCGCGTCTCGGGCCTCACCCCCCGGTCAGGCGGGGGCGGGGCCTGGAGCCACCTGGTACTTCTCCTCTTCTTCCGGTGACGGGAGCAGGACGGCGACGGACAGCTCGATCGCGGCGACCCGGCGGTGAGGTAGCCCCGTCGGCTGGCGGCTGCACCCACCCAGGCCCCCGCAGCGTCCCTGGGCATCCAGACGCCCCCATTGCTTCTCGACGGTACCGATCTGCTCGCCCAGGCCCCGGACGACCCGGTAGCGGCCACTTCGTAGTCGAGTTCGAAGCACCGCGGATTCCATTGGCCGTCGGGCTGAACGTTGTCGGGTGGATGCTCAGGGCGGGTTCCTTCCGTTCGGGCGGGCGGGGGTGGGGCGAGGAGTCGTACAGCCACAGGCAGTCCGAGTCGCCTTCGAGAAGGGCGTGCACAGCCTCGTCGACGGCGTGTTCCGGCTGCCGCCTCGCTCTCCTAAGGCGCCGGTGGCGGCGGCCGTAAGTCGATTGCCGGAGCTCGGCCGCTGCGCGACCATCGTCGGATGGAAACGGACGAGGGCCGGAAGCTGGTTCGGGTGGTGCAGACGTGTTCTGCCTGCCCGTCGCAGTGGGATGCCTGGACGGCGGACGGCCAGTACCTGTACCTCCGGTACCGGCACGGTGAGGGCAGCGTCGAGTGGCACCCCGGGCCTGACGATGAGGCCGACACGCCGGAGTCCTGGAACGCGGGCCTCTCGGGGCTCCTGGTCGAGTGGGACGACGGCACCGACGGCGGTGTCATCAGCCTCGGGGACTTCCTCGCGGCAGCGGGTCTGGTGCTGGCGCCGGGTGCCTCGGTGAGCTGAGGCCGTGACACAGCGTCGGTGCGGGGCCGGGCGACGGTCACCCGACCGACCGGACAGCGTCAGGGCCCGCCGTCAAGGCCCCCGCGGGCGGGGGTTCGACGACGGGCCCTGACGTGCCCGGCGGCTCGGTCAGCACAGCATGTCTTGGCCGCTGTTGACGACGGAGCCGTTCGAGAAGTTCCACTCCGGCGTGTGCCCCTCGCGGGAGCAGCCGCTGAACTCGGCGATGCCGTAGTAGTAGCGGTCGCTGGAGGGGTTGGAGTAGATCGACAGCTTGCTGTGTCCGGGGAGGAACGAGTCCCACCAGGCCGTCCCGTCCCACACGACCGTCGGGGACGCCGGGCCGTACTCGGAGCCGCCGCCGGAGGAGTTCCGGACCTCGATGAAGCCGTTGGCCCTGGTCCAGTTGGTGTTGGTGATGTGGGCTTCGGTGTAGGCGCCCGAGGTGCACGAGTCCCACGCGAGGTAGAACGTGCCCATGGTGTGGCCACCGCTCCAGATGTAGCGGGTCGGGCCGAGCTGGGACAGTCCACAGGCGTGCGCGGTGGCGGCCGGGCCGGCGACGGCCACCGTCAGGCCGCCGGCTGCGACGGCGAGCGCGGTGATGCCGGCCCGGATCCGGGTGCGGAGTTTCATTTCACGTCCCCCTTTGTGAGCTGAACTTCCTCGTTCGAACGGTGCCACGGAATCCGGACCCCGGTCCAGCCATCGACTTACCGGATTCCCGTAAAGCTTTCGTATGGCGCCGCCGATTGCCGCCGACGCGTTTTGTCGGGCGAATGACCCATGGTGCCGAGATGGGTCTTCTCGTCGCTCCGGAACGGTTTCTCCGACTATGCCCCGTTCCCCGCGGTCGGCACGTGAGGCGACGCGGGTGAACGGAGTGACGGCGGGGGAACGACGCCGCGCCTAGCCCGTAACTCGGTTGTGCAACAGGATGGTTGGCGTCGCGCGGGCCGGGCATGGCCGGTCCGGGCACCAGAGCACCGGGGGGATTCGATGCCTACCACCACACCGTACGGCGATTCGGACGGACCGGGGTCGTCCCGGACCGACGTTCCGGTCCAGCCGTGGACGGCTCCTGCACGCAGTGCGGCGCCGCGACGGGCGCGGGCCGGCCTGGCGGCACAGTTCGTCCTGCAGTTCCTCTACATTCCGCTGGGATTCCTGCTCGTGATCGGCTGGGTGGCCTTTCTGGTCGGAACGGCTCCCGCCGGTGGCGGCGGCGGTGCGGAGATCACCGATCCGGCCGACGTGCTGATCGGACTGTCGCGGTCCGGAATCTCCTGGCGCCGCCTGCGCGTCGAGTGGAACGGCAGGCCCGAGGACTGGGAGACGTTCACCGAGGGGCTCCTGAAGGACCGTTTCGCCCGCGCGGAGAAGAAGAGCGGCTGGGACCCGGCCGAGCTGCCGCCCAGCGGTGTGCGCCGGGCCGTCACGGGCCTGGGGCGCCACCACTACCGCGGCCTGGCGCCCACGCGGGTCGAGGAGTCCGCCGAGCGGCACGGGTGGTCGGTGGACCGGACGAAGAGCAGTTCCGTGCAGGGCCGGCTGCACTTCTTCCGCCGCATGCCGCCCCCGGTCCACGTCGGCGTACCCGATCCGTACGGGGCGCCGCCCGCGCCCGGCACGCCGTGGGGTCCGATGCGGTGCCGCGTGGTGGTGCCACTGCTCACCCTCGTCCTCGCGCCGCGGGTGCGTTTCCTGGAGCTCCGCCGCAGCCCGCACGCGTACGTGCGTCACCTGCGGACGTACCTGGAGAAGCGCTTCCGGGCCGAGTCGGCGCGCGAGCGCAGGCGTGACACCTACCGGTTCGACGGGGCGGGCCGGGTCATGCGCCGGGTCAGCGTCGGGCCCCGGCACTTCCGGGGCGCGGGCGCCGCAGCCGTCCTGCGGATCGCCGCCGACCAGGGCTGGAAGCTCGACCCGGCGTTCCCCGCCGATCCGCAGGGCATCCTCCACCTGTGCCGGCTGGACGCCGGCCGCCGCCGGAAGGCCTGACACCGCGCGCGGGGTGGCGGCGCGGCGCGCCCCGGGCCGCCGGGGACGCGGAGCTCAGGAGGCACCGGTGGACGCGGGGCTCAATGGGCACCGGTGGACGCGGGGCTCAAGAGGCGCCGGTGGGCGCGGACCGGCCGACCTGGAGGTGGTAGTCGGCGGCGGTGGCGAAACCGCCCGCCGCTCCCCGCACGCTGAGTTCGTGGCGGCCGGGGGCGAGCGGCTCCAGCCGTACCCACAGGCCGCAGGCGTACCGGTAGACCTTCCCGGAGCCGGCGGTGAACGGGTTGCCCTTGACCGTGTCGAACCCGATCAGGGTCGGCTCGATCGTCTCGACGGGCAGGGCGCGCCCGTCCAGGGTGGCGCTGCCCTGGGCGGCGGCCATGAAGTCCAGGCAGTCGGTGCGGCCGCCGCTCAGGTTCACCACGGGGAAGATCATCGGCATGTCGGCGGGCACGGTGCAGGAGCGCGTGACGGCTCCGCCCGTGGTGCCGGCGAGGAACCAGAGGTCGGCCTTCTGCCCTTGGCCGCAGAGGTGGCCGTCGCGGTCGAGGACCGGATTGCGGGCCTGCTCGATCGAGGCGGCCCAGCTCCACCAGCTCGCCTGGACGTCGTACGGCCGGATGGCCTGCACCCTGGCCGTGTAGGCGGGGTTCGCGTCGGGCGGGGGTTCCTGCGTCGCCGGGACGCTCGGCGAGGGAGTCGCGGCGGCGGAGGCGGTGGAGCCGGCGGCGGTGGGGACCGGGGTGGCGGACCCCGAGGCGGCGGGGCTCGGGGCGGCCGAACCGGCGGCCCGGTCGGGGGCCGGTGAGCCGGTGCAGGCCGCGGTGAGGACCAGGGCGCCGACGAGTACCCCGGCGAGTCGTCTGGAGAGCATGATCGGAAAGCTTACGGGGGCAGGTCCGGGCACCGGACGCCGGGCGGCCCGGCCCACCCGGCCCGGAACGGCTCCCCCGGCCCGGCCGTCGCCGGACCGGGGGCGGTTGACGGATGGTCACGGCCGGGCCCTACGGTGGTCGGCATGACGAACTCGGGGACCCCGGACAGCGACAAGACCGACGTCCGGATCAGCATCTTCGGCGGCAACCGCCTTGCAGGACACGAGATCCACAGCCGCACCGTGACCGCCTCGCTCATCGGCGGCGCCGACATCGACCTGACCGACGTGGACATCCCGGACGGCGCCGAGGTGCGGATCACCAAGCTCAGCCTGATCGGCGGGGTGAAGCTGCGGGTCCGCCCGGAGGTTCGGGTGGTGGTCGGCGGCATCCGCCTCGGCGGGGTCAGCGACGACGGCCCGAGCCGCCCCGGCGGCCCGACCGTCCACGTCGCCGCCTGGGGCCTGCTCGGCGGCGTGAGCGTCCTGCGCGACTGACGCGGGCCCGCGCCGCCGTCGGACGGTGGGCGTCGGCGTCAGGTGGTGGGCGTCGCCGTCAGGTGGTGGGCGTCGGCGCGGGCGACGCCACGCCGGTGGGCGGGGCCTGGCAGGGCAGGGTGACCATGACGCTCACGCCCTGGCCGGGCTTCACCGCGCCCACGGTGATGGTGTAGTGCTCGGACTCCTGGGAGGCCTTGAAGTCCCAGGTGTCCGCGTCGGACCCCTTGGAGGCGATCTTGAAGCCTTCGCCCGCGAGCTTCTCGCGCAGTGCCCGGACCACCTCGGGACGCTGCTCGTCCGCGGCCTCCAGTTGGATCGCCGAGCCGAGCTGGTACGGCTCGCCCTCGTCGGCGACGCTGATCCCCCGGCCCGGGCACTTGAAGAAGCCGGACATGCCGCCCCACGGATTCCGCTCAAGGCCCGTCAGCGTCCGCACGTGGTCCTCGATGCGCTCCGCCCGGGTCCGCGCCTCCTCCCGGGACTCCACGCGCACCGGCTTGCTCGGCGCGTCCGACCCGCCGACGAGCGAGCACGATCCGAGCACCAGTGCGCCCGCCACCATCAGCACGGCCGCACCGGCCCCCCGTACGGCCGCACCGGACGGAACGGCCGTCGAACTCTTGGACAACTGCGGTACTC
This sequence comes from Kitasatospora sp. NPDC096140, assembly GCF_040303045.1. Lineage (NCBI taxonomy): Bacteria > Bacillati > Actinomycetota > Actinomycetes > Kitasatosporales > Streptomycetaceae > Kitasatospora > Kitasatospora sp. NPDC096140. The sequence continues at coordinate 41,282 of NZ_JBEOUW010000007.1, forward strand.
CCCCGTGAACAAGCGTGCGATCTGCAGTCCGGATGCTACGGCACCACCGGGGAGGATCCGTACTCGATCCGAGGCCCGCCGCGCCCGGTCCCCGTCCGTCCGCCGTCACCTGTCAGCCGTCGGCCGTCGGCCGTCAGCCGTCGCGGAGGATGCGGTGGGCGATCGGCGGGTGCACGCGGAGCAGGGCCAGCAGGGCCCGGGAGGCGCCGATCGGGACGAGGGGGCGGCCGCGTTCGATGCCCCGGGCGATCGCGGCGGCGGCCTCGGCGGCCGACAGCTTGCGGACCGCACCCTCCCGGTCCGCCGTCATCGCCGTGTCGACCAGCGGCAGCACCACCTCCTGCACCCGGACGGACGGCGTGTCGGCCTGCGCCTGGTAGCGCAGCGACTGCACCAGGGTGTGCACGGCGGCCTTGGTCGCGCAGTAGACGGGTGCGGAGCGCTTGGGCGCGTACGCCAGGCCCGAGGTCACGGCGACGAAGGACGCCGGGCCGCCCGCCGCCGCGAGGTGCGGCCAGCTCGCGGCCGCCAGCTCGACCACCGAGCGGAAGTTGACGGCGATCTCCTGCCCGACCCGGTCCAGCAGTTCGGGGCTCGGCCCGCCGGTGAGCGAATCCAGGTGCTGGACACCGGCGTTGGCGACCACCACGTCCAGCCCGCCGAGCTGCCCGGCGGCGAGCCGGACCACCCGGGCGGCCTCCCCGGGCACCGCCAGGTCGGCGACCACCGCCTGCCGCGCGGGCTGCGGCGGAACGGTGAAACCGTTTGCGGTGTCCGGGACTTCGGGCACGCCGGGGTCGCTGCGGCGGCCGCAGGTGACCACCCGCGCGCCGGCGTCGACCAGGGCGCGGGCCAGGGCGTCCCCGACCCCGCTGGTGCCGCCGGTGATCAGGATGCGCTTTCCACTCACGTTCATGCCCGCCACGATGGCCCGGCACCGCACCCCGCACTTGTACGATCGCGCCATGGCGCCTCCCCCGTCCCGGCCCTCCGGCCGGACCGTGCACCCCGAACTCACCGCCGCGGTGCTGTGGGCCGTCACCGCGGGCGCCACGCCCCCCGCGCCCGCCGCCCGGCTCGCCGAGCGCCACCTCGCCGACGGCGCCCCCGTGCCCGAGCAGCTGCACCGCGAGCTGCTCGCCCACCTCCACCGCCTCGGCTGGCCGACCGTCCTGGCCGCCGCCCGCCGGCTGTTCGCCCGACCGCGGGACCCGCTGCTGCGCTCCCTCGTCGCCGCCGAGGACGTGGCCGACCTGCTCACCCGGTCCCGGCTCGCCGAGCCCTGGCTGTACATCGGCCACACCACCCGGGCCGACCTGCGCCCCGGCGAGCTGACCGTGCGCCACCTCGGCCACCTCGGCCACCGGCCGCTGCCCGCCGAGACGCTCTTCGTCTGCGCCCTCCACCTGACCGCCGTCGCCACCGTCACCGCCCAGGACGTGGACGCGGTCCTGCTCACCGGCGACGGCCGCACCCTGCCGCCGTCCGCCGTCCACCCGACCGACGCGCCCGCCCCGATCGCCGCCTGGCGGCTGCGCTGGACGGACACCGCGACGGCCCCGACGGCACCCCACCCGGCCGGGCGGCGGCTGCTCGGCGAGGTCCGCCGCCGGATCGCCCTCGACCCGGCCGCCCCCTGGCGGGTCGGCGACACCGCCACCGGCCTCGGCCTGTCCGCGCGCACCCTCCAACGCGCCCTGCGCACCGCCGGAACCACCTTCCAGGCCGAACTGACCGCCGTCCGCCTGGACACCGCCGGGCACCTGCTGCGCCGCACCGACCTGCCGCTCGCCGACATCGCCGCCGCGGCCGGGTTCACCGACCACCCCCACCTCAGCCGCCGCTTCCGCGCCCACCACGGCTGCACGCCCAGCCAGTTCCGCCGCCGGTCCGCCGAGGCCGCGCACTGAGCCACCGGCACCGGGCGGCGGCCGGTCACCCCGGCGTGCTCCGGTGCGCTGCCGCGGACCGCGCCGCGTCCTCGTTCCGCCGACGCCGCTGCACGGCGCGGACGATCTCCGCCCCGGTGTCCTCCAGGAAGGCGGCCGCCGTGCCCAGCCTGGCCCCGGCCGGCGTGGCCGCGCCGAGCAGGTCGGCCCCGCCGCGGGTGAACTCGGCGATCATCGCGTTGCGTTGGGCGCTCGCCAGCAGCGCCCGGTACCAGACGTCGTCGTCGATGACGTACCGCTCGCGGCGGCCGTCCTCGTCCTGCTCGCGCCGCACCAGCTCCTGGCCGGCCAGGTAGCCGATCGCCTTGGAGACCGACGCCGGGCTCACCCCGAGCCGCTGCACCAGTTCGGCCGCGGTCAGGCTGCCGCTGTCGGTGACGTAGAGGCAGGTCAGCACCCGGGCCACCATGCGCGGCAGGCCGGTGTGCACCAGCAGCTCGGCGAACTGCGCCGCGAACTCCCCCACCGCCGCCGGATCGCGCCCGTGCGCCGCGCTCACGCCGCCGCCGGGCGTCCGGGCCGGCCCGGCCTTGCTCCGCCGGGAGCGCCGCAGGGTGGCGCGCTGGGCGTTGTCGGCGCGGTAGCCGGAGGGGCCGCCGTTGCGGGCGATCTCCCGGGTGACCGTCGACGTGGGGCGCGCGAGCTCCCGGGCGATCTCTCCGTAGCCGAGCCCCGCGGTGAGCCCTGCGGCGATCCGGCGGCGGTCTTCCTGGGTCAGCCTGGCACCCGGCATGGATGCTCCTCTCGTCGCGGTCGAGTATGCCGTCACCGTCGATCCCATTGCAGCAGACAGGGCATACCCATTGCATTCGCCCGCAGGCTCATTGCAAGGATTGACCGTCATTGACCTGCCCATACATGCCAGTTGAGCATCATCGGCATTGATGAATCCGCGAACTGATGCCTAGTCTCTTCACGAATCGCGAAACCGGATTGCCCCAGGAGGAGTCACCGTGAAGACCACCGTCCGCACCGCCGTCACCGCCCTGCTCACCGGCGCCCTGCTGGCCGCCGCTCCGGCGGCGGGCGCCGCCGACCGCACACCCGACCGCGACCACGACCGCCGGCACGCCGGCGTCCAGTCGGTACTCGACCGCGCGGTCTCCGAGGCCGGCCTGCCGGGGGCCATGGCCGAGGTCCGGGACGGCGACTCGACGTGGTTCGGGCAGGCCGGCACCGCCGACCTGGACACCGGCCGCAAGCTCGCGCCGCAGGACCGCTTCCGGATCGGCAGCACCACCAAGACCTTCGTCGCCACCGTCCTCCTCCAGCTGGAGGCCGAACACCGGCTCAGCCTGGACGACAGCGTCGAGCACTGGCTGCCCGGCCTGGTCGACGGCAACGGCTACGAAGGCTCGCGGATCACGATCCGCCAGCTGCTCGACCACACCAGCGGCATCCACAACTTCGCCCGGACCAAGCTCGCGGCGGACGACTTCGTCGGCGTCCCGTTCCTGCAGCACCGGTTCGACAGCTTCACCCCGCGTCAACTGGTGGAGATCGCCCTCGCCTACGAGCCGACCTTCGCCCCGGGAACGGGCTGGGAGTACTCCGACACCAACTACGTGCTCGCCGGGATGATCGTGGAGCGGGTCACCGGCAGCAGCACGGCGCAGCAGATCGCCCAGCGGATCACCACGCCGCTGCACCTGAAGAGCACCTACGAACCGACCGGTGACGACCCGCGCATCCACGGCCCGCACGGCCGCGCCTACTCCAAGCTGATGGTGCCCGGCGACACCACCCCCTTCTACGACGTGACCGAGCAGAACCCCTCCCTGGGCTTCGGCTCCGGCGACATGATCTCCACCAACGGCGACCTCGCCACCTTCTTCCGCGCCCTGCTGCAGGGCCGACTCCTGCCGCCCGCCCAGCAGCAGGAGATGCTCACCACCCTCGACCCGCGCGGCGGGTGGATCCCGAACACCCGCTACGGCCTGGGCATCGCCTCCCTCGACCTCTCCTGCGGCACGGTGTGGGGCATGGGCGGCGCGATCGACGGATCCTGGTCCTACACCTTCGGCACCCGCGACGGCCGGCACGTCCTCTCCACGGAGGTCAACGGCGACTGGGCCAACGGCACGTGGGCCTGGCCGATCGGCGTCTTCACCGCCGAACTGGAGGCCGAGTTCTGCACCCCCACCACGACCGCCACCACCCCCTCCTGAACCGCCCGCCCGCCCGGCGCTGAACCGACCGCCCTCGCGGCGCCCGGCGCCCCACGGGGTGCGTGACCCGACGTGACCGGCACCGCGTCACGCTGCGCGTTCGACCTCGGGGGGGGGTGGAATCGGGTGGCGGGCGGGGGGATACTGGATCTTGGAGGTGCTGCCCGGCCGAGCAGGGCTCTTCGCTGTCGGAAACGACCGGGAGAGGCGGTGCCTGCGATGTCGGGCCGTTTGAAATCGCTCATTACCCGGCTCCGGAAGAAGTCACCCGTCTTCTGGCTCCGGACGTTGACGGTCGTCTTCGCGGTGGCGATCTTCGCGATGCTCGTCGACGTCTTCGTCGACAGCGCCGTGAGCCACACGCAGAACGTGACCGCCGCGATCATCGCGGTGTTCGGGGCGCTGGTCCTCGCCCTGCTGGCCCTGGCGAGCCCGGGAACACTGGAGGAGCTCTCGTTCGGACCCTTCAAGGCCAAGTGGCAGCACATCAAGAAGCTCGAAGACGAGGTCCAGTCGCTCCAGTTGGCCATGCTCAGTCTGGTCACCCGGTACGAGCGCAGCCACCTACGGAAGCTGGTGGCCGGGAACCAGGACGGAAAGGTCCAGTACCGGCCGTCGATGTACCAGGAGTTGGAGCGGCTGCATCATCTGGGATACGTGAAGCCGAAGCCCGAGTCCCCCGGCCTGGTGGGGATGAAGGAGAGATTCGAATCGGACCCGGTCACGCAGTTCCCGCTGTCGACGTACGTGGTCCTCACCGCCATGGGAAGCAAGTACCTTGAGCTGTACCGGAACTGGACCCCCAAGATCGAGGTGAGCCGGCAAGGGGACGTGACGATCGCCGGCAAGGACTTCGGCCGGGCGGAGGACTGGGAAGACATCGTGGATTACGCCATGAGGTCGGGCTGGTACGACGAACCGGACCACGAGGACGTGGACTTCGCCCGGAACACGCCGGAGGCTCTGCGTACGCCGGTGGCCTTGCGTACGCCGGGGGCTCCGCGCACACCGGACGGCACGCCGCAAGGGGCGGAGGGCCGGAAGAAGGAAGAGGAAGAGGTCCCTCCGATGGGGGCGGTCCCCGGGCCCGACGGCACGGAGTTCCGGGTCTGGGCCCCGAACGCCGCTGCGGTGAGCGTCCTGGGGTCGTTCGACGGCTGGGCCACGCCGCACCCGATGGCCACCGAGGGTCACGGCAACTGGGCGGTCCGGCTGGACGAGGCCGCCCCGGGGGACGAGTACAAGTACCTGGTCACCGCCAGCGACGCCGAGCTGCGGAAGAACCGCGAGCTGTGGAAGATCGACCCGTACGCGCGCCGGCTGACCGGTTCGGTCGGCAACGCGGTGATCGAGGCCGCCGCCTTCGACTGGGGCGAGCAGGAGTGGCAGACCCCGGCACTGGACGACCTCGTCATCTACGAGCTGCACGTCGGCACCTTCAGCGGCGCCGACGGCCCGCCCGGTCGGCTGTCCGGGCTGACCGAGCGGCTCGACGTGCTGGCCGGGCTCGGGGTGACGGCCATCGAGCTGATGCCGGTCACCGAGTACGCCGGGGAGAGGTCCTGGGGCTACAACCCGGTCTCGGCCTTCGCGGTGGCCGGCGACTACGGCACCCCGGACGAGCTGAGGACCCTGGTCCGGAAGGCCCACGGGCTCGGCCTGGCGGTGCTGTGCGACGTCGTGTACAACCACTTCGGGCCGAACGACCTCGATGCCGGGCTGCGCCGCTTCGACGGCTGGTACGAGAACGACGGCGACGGGATCTACTTCTACAACGACGAACGCCGCGATACCGGGTGGGGTCCGCGCCCGGACTACGGCAGGCCCGAGGTCTGCCGGTACCTGACGGACAGCGCACTGCACTGGCTGCGGGAGTACCGCATGGACGGCCTGCGGTGGGACGGCACCGCGTTCATCCGCAGCGTCGGCGTCGGCAACGAGGCGGGCGGCGGGCTGGGCGACGGGATACCCGACGGCTGGCGCCTCATGCGCGAGGTCAACGGCGCGATCGGAACCGCCCTGCCCGGGAGGATCCGCATCGCGGAGGACCTGCAGGACGAACCCGCGCTCACCACCGCCGCACCCGTAGGGGCGGGGTTCGACTCCCAGTGGGACGCCGGCTTCGTCAACGCCCTGCGGGACGCGCTCACCCCCGCCCGGGACGAGGACCGCGACATGCGTCGGGTCTGCGAGGCGGTCGGGCACCGGATCGGCGGCCGCACGTTCGCCCGGGTGATCTACACCGAGTCGCACGACGACGTCGCCCGCACGCACGAACGCCGCCGCCTGCCCGAGGCGATCTGCCCGGAGAGCCCCAGGAGTTGGTTCGCCAAGAAGCGCTCGACCCTCGGCGCCGCGGCGGTGCTGACCGCACCGGGCATCCCCATGATCTTCCAGGGGCAGGAGTACCTGGAGGACACCGCTTTCGACGACCGCGCTCGACTCGACTGGGCCACCAAGCGGGAGCGCCACGCGGGGATCACGCAGCTCTACCGGGACCTCATCGAGCTGCGACGCAACCGCGGGAACACCACCGCCGGCCTGCGGGGCACGGGGGTGGAGACCTATCACCGCAACGACACCGACAAGGTGATCGCCTTCCGCCGCTACCCGACGGAGCACCCCGAGGACAGCACCGTCGTCGTCCTCAACTTCGGCAACCACGCGTACCCCGCGTACGACCTCGGGTTCCCCCGCGAAGGGACCTGGCACGTGCGGTTCAACAGCGACGCTCAGGCCTACGACTCGACGTTCGGGAACGCGCCCAGCCACGACGTCCGCACCCGCCCCGGGCCGAGGGACGGGCAGCCGTGCACGGGCACGGTCGGGGTGGGGAAGTACAGCGCGGTCATCCTGTCCCAGGACGCGTGACGGGCGACGGGTCGAGGTCGGGGTCGGGGTCGAGGTCGAAGGATTCGGCTGCGGTGAGCTGCTCGACGAACGTCCTGAAGTCCGCGGCCAGTTCGAGTTCGGTGCCGAGCTCGGTGTCGAACCAGGTGACCGACGGATCGCCGTCCGGGCCGCAATCCCGGTAGTCGAGACCGATCCAGTGGTGACCGTCGCCCGAGAGGAGGACGAGCGGCGACGGCAGCGCCCATTCCTCGATCAGGTAGGGGGTGTCCAGCAGCGACATCGTCCGCTCGCTCCGGCCGATGCCCAGCAGGACGTCGAAGGGAACGTGGTCCTCGCTCCACGAGGTCGGCCGGCCGGTGGGGAACGCGTCGTGCTCGTCGGCCACGATGCCGCCGTTGCGGATCCGCAGGAGGTCGAGCAGGGCCGGGGGCAGGGTCACACCGAGCAGACGCTCCGCTTCCCGCACCGCCTCGTCCGTCAGGGGCTCGTGGACGCCGTGCTCACCGGCACCCCAGAACGTCGCCGTGACCTCGTCGAATCGCGCCATGACGGGCAGCCTACGGCTCGGCCGCACGCGCCCGGCCGTCGGGTCACACCGGGCGCGGGGTCACACCGGCCGCCGGGTCACGCCGTCCGTCGGGTCACGCCGGGCGCAGGAGGTCCAGTTCCTCCCCGATCGCCGCGCGTAGGACGTCGTGCCGCGGGCCGAGGGCGAACCGCCGGTCGGACCACCGGTCCCGGGGGTAGAGCCACACCGGCCTGCCCACCAGGCCGGCCGGCTCCCAATCGAACCGCGGCCAGACGTGCGCGTGCAGGAAGCCGTCCGTGTTGCCGAGGATCTCCAGGTTGACCCGCCGGAACGCCGGGTCCAGGCGGCGGGACGCCCGTTCGACCGCCTCACCGAGCCGGTCCATGTCGGAGAGGAAGGCCAGCCGTCCGTCCCTGGGCAGGTCCGAGAGTCGTTCCACCCGGGGATCGTCGGCCAGGAGCACCGAGTAGCCCGGCAGGAACTGCACGTCGCCGATCACGGCGAACCCCGCGGTCAGCCGCCGCAGCACCGTGGGGTTCTCCCCCCGCAGGGCGCTCCCGATCCGATCCGTCCGCCAGTCGTCAGCCATGGCCGGAATCTACCCGGCCACGGCCGCCCGCCCGTCGGCCGGGTTCCTGCGCCCCGGTCGACGTGCGGTCACAGGACCGTCAGGGCCGCCTCCAGGTCGTCCAGGCCCAGCGAGCCCTGGCGCAACGCCTTCATGTGCCAGCGCTTGAGGTCGAAGTCGTCGCCCGCCCTGCGGCGGGCCGCCTCGCGACCGGCCAGCCAGGCGCGCTCGCCGAGCTTGTAGCCGATGGCCTGGCCCGGGCGGCCGAGGTAGCGGACGATCTCGCTGTCCAGGACGGCCGGCATCAGCCCGGCGTACTCCTCCATGAAGGCGCCGCCCAGCTCCGGGGTCCAGCGCTCGCCCGGGTGGAACGGGGAGTGGGCCGGGATGACGCTCTCCAAGTGCATGCCGATGTCGATGACGACGCGGACGATGCGCATCATCTGCTTGCCGAGGTAGCCGAGGCGGCGTGCGGGATCGGTGAGGAAGCCGAGCTCGTCCATCAGGCGTTCCGCGTACAGGGCCCAGCCCTCCACGTTGGCGCTGATCTTGCCGAGGGTGACCTGGTAGCGGGACAGCTGCCCTGCCGCCGCCGTCCATGAGGCGAGCTGCAGGTGGTGGCCGGGGACGCCCTCGTGGTACCAGGTGCTGACCAGCCGCCAGGTGCGGAACCGTTCCTCGGCGTCGCCGTTGGCCGGCGGCAGGAAGGTCCGGCCCGGGCGGGCGAAGTCCAGGCTCGGCCCGTTGTAGTACGGCGCGGCCGCGCCGCCGGCCGGAGCGATCCGGGTCTCGACCCGGCGCAGCGGGCCGGTGATGTCGAAGTGGCGCCCGTCCAGCGCCTCGATCGCCTCGTCGGTGATCCCTTGCAGCCAGGCGCGCATCCGCTCGGCGCCCTGCACGGTGTGCCCGTGCTCGTCGAGGTGGGCGCGGGCCTGCCCGACGGTGGCGCCCGGGAGCACGCGTCCGGCCTCCGTGCGCAGCTCGGCCCAGACCCGGTGGAACTCCTCCCACGCCCAGCCGTAGGCCTCGTCCAGGTCGAGGTCGGCGCCGGTGTACCGGCGGGCGCCGAGCAGGTAGCGCTCGCGGCCGACGGCGTCCGGCGTGCCCTGCGCGGCGGGCCGGTAGGTGTCGCGGAGCCAGTCCCGGAACGCGGCGACGGCGGCGGTCGCGTCCTTCGCGGCCGCGTCGAGGTCGGGGCGCAGCCGCTGCGGCGCGGGGGCGACGAAGTCGGCGAACCAGCCGGGGCCGCCGGCCGTCTCCCCGGTCCACGCGGTGAGCTGCGCGCCGAGGACGTCGGCCTGCCGGGGCGCGGCGAGCAGTCCGCGCGCGACGCCCTCGGTCAGGGTGGACCGGTGGCCGTCCAGCGCGGCGGGCAGGTTCCGCAGCCGTCCCAGCACCGGGGCCCAGTCCTCGCCGGCGGCGGTGGGCATCATCGTGAAGATGTTCCGGAGCTGATGCACCGGCGTGTGCAGGTTGGCCACGGTCCGCAGGTGTTCGCCGGCGTCGTGCGCCCGCAGCTCGGCCTCCAGCCGCTCGCGCAGCAGCCGGGCGCAGGCGTGCTCCGCCGGGTCCCCGCCGGGCCCGGCCGCGGGCAGGGCGTCGAGTCGGGCCAGCGCCTGCCGCGCGAGGCGGACCTGCTCCTCGATGCCGTCCGGCGACAGGTCGGGCATCGTGTCGTCGCCGGGTGCCAGGCCCAGGGCCGTGGACGTGACGGGATCGTGTGCGGCGACCCGGGCCACGTAGTCGTCGGCGATCTGTCGGGGGGTCATCACCTGGTCGGGCATGTCGTCCTTCTCGCTCGGTCGGCCTCGGGCGGCCGGAGGGAGCCCTCCGACCGAGGCTGGTGCCGCTGGTCTCGGAGTCGGGGTCGGGGTCGGATCGGTGGGCGCGCACGGGTACGGCGGTGGCTGCGGGGGTGGCGGTCGCCATCCTGCCCGGATGCGCCGCGAATAGTCCCGTCGTTTGACGGATTCCGTCAAACGAGCACCGTGTCGCGGGTGCGTCAGGTGCAGCATGGGTGCATGAGCGTGCGCATCGACATCGCGGGGCTTCGACCTGAGCAGGTCGCCGCCGCCCCCTCCCCGCTGGCCGAACTCGGCATGGCGCTGCACGCGCTCGCCGAGCCCGGGCACCACCCGGGGCTCCAGGGCTGGGCGGCCGGCGTGACCGCCCGCCTCGACCCGCACCTGGCCGACCGGCTGTACGAGGTCGACTTCCTCTGGCGGACCACCTTCTCCGATCTCTTCCTCCCCTACGCGGGTATCCCCGGCGACGCGGCCCGCCCCGGGGCCACGCTCGGCGAGGAGCTCGACCTCCTGGACGAGCTGACCGACGAGCAGTTCGTCGACGCCGCGCTGGAGTTCAACTACCCGACAGCGTACGGCGAACCGAGCCACGGACCGCTCGACGACCCCGGACAGCACCGCCGCGTCCTGGAGCTGGCCGCACTGCGCGGCCCGCGCCAGATGAGCTTCACCGACCGCCTGTTGACCGACCCGCCCCGGATCCGGCACTGGCTGCGCCGCCTCCTGGAGGACTGCGACGAGGCGTTCTTCGCGGACACCTGGGCCCGGCTGTGCCCCCGACTCGCGGCCGACACCCGCCACCGGACCGAACTGCTGCGCCGCAAGGGGGTGGCCGAGGCGCTCACCTCCCTGTCGGCGGCCGTCACCCTGGACGAGGCGGAGGCCCTGGTCACGGTCGACAAGGTCGGCGCCGGCCGGACCGCCACGGCGGGCCACGGCCTGCTCCTCGTGCCCACCAGCATGGGCTGGCCGCACCTGATGGTCCTGCACCGCGACGGCTGGCAGCCGGTGGTGCACTACCCGATCGCCTCCCCCGAGCTGGCGACACCGCCGCCCTCCGTCGAGCAGGTCACCCGGCGCCTGGCCGCCCTCTCCCACCCCGTCCGCATCCGCCTCTGCCGCCACCTCGCCCGCGGTGCCTTCACCACCAGTGAACTCGCCCAGATCCACGGCCTGACCGCCCCGGAGATCTCCCGGCACCTGGGCGTCCTGAAGAAGGCGGGCCTGGTCACCACACAGCGCCGCGGACGCTACGCACTGCACCAGCTGGACGTCACCGTCGTCGCCCGGCTGGGCAGCGACTTCCTGGAGGGCGTCCTCCGCTGACCGGCCCGCCCCACCCACGGCCCCGGCGCACCCCCGACCCGGCGCCGCCGGGGTCACGCGCCGGGGAGCCTCGTGCCGGCGGGGTCTCATATTGGCGGGGCCGGCGCGCAATGTGCCGTGCTCCCGCCGAGCCGCGGGTGACGCGGAGGCCGGGGCTCAGCGGCGGGCGGCGGCGGCGATCATCGGGCGCAGGACCTCGGCGGCGGGGGTGCTCGCCAGGTAGCCGACCAGTTTCTCGCGGTGGCCGGACGGGATTCCGTGGGTGAGGCCCGCGGCGAGCAGGGCGGCCACGTAGGCCTGCTCCAGGACCGGGCGCGGGAACCGCCGGCGCAGCTCGGCGCGCAGCCGGGCGGCGTCGGCGTGCCGGCCCTTGCGGTCGGCCTTGACGAGGTCGACCGCCAGCCGTACCGCGGGCAGCACCGTGGCCAGCCGGAGCTGCTGCTCCGGGCCGGTGGTGCCCGTGCTGAGGAAGTGCGTCAGATGCGGGCCGAAGCGCCCGGCCAGCTTGCGTAATTCCCTCGGGGCCGGGGGAAGTTCCGGATCGGGGTTGCCCTGACTGCACCAGTCCAGCCGGGCCGTGTCCCGCCAGAACCGCGGCGGATCCTCGAACCAGGCCCACCGCACGACGGGGGCGAGTCCGGTCACCGGAAGCCCGGTGGTGCGGAAGCCTGGCGCAGGTCGGACGGCGAACTCCGTGCCGTCGTCGCCGCGGAAGGCCAGGACGAGCTCCCAGGTGCAGCAGGAGCTGCGGATCCGCGCGGTGACGATGAAGCGTTGGGACTCGTCCGGGGCCAGCCGCACGTGGGTACGGTCGAGGAACGGACGGGCACCGACACGTCGGCGGGTGAACTCGTCCACCTCCCAGAGCTCCGGGCGTTCCTGGTCGAGGTCGAGTTCCAGCTCCGGTACGCCGCTGACACCTTGCGGGAGCCGGGAGACCAGCGCTCCGGTGAGCGGTTCGGCGCGGTCGACGACCTCGGCCCACATGCCGCGCAGGGTGAGGTGGGCGTCCGAGCGGTTGGTCACGGTCACGGACAGTTCCGTGGTCGCGAAGTCCACGCCACCGTGCCCGCGCGCCCACTCGGCCACGTCCTCCTGGCCCGGGCGCTGCCCCGGCAACAGCACCGGGGGTTCGTCGAGCGCCGCTCGCGAGGGGATCACCAGCCACTGGCCGGGCTCGAAGTACTCGACGAGGACGTCCACCGTCCCGGGCCCGTCGGCCGCGCCGGCCGCACCGGCCGCGCCGCCGGGTGGAGGTGCACGTCTCCGTGCACGCTTCCGGCCTGCAGCACCGAGCCGTTGACGGTCGCCCCGTCGGCGAGGAGGTTCTCCACCGAGGAGGTCGAGGGCGGTTCCGGGTGATCCTGCGGCATGACTCCATGCTCGCAGCCGCGGACCGGACGCGATGAGCGTTCGCCCGAAACTCCCACCCCGTCGGGGGGGAAGAACGACCCGACGTGCAGCGGAGGTTGGGGACCCGGCAGCGCCCCGGGGCTCACTCCACCAGGGCGGCGGCGATGCGGCGGATCGTCTCGCGGCGCTGCGCCCGGTCGGCGGGGTCCAGGACCGCCAGCACCTCGGGGTTGGACGCCGCCCACAGCATCGCGACGTGGGCGAGCAGGGCGAACAGGACCCGGGGGTCGAACCGGGTCGAGACCCGGCCCTCGGCCTGCAGCTCGGCGATGGCGGCACTCCTGCTGCGCACCTCGGCGATGCCGAGGTCGTTGAGCGCGTCGCCGTGTTCCAGCCGCTGCCAGGTGATGATCCGGGGGATGTCGGGGTGCTCGGCGTAGAGGTCGCTCAGGCTTGCCGTGAACCCGGGCAGGTCGTTCACGTCGAGCGGCACGTTGACGACGATCTGCTCGACCAGTTCGTTCCAGACGGCGTCGAACAGCCCGGCCTTGTTCCCGAAGTAGTGGTAGATCTGCGCCTTGTTGCTGCGTGCGGAGGCGGCGATGCGGTCGACGCGGGCACCGTTCAGCCCGTGCGCGGCGAACTCGGCCCGGCCTGCCGCGATGAGTCTCCGCTTGGTGGCTTCGGCGTCGCGCTCCATCTACCCAGCTCCTAACTAACCGTTTACTTGACAGGGTCACCACGACACAGTCTAATCAACTAACCGTCCAGTTGAATATGGACGGGCGTGCACCTCGGGGTGGGGTCACGCATCTCGGGGCGGGGTCGCGCACCTCGGGGCAGGGGAGGGGACCGGGCGTGGAACCGGGCACGGTGATGGTCGGTCGGGACGGCGAGCGGGCGAGGCTGTCCGCGTTCGTGCAGGCCCCCGACGGACAGGCCCTGCTGCTCAGGGGCGAGGCCGGCGTCGGCAAGAGCACCCTGCTCGACCTGGCGGCGGGGATCGCGGCCGGGGACGGCCACCTGGTGATCCGCGCGACCGGCGTCGAGGCGGAGACCGAACTGCCCTACGCCGGGCTGCACCAGCTGCTCTACCCGCTGCTCGCGGACGGCGGACAGCCCGGCCGGCCACCGCTGAACGCCGCCGCCCGCACCGCGCTCGACGCCGTGTTCGACCGGACGGACGACTCGCCGCCGTCCGTCATGGCCCTCGGCATCGCCGTCCTCAACCTGCTGTCGTCGACCGCCGCGACCCGGCCCCTGCTGCTCGTCCTCGACGACGGCCAGTGGCTGGACGAGGCCAGCGCCGACGTCTGCGGGTTCGTCGGCCGCCGGCTGGCCGGCAGCCCCGGGGTCAAGCTCCTGGTGGCCGTCCGCAGCGACATCGCCTCACGGTTCGACACCGCGGCCCTGCCCGAGGCACCGGTCCACGCGCTCGCCGACACGGACGCCACCCGCCTGCTGGACCGGCACCACCCGCAGCTCGGCAGGCACCTGCGCGGCCTCGTGCTGGAGACGGCCCGCGGCAACCCGCTGGCACTGCTGGAGCTGCCCGCCCACACCGCCTCCCAGCCGGGCGACCGGGCGCCGGAGGACCTGCTCGGCCCGCACGGCGTGCCGCTGCCCCGGCGGATCCAGGAGATCTACGCCACCCGCCTCGCCCGCCTCGGCGACACCGTCCGGGCGCAACTGCTGACCGGCGCCCTCGACGGCACGGCGGCCCGGCCGGGCGAGGGCCACGCCCCGACCGCGGGGTACCGCATGCGCGGCGTCGACGAGGCGGTCGGGTGCGGCCTGCTGGTCGTCGAGCCGGCCACCGGCAACCTCGTCTTCCGGCACCCGCTGGTCCGGTCGGCCGTCGTCCAGCTCGCCACCACGGACGAACGCCGGGCCGCCCACCGGGTGTTGGCGCACCTCCACCGGGAGAGCCCGGAACGGCGCGCGACCCACCTCGCGGCCGCCACCGTCGACCCCGACGAGGAGGTGGCCGCAGCCCTCGAAACCGCCGCCCGGTCGGCGACCCGGCGCGGGGGCGCGCGCATGGCCGTGTCCTGGCTCACCCGTGCCGCCGAGCTCAGCGAGAACCGGGCCGACCGCTCCCGGCGGCTCGGCGACGCGGCGTACGTCGCCGGGCAAGCTGACCGGCTCGGCCAGGCCCGCAGCCTCGCACAGGCCGCCTCCACGCCCGGCTCGGACGACAACCCCGCCGCGGTCCTCGCCGACGCCTACCTGGCGCTGTACCAGAACGGCGACGTGCGGGCCACGCACCGCCAGGTCACGGCGGCCATCGGGCGACTGCGCGACGGCGACGCGGGCCGACCGGGCCCGGCCCGGCCGTTCCCGACCCTGCCCTCCCCGACCCGGCCTTCCCCGGCCCAGCCCTCCCCGCCCCTGCCCTCCCCGCCCCGGCCCGACGCCGACCCCAACGGCGAGGTGCTCGACCGCCTGGTCAGCCTCCTGCTCGCCGTCAGCCAGTACGCCGGCAGCCGTACCGCGTGGCACCGCACGCACGACGTCCTCACCTCCCTCGGCGACCTCGCCACCGAACGGGCGTGGCTGTACGCCGGCACCTGGAGCGACGTCGTCCGGCACGGCGCCGGCCTCGCCGAGGCGGTGGAACGGGCCGCGGCGCACCTGCAGCACCAGGACCCGTGGGACGTCACCCGCCTGGCCGTGTCGGCCTACCACCTCGACGTCCTGAGCCCGCTGCGCCCGTACCTGGAGCGCGTCGTGGACCGCGAACTGGACACCGGCGCCACGTCCAGCGGCATCGTCATGCTGCACCTGGTCATGCTCGACCAGACCGCGCTCGGCCAGTGGGACGCCGCCGAACGCACCGGACAGCACGCCCTGGCCCTGGCGACCGAGACCGGCAACCAGCTGTTCGCGCACCAGACCCGCGCCTACCTGGCCCAGCTAGCGGCCGTACGCGGCCGGGCGCAGGAGGCCCGCGACCTGCAGGCCGAGGTCGACGCCTGGGCCCGCCCGCGCGGCGTCGGATTCCTCACCCAGCTCGCGGACGGCATCGGCGCGACCACCGCGCTGAGCGCCGGCGACTACGAGACCGCGTTCCTCTACGCCATCGGCATCACCGCGCCGGGGGCGTTCCGGCCCTACGCGCACCAGGCGTCGCGGACCCTCCTCGACCTCGTCGAAGCCGCCCTGCACACCGGGCGTGCCGAACAGGCCCGGGCCCACGCGCTGGCCGCGCGGGACGCCGGCCTGCCCGACCTCTCCCCGCGCCTGGCCCTGATCACCCACGGGGCCCTGGCGATGACGGCCGACGACGACGGGGAGGCGGCGGAGATGTACACCCGCGCGCAGTCCCACCCGGCGGCCGAGCGGTTCCCGTTCGAGCTGGCCCGGATCCGGCTCGCCCACGGGATCCGCGTGCGCCGCGCCCAGGGCGGCGCGGCGGCCCGCACCTTCCTCGCCCCGGCCGCCGAGGCCCTCGACCGGCTCGGCGCCACCGCCTGGGCCGCGCGAGCCCACGCCGAACTACGGGCCGGCGGCGTCACGCCCCACACCCCGGCACCCACCGCGGTGCCGCTGACCTGGCAGGAGCGCCGGGTCGCCGAACTCGCCGCAGCCGGCCTGACGAACAAGGAGATCGGCGAGCGGATCCGGCTCTCCCCCCGCACGGTCAGCGCCCACCTCTACCGCGTCTTCCCCAAGCTGGGCGTCACCACGCGCGCCGCCCTCCGCGACGCCCTGACCAGGATCGACGACCACTCCGCCGCGCCCTGACCCCGCCCGGGCCGGGCGTACGGCCGCGGAGGCTCGTCGAGTGCCTTCACGCACCTTGGCCTTCAAGAACCGTGCTTCAAAAACCGTGCCGCCAAGAACCGTGCCGTCAGAACCGTGCCGTCAGAAATCCCGTCGAACTCCGACGCACCATCAGGTACCGTCCCACGTCGCCGAATCGACCCGTCCGTTCCGACGAGCCTGCGAGGAATCATGGAGACGCAACCGATGGTGAACCAGCCCCGCGAGGTCCTGCTCACCGGTGCCGCCGGCCGCATCGGCACCTGCCTTCGCGAGTCCCTGCCCGCCTACGGCTACCGGCTGCGCTGCTTCGACCGCCTCCCGGTGCCCGGCGAACCCGACGCCATCGTCGCCGACCTGCAGGACGCCGCAGCGCTGGCGGCGGCGATGGACGGCGTCGACGCCGTCGTCCACCTGGCCGGGATCCCGGGCGAGGCACCGTTCGGCGACATCCTCGCCGCCAACATCGAAGGCACCTACCGGCTCTACGACGCCGCCCGCGCGGCGGGCGTGCCCCGGATCGTCCACGCCAGCAGCAACCACGCCGTGGGCTTCACCGAGCGCCCCGCCGACGGCAGCACCGTCCGGGTGGACACTCCGCAACGACCCGACACCTAC
This sequence comes from Kitasatospora sp. NPDC096140, assembly GCF_040303045.1. NCBI lineage: Bacteria > Bacillati > Actinomycetota > Actinomycetes > Kitasatosporales > Streptomycetaceae > Kitasatospora > Kitasatospora sp. NPDC096140. The sequence goes on from NZ_JBEOUW010000007.1 coordinate 58,216, forward strand.
TACGGGCTCTCCAAGTGCTTCGGCGAGAACCTCGCCTCGCTGTACGCCGACCGGCACGGCATCGAGACGGTCTCCCTGCGCATCGGCTCCTTCGCGCCCCGGCCCCGCAGCGTCCGGATGCTCGGCACCTGGCTCAGCCCCGCCGACTGCACCCGCCTGGTGCACGCCGCCCTCACCGGCCCGGTGGCCGGCCACACCGTCGCCTACGGCATATCCGCCAACACCCGCGCCTGGTGGGACCTCACCTCCGCCCGGGCACTCGGCTACCGACCCCTGGACGACGCCGAGCTCTTCGCCGCCGACCTGATCGCCGAACTCGGCGAACTCACCGCAGAGGACCCGGAGTTCCGCTACCTCGGCGGCCGCTTCACCCAGGCCCGCCCCTGACCGCCACCCGCCTTCGCGGCCGAGGCCCCGGAGGCTCGGGCCGGGTTCGTGGTGCGGGATCGCGGTTGTCGACCAAGTCACTCCGTTACGTCAGGCACTCGGCGAGCAGGTCGACGATGTCGTGCCAGGCTCGCTGCGCGTGCCGTGGGTGGTAGCCGACGCCGGGGACCACCGGGTGGTCTACCGGCGGGTGGTGGAATGCGTGCAAGGCGCCGCCGTAGACCACGAGGCGCCAGTCGACGCCTGCGGCCTGCATCTCGGCGGTGAACGCGCTCCGTTGCGCGGGCGGCATGATCGGGTCTTCCGACCCGACCCCGGCCCACACCGGGCAGCGAATGCGCGCCGCCTCGCCCGGTCGGCCCGTGGTCAGCGCGTTGACCGTCCCGATCGCGCGCAGGTTGACGCCGTCGCGCCCGAGTTCCAGCCCGACGGCGCCCCCGGTGCCGTAGCCGACGGCGGCGATCCGGTCGGGGTCGGTCCGCGGTTCGGCGCGCAACACGTCGAGCGCCGCATGACCGATGCCCCGCAAGCGGTCGGGGTCGGCGAGCAGCGGCATGCAACGGGCCAGCATCTCCTCGGGGTCACCCAGATAGCGCCCGCCGTGAAGGTCGAAGGCCAGCGCTACGTATCCCAGCTCGGCAAGAGCATCGGCCCGGCGGCGCTCGACGTCGCTGAGCCCCATGCCCTCCGGCCCGAGCAGCACCGCGGGCCGGCGATCGACTCCGGCCGGGAGTGCGAGGTGCCCGATCATCGTCAGACCGTCGGCCGGGTACTCGACCGTGCGCGTGGTGATCGTCGTCATGCGACTGGACTGTAGTGATCGTCGAGTCCGCTCGGGCCGCTGTTCTGCCGCTGGCAGAACAGCGCGGGTGTTCCTCCGAAAATGCGGCGATGGCTCACGATCCGCCACAGAGCCCGTTCCCGCGGCACCGTTTCGAATGCTCGACACCACCCTGCGGGTCTCCAACGCGAGGGTCGCCCACGACCTTGGCCGGCGACGGCCTGTCGGAGTGCCGTGGCACCAGCGACATGGCTCCCCCGCCGCAACGGCGTGCCGGTGGGATGACGGTGGGATGACGGCGGACGGGTGCACGCTGGTGCGCATGACCGAGCTTCTCGCATCAGCCGACGACGGACGACGCATCACCGCCCTTGACGACGGATCCGGACCGGCCCTGCTGGTGGTCCATCCGGGGGGCGGTGATGCGACGGCCTGGGACGGCGTCACCCGCCTGCTCGTCGACGACTTCCGTGTCGTCCGGATCCGCCGACGGATCTACGTCTCCGGAGCGGACATCGCCCTTCCCCACTCGATGGCCGTCGAGGCCGCCGACATCGTCGCCGTCGCGAAGCTCCTGGGCTCTCCGGTGCTGCTCGTGGGGCATTCCTCCGGCGCGGTCGCCGCGCTGGAGGCCGCCCTGCTGGACCGGTCGGCGTTCGCCGGCCTGTTCCTCTACGAACCTCCCCTGCCCACCCGGGAGTCGGTCGCCGGACCGAACACCGGGGACGCGGGAGCGCGGGCCCGTGCCGCGCTCGACGGGGGTGATCCGGTCGACGCGATGCGGATCCACCTGCGGGACATCGTCGGCATGCCCGCACCGGTGGTGGACGCCGTGTTCGCCGACCCGGACACGCGGGCCAGGCTGACCGCCTACGCGGCGGCGCAGATCGCCGACACCGAGGCGGTCGACGCGCTCGGCGTCGGCGTCGACCGCTTCGCGACGCTCGAAACGCCGACGACCCTGATCGAGGGCGATCTCAGCCCCGTCCACCTGCGCGAACGCCTCGCCGACCTGGCGGCGGCCCTGCCGAACGCGCGGGTCGTCACGCTCACCGGCCAGGGGCACGGCGCCCACCTCGCCGCCCCTGACACCCTCGCCCGCGCCGTCCGCGACACGGCGGCACAGGTCCTCCAGGGGTGACTGCAGGCCTCACCCCTGGTCCACGGCGCACTACCAGGAACCGTCGGGCAGAAGGAGGGCCTGGTCGATGAGCCCGAGTGCGTGGTCCGCGTCCGGTCCGCGCCATTCCGGGCTCGTGGCCACGGCATCGAGGAGTGTTCTCGCGGTGGCGATGATTTCCCGGGCGCCCTTCGGACCGCGCCCGCGTTCGCCGAGTCCGCCCAGACGTCGGCGGATCGCCATGGACTCCCGCACGCAGGCCAGTGCGTCGTCCAGTTCGCCCGACCTGGCCAGGGTTCTCCCCAGGACGGCCAGGTCGACCGCCAGGTGGCCCGGGCCCACGGGGTCGCGGGCCGACCTGCGCCGGCAGGCGATCGCGCGGCGCATCGCTGCGGCGCCGGTGATCGGCATGCCCAGCTCCGCGGAGACGATGCCCGCTCGCATCCAGGCGTCGGCGAGCCGGAACTCGTAGCGCTCGGTGTCGTTCGGCCCCACTCTGAGGAGGACGTTGACGGCCGCGTACGCGGGTGCGAGCGCTTCTTCGTGTCGTCCGAGCCTGCGCAGGATCACCGCCGCCCTTCCCAGGGCGGCGGCGCGCTCGGCTTCGGCGGGGATGGCCCGTCGGGGCGCGGGCCACCTCCGCCCACGGCGCAGTCCGCCGGCGCGTTCCAGTGCCGCCGCGGATTCCGCGGGTGACTCGGGCAGCGACGAATCCGTGCCCAGGGGGTCGCTGCCGGTCAGGCGGAGGTACAGCCGGGAGGCCGGGTTGTCCTCGGCTATCCGCCGGCGGAGCAGCTCGACGATGTCGCACAGCCCGGGGAAGGCCGGGTCCTCGCGCGCCGGACCGGCGTGGGTGGACACGAAGTTGTCCACCACTTCGGCGAGTTCGCCGGTGAAGCCCGCGGAGTTCGTGAAGCCCGCGGAGCGCGTGAAGCCCGCCGAGCCGCTCTTCCGCAGTCGTCTCGTCCACGGCCGCGACCCCGCCGGGTCCGCCAGGAGGGCGACTGCCGGGGTCAGCGCGCACTCCGGACCGTATCTGGCCGAGCCCTCCATGTGGAAAGTGATCGCCATGCTCTCGGCGCCCGTGGACAGCATGTCCTCCCAACGCCCCAGGTGGCCGTAGACCTTCGCCAGGAGGGTGAGTTCGACGGAGAGCAGGCGCTGGTACTCCGCGGGGTTGCGCCAGGCCATCCGGCGGCGGAGCCCGATGCCCTCGATCTGGGGTGCCAGCGACTCCTCCCACCGCTGGAATGATTCGAAAACCCTGGCGAAGGTGGTCAGGGCGGTGGTGAGTCGCCCTTCGTGCTCGGCCGGATCCTTCCGGAGCAGATCGCGCGAGATCGCGACCGCCTCTTCGGCGGCGGCCACCGCCTCCTGCTCGCGTCCGGCAGCCGCGAGGAGTTGCGCCAGTTTCTGCAGGGCGAACTGGAGATCCTCCCGGTTCCCGGACTGCGTGTCCCCGTGCAGGCTCCGGAGGGTCCGGACGGCCTCGGACTGCGCGTCCGCCGACTCCGCGGGGCGGTGCAGCATGTCCAGGGCCGACGCCCGTCTGTCGAGCCCGCTCGCGAGGAGCCGGCCGTACCGCGCGGGATTCTCGTGCATCGATCGGCGGGACAGCCCGATGACTTCTGCGGTCGACGCCAGGGCCTGTTTCGGCCGACCCACTTCCAGCTGCACGATCGCGAGCATGACGAGCCAGGTGAGGAGGTCGTCCTCGTGATCCCCCGGGCTGCGGCGTTCCAACCCGCGCCACAGCGTGACCACTTCGGAGATCAGCGGCAGGGCCCGGTCGAACCGTTCCGACCGCATCTGCACGCCGGCCGCCCCGCCCAGGACGTGGACGTAGTCGCTCTCGTGCTCGGTCGGGTCCTCCGCGGCGAGTCGGCGGAAGATGCCGAGCCCTTCGTCGATCACGGCCTCCGCTTCCGGCAGGTCGTCCGCCTGTGCCCACCGGAAGCCGCGGACACTCCGGTTCAGGGCGGCCGTCATGGCGTCCCCGCCCAGGGTCGGCAGCAGCAGACAGGCGCCCAGGGACACCAGCGCTTCGGCCAACTCCTTGTCGTGGGACGGTGGATGATCGGAAGCCAGTTGTCGGATGACCGGCACGGCGTCCCGGAGCGCGGCCACGGCCGCGTCGTAGCGGTCGGCGGCGGCAAGGCGCGCGGCCAGCGCCTGCAGGATCCGTGCCCGTTCGGCGTCGGTCGCGCCGGCCAGCCGGCCCTCGGCCAGGTGCTCGGCCAGCGTCGCCGCGGCGACGCTGAGCGCTCCGTCCGTCCGGTCCGGGATGCGGGCCTCGACGGCCTCCAGGACGCCTCTGAGGTGGGGCCAGCGGGTGGCGGCGGCGACCAGGAAGGTGATCGTCCTGGGTGCGAAGGGCGGGAGTTCGTGCCCGGTGTCGTCGGGCGACTCGGCCCGGCCGAGCAGGAGCTCGGGAACGTCGCTCACCCAGGGGTCGGGGACGTGGCCGGAGATCCGGTGGCCGGGCAGGGTGAGAGCCAGGAAGTCCTCGGCGAGGCGGTCCGGGTAGAGCGGTTCGAGGGCGCTGTCCGGGGCGGTCGGCGGATAGCAGTAGCCGTGGTCGTCCAGGACCCGGTCGGCGTCGGCGAGGCCGGCGCGCGCGAGGGCGTGCCTCGCGTCGCGGTACGGGAGCGCGCCGGTGAGCGCCGCGACGAAGACGGCCCTGGACAGCTCCAGGGGCGTGCTGTCCAGGCCCGTCCGCCCTCCGGCGGGATCGTGCCCGACGGGGACCGTCCCGCCGTCGTACAGCGCCTGCCAGTGGTGCCGTTCCCGGGCCAGCAGATAGCTCGTCAGGCCGATGAGGTCGGCGGGCGGCGGCGGTGCGGAGGCGTTCGGCGGCAGCGGTGCGGACGCGTTCCGCGCCAGCGGTGCGGGCGCGTTCGGCGGCGGCGGTGCGGAGGCGTTCCGGGCCTGCCGGTCCACGGCGACCAGCGCCGCCATGTGCACGGCGAGGGTGAGCCCGAACTCGGGCTGTTCCAGCCAGGTCGGTACCGCGATGGCCTCGGGAGCGTCCAGCCCGTAGTGGCGGGCGAAGCAGTCCCGGGCCACGGCGAACATGCGGCCGCGCGCCTCCCCGGAGTCGGGCAACTGGTCCAGGCGGTGGTCGGTGAACGTGTCCGGAGCCCAGCCGGCCTGGTCGAGTGCGTGCAGGAACGGCAGCGAGGCCTGTGCGGTGCGCGCCAGCAGGAGCACCCGTACGGGGACGTCCTGGCGGAGCACCTTGTTGCTGAACAACCAGGTCAGGTGGGTCAGGGGCCACCGGTCCGCGTAGTCGACCAGGACGAGCAGCCCGCGTGCTCCGCCGATCCGCAGGTCCTGGCTCGCGGGTGCCGTGTCGTCGATCCGGCCGATCGTCTGCTCGGCGCTGAGCACCTTCCAGCCCAGCCGCCGGGTGCGGGCGGCGATCTCGTCGGCCAGGCGCGTCTTGCCCTGGCCGCCTGCGGCGTGCAGCCAGAGCGCCGCCCGTCGGGTTCCGCTGTCGCGCCATGCGGTGAGGTCGCGCAGCTCGGCTTCGCGGCCGACGAACTCCACCACGGCGGTGCGCGCGTTGAGCAGATGGCTGGGATGGACCGGCGGTTCGCCCCCGTGCGGGACCGGCCCGGGGTCCGGCTCCGCGGGGGCGTACCCCCTCAGGAGGTAGACCGGCCCCCGGCCCGGAACCTGGTACAGGTCCCCACCGACCACTCCGTAGGCATTCCCCGCGAGGGCCGTGACGGGCTGGACGACGCCCGGCCCGCGCCGGCCGCCGCGCCGTCGTGGGCTCACGGCCGGTTCGGCGATCCGTCGCCCCGGGCGCCGCCGTCCCGGACCACCCCGAGGTTGACGATGTTGCCGCCGATGACGCCCTGGGCCTGGGCGTTCTGCCCGCTGGCCGTGATGTTCTGGATGGTCTGCGACTGCGGCTGGAACTGCTCCTGCGACCTGAGCTCGGCGAGGAACTGCTCCACGTCCTGAAGCGCCTCGGGGTGGGCGGCGAGCAGGTCGCGCAGCCGGGTCTCCCAGACGACCTCGGCTCGGGCCCGGACGCGCCCGGGGCCGTCCTCGCCCTCGGCGGCGAACTCGGCGGCGATCTCGGCGGACGAGCGTTCCAACTCGGCTCCGATCCGCTGTTCGGCCTCCTGGCCGGAGCGACGCCAGAGCGCGGGTGCCCTGCGCACCAGGTCGACCACCCCGGTCGCCAGCGCCCTGACCAGCTGCTGGCCGCCCTCGATGGCGAGCGCCTCGAACACATCCGTCATGACCGCCCCTTCCCGCAGCCTCGTCCGGGCCACCGGATCATGTCAACTCTACTGCGGGTCAAGGACATTATGAGAGATGCGTGGCGCCTGCACAGGGTTTCGGCCGCGGCGGCCGACAGGGCCCGGCCACCGCCGGGAGCCGGGAGGCCCGAGCGGTGGTTCGGAGGTCGGCACGGTAGCGGCCCGGGGTCGTGCCGATGATGTCGGTGAACGCCGTGATGAAGCTGCTGGGGTTGGACCATCCGCAGGCGTAAGCGGTTCGGCCGGTGTCGTGGCCGTCTGCGAGCAGCACCAGAGCGTGGTGGATGCGCAGTTGCGTGCGCCACTCGTAGAAGGTCATGCCGAGTTCGCTGCGGAGGAGCCGGCTGAGGGTGCGGGTGCCGGCTCCGACCCTCTTCCCGAGTTCGGCCAGTGTGGCGTTGTCCGCCGGGGTCTCGTACAGCATCCGGGCCAGGGCCTGCAGTCGGTCGTCCCGCGGCTCCGGCAGGTGCAGCGGCTGCTCGCGTGCTTCGTCGAGTTCGTCGACGAGGACGCGCAGGAGGCGGAGGCGCGCGGAGCGGCTGTAGCGGGGCTCGGAGGAGTCGTCGTTGCGGGGGGCCGTCAGGGCGAGCAGGACCTCGCGGGCGAGGCCGGAGGCCAGGAACACCACGGGGTGATCCGGTAGGAGCCGGGCGAGGGACGGCGGAAGGAAGGCGATCCGCATGTCGGTGTCGCCGTGGGCGCGGTGCTGGTGCGTGAACCCGGCGGGGGTCCAGGCGACCCGATTGGCGGGGACGATCGACGTGCCGCGTTCGGTGCGGACCGTCAGGACGCCGTCGGCCGCGTACACCAGGTGTCCCCGCGCGTGGGACTGCGCCGCGCTCGTACCGCCGGACGGCCAGAGGTGGCGCCCGCCGGAGGGCCACACCTGTGACGTCACACTGGCGGTCCCGCGGGCTTGGCGGTGAACGGGCATCAGTTGGCGTCCTATCGGTGACGAGCCACACGTCGGTCCGGTGACACTACCTGCATGCCGAGTGGCCTTCCGTCCCGCGTGAGGCGCCGGACCGAACCACACGTCAGGCCGTCGAGGCGGTGTGCCTCGATGCCGCGGCTTGGGAGATGGAGAGAAGAACCATGACGTCATTCGTCCTCGTTCCCGGCGCTTGGAAGGGCTCTTGGGCGTTCGAGGCGGTGATCCCGCTGCTGGAGCGAGCCGGTCACACCGTTCACGCCCTGACCCTGACCGGCCTGCGGCCGGACGACGACAACGCGACGGTCGCGGGTGCCAACCTCGACACGCACGCCGACGACGTACTGCGGCACTTCGATCGCCACGGCATCACCGACGCGACGCTGGTCGGCCACAGTTACGCCGGGATGGTGATCGCCGCCGCCGCTGATCGCGCCGCCGGCCGGGTCTCGCGACTGGTGCACCTCGACGCCTACGTGCCACGCGACGGCGACTCGTGCTGGTCCTCGACGAACGACCACTTCCGAGAGGTCTTCGTCACCGGTGCCGCGGCCACCGGCTACGCCGTCCGACCGCCGGAGGGCGGCGATCCCCGCCGCCGCCCCCACCCCCTCGCCTCGTTCCTGCAGACGATCCGGCTCACCGGCGCGTTCGCGCGGGTCCCCCGTCGGGAGTTCGTCTACTGCTCGGGCTGGGAGGACCGGACACCGTTCGCCGAACTCCGCACCCGCCTCCGGACCGATCCCGACTGGCAGGTCCACGACATTCCGACCGGCCACAACGCCATGCACGAGGCCCCGGAGGCCGTGGCCGCCATCCTGCTCGGCGAACCCACGGCGGGCGTGGAGACGCCCGGGCAGCCGGCTCGCCGCTGAGCGGATCCTGCCGCGCCCACAGTGCCGAGCCCCCGAGCCGCTGAGCCGGAACGACCGGAGCGACCGGAGCGACTGAAGCGACCCGCCGTCGGACACAGGTCGACGCACCGCGACGCCGCTCGGCCCGCAGCCCGCCGTCCGCGGTGTCGAGGGCAGGGCTGCGAGTGCAGCCAGGACAATCCCGTGCTTCGTGTCCGCCCGCGCGATACGTTCGTCCTCTCACAACCGGAGGTAACGAGGAACCGCTGCCGGTCCTGTGCTCCCTGATCCGGCTCGTCGAACCGGCCGACCCGGACCTGTGCGCGGGCCGGGGTCCGGCCGGCGGGGAGCAGCGCGACTGCGACCACCACTGCTCCCCTCCCCTGAACCGTCACGGCGGTCATCGGCGCGCGGTCACCGGCCCGCGGTAGTCGGCCTGCGGGTCATCGCCCCGCAGCCCTCGGCGCTGCGTACTCCACGTACTCGTGCAGGCCGTAGGCGAGGCCCAGCGCCAGCACCGCCGAGATCACCACCGCGGCGATCAGCCCGAGGGCGACGGTGCGCGCTCCGCGCCCCGTGGGTCCCACGGGCTCCGGCCCCAGCAGGGCCTCGACCCGCTGGGGCACCGGGCCCGTACGGACGGACAGCAACCGGTCGCCGCCGCGTGCGAACGCGCCGGAGGGTGCGCCGGAGGAGACGGCGGTGGACGTAGCGGAGCCGGCCAGTGCCGCGCGGGCGATGGCCGTCGCGGCCGTCCGCCGGCTGTTCACCGCCCGGGCCGCGGCCTCGTCCGCCCACCGCTCCAGGTGGAACTCCAGGGCCTCACGCAGCCGCCCCAGCGCCGGATGGACGGTGGCGGCGAGGTCGGCGACGCCCGACAGCAGGTGGTGCCGCCCGCGGAGGTGGGCCCGTTCGTGCGCGAGCAGCACCGCGCGCTCCGACGGTCCGAGGGCTCCGAGCATGCCCTCCGTCACCACGACACGGCCGGCGCGCCCGCGGTGGCGGGGCAGGGCGAAGGCTTCCGCCTCCTCGCCCGGCAGGACGACGAGGTCGCCGTCCGCGGTCCCCGCACCGGTCAGCGTCCACGCGCGCGACAGCAGCGCGCGGTGCCGGCGCACGGCCAGCGCGAGCCGGACCGCCTGCACGGCGAGCAGCACCCCGGCGACGCAGGACACCGGCACGACCGCCGGCCAGTCGGCGGCGACCCGGCCGAGGTCCATGTGTTCGAGCCCGGCGAGGACCGGCACGTGGAAGAGCGCGATCAGGGCCGCCGTCGTCCCGCCCGCGAGCTGCACGGCAGCCGCGGCGAGCACGAGGGAGGCCTCGCGGGGCGGGAGCAGTCCGGCCAGTCGGCGTGCCGCGGGCGCCGCCGCCCAGGGGAGGGCGGCGGTGAGGGCGACGATCACCAGGAACAGCGTCACGGCCTGCCCTCCGGTTCCACCCCACCCTCCACGGCGGGGGACGGTTCGGACTCCGCTTCGAGGATGAGGCGCCGCAGGGCGTCCCCGTCGTCGGCGGAGAGCGAGGAGACGAAACGCTTCAGCACGAGGTCCCGGTGCGGTTCCTTCTCCAGTTCCCGGCGCATCCGGCCGGCTGCCAGCCCGGCCGCGTCGGCCACGGGAGCGTACACGAAGGAGCGTCCGGGCCTGGAGCGCTCCAGGGTCCCCTTCTCGTGCAGGCGGGCCAGGATCGTCGTCACCGTCGTACGGGCGAGGCCCCGGGGCAGGGCGCCCTTGACCTGCTGGGCGGTCAGCGGCTCACCGGCCGCCCACAGCACCGCCATCACGTCCGCGACGAGCTCCCCGTGCGGGCGCCTGGCCTCCCGGCCGTCCCTCGTCATCTCTCCCCCTGCTCCGATGCGGTCGACCGGCACGCCCCGGGCGCCGGCCGGCCCGCCCGGACCAGGTGTGGTGACGAGACGGGGTCGGGCGTGCGGAGCCCGGGTGTGCCTCGCTCAACTCTAGGGGGCACTCCTCCGGCGGTGGCGGGGCAGGGGGTGCCCCGGGCTCGGGCGAACAACCGCTCGGACGCACCGTCAAGTCCCTCGGGAACCACACGATTCGATACGACGACAACAATGTAGACCAACCGTGCGGGCCCGGGTATCGTGAAGATCGGGCTTGCCCGTGCGGACCGCGCCGCAGCCGCCCGCCGGTGATCGGAGGCCGTGTTCACCCCGGCCTCGGGGGGGCCGTTCGCGGCGCGGCGCGCCACAGGTGCTGACGGGAGTCGTCCGGCGGAGACCCTCTCCCCCGCATCCGCGCCCTGCCGACCGGCCCGACGAACACCCGCGGTTCCGTGCGGCACCGCGACTCACCCGGAGGTAGCGATTCGTGACCCGTTACAGCGTCGACCCCGACCGGCGTGAGCTGATCGCCGCCTGGGGAACCGGTGAGGGCAACCTCGCCACCCGCATCGCCGCCCTCCCCGCCGACGTGGCCGTGTCCGCGTCCCTCGGACTCTCCAGCGCCCTGACCCAACTGTCCGACGCGGCCTGGCGTGCGTACACCCACCCCGCCGGCGCCGCCGGTTCCCGGGTTCCCGACACCGGCGGCCGGGTCCGCGACCGGGAACCCGACCCCGTCCGGGAGGTCGCCCGTGCGATCGCCGCACCGGACCCGGCCGGCCGCAGCGCCGTCCTCGCGTCGTCCGGCCGGCTGCTCGAATCGGCCCGTCTGGTCGGCCGGGCCCTCCACGACCTGGCCGATCCCCGCCTCACCGAGGCGGTGCTCGCCGAGACCGCCACCGAGCTGGCCGCCGTCGAGAGCGCCGAACTGGGCGACCTGACCGGCCGCGCCCAGCAGGCCGTCCTGCTCAGCCGCGAGGACGCCTCCCCCGCCCAAGTCGCCGCCGCGGACCACCTCCTGGCGCAGGACCCGTTCGGTCCGGCCGCGCTGTTCTGCGCCGTGGAGCCGACCGCGGCCGCCGTCGCCGCGGCCCACTGGCTCGCCGCCGCGGTCGAGGTCACCGCCGAGGCCACCGGGCTCGACCCCGTGCAGGTGATGCAGGAGGCCGACGCCATCGGGCCCCTTCCCCACGAGACCCGCACGGTCATCCTCGGCCTGATCGAGACCGGTGTCTCCCCGTACGACGCCGTCACCGGCCTGGTCCGGCACGCCATGCAGATCACCGAGGGCCTCCTGCCCATCCCGGTCGCCCTGCGCGAGCAGGTCGACGACCCGGAGGACGAGGACGAGGACGAGGAGGAGACCGCCGCCGACTACACCGTCGAGGACGACCCGGGCCTCACCGACCTCGCCCTGCGCCTCACCCCGCTGGACCCCCGGCGGCCGGCCCGAAGCCTCCTCGAAGTCCTCGTCGACGGCATCCGGGCCTGCCGGCTCCTGCACGCCGAGTTCACCGGCCTCGACCGCGGCTCGGCGGCACCGGGCGACGACCGGGCCGAGCAGGACCGGAGCCGCGAACACTTCGCCCGACTCGTCCGCGCAGCCGCCGCCCGGCACCGCAGCCGACTGTTATGACGGCAATCCCTTCAACCCCTGGGCCTGACACCACCGACGACGACACCGCCCCCACCCTCACACCCACACACGCCCACACCGAGGCGGTCCCGGGGGCGCCGCACGCCGGCACGGGCGGGGCTGGCAGGCTGGGCCGGGTCGGGGCGTCACCGGGCGCCCGCGGGGAGGGAGTCCTGGAGATGGGTGGGTCGGCGGCTCGGCGGGTGCCCCCTCTGGATCCGCAGGTGCGGGCCGCGGTGGACGCCGCCGGTGCGGGGGCGCGGGAGGTGCTCACACCGGAGGGCCTGGCGGCGTGGCAGGAGCGGGACGCCGCCGCCCGGCCCCGCCCGACACTCGACCGGCTGCGCGACGGCGGCCGGTTCGAGGTGGAGGAGGCGCGCGTGCCACGGGCCGACGGCAGCGGCCTCACGCTCGTCAGCGCGCGGCCCGCCGGGGTCCGCGAGCCGCTGCCGTTGCTGTACTACCTGCACGGCGGCGGGATGGTGACGGGCAACGCGTGGTCCGTCCTGCCCCGGCTGCTGCGCGGGTGGGCGCTGCCGCTGGGGTTGGCGGTCGTGTCCGTCGAGTACCGGCTGGCGCCGCACACCCGGTTCCCCGGGGCCGTCGAGGACTGCTACGCCGGGCTCGTCCGGGCGGTCGGACTCGCGGACCGGCTGGGCGTGGACGCGCGGCGTGTGATCATCGGCGGCAAGAGCGCCGGCGGCGGGCTCGCGGCGGCCCTGGCCCTGCTGGCCCGCGACCGCGGCGGCCCGGCGCCGGTCGGCCAGCTGCTGCTGAGCCCGATGCTCGACGACCGCGGCGACACCTTCTCCAGCCACCAGATGGCCGGCCACGACACCTGGGACCGCACCTCCAACGCCACCGCCTGGCAGGCCGTGCTCGGCGACCGGTACGGCGCCGCCGACCTCCCGCCGTACGCCGCCCCGGCCCGCGCCACCGACCTGTCCGGACTGCCCCCGGCCTACCTCGACGTGGGCTCGGCCGAGACCTTCCGGGACGAGGCCGTCGCCTACGCCGAAGCGATCTGGCGGGCGGGCGGCGAGGCCGAACTGCACGTGTGGCCCGGCGCCTGCCACGGCTTCGACACCCTCGCGCCGGACGCCGACGTCACCCAGGACGCCCACGACGCCCGTACCCGCTGGCTGCGGCGCGTCCTCCGACAGTGAGGAGGCCCCCGACCCCCTGTCCCCTGCTGCCGCGGCCGTCCCGGGACGTCCCCGGATCGTCCGGCCTCCGGGGTGGAGATCGGGGTGGAGATCGGGAAGACTCGCCCGCATGGTTTCGGTACTGCAGAACGTGGCGATCGACTGTGCGGACGCCTATGAACTGGCCTGCTTCTGGAGCAGGGTGACGGGTCGCCCGCTGGACCCGGAGGACCGGCCGGGTGCCCGGGAGACCCAGGTGATGCTGGCCGAGGGCCCGGTGCTGTACTTCAACCAGGTGCCCGAGGGCAAGACGGTCAAGAACCGGATCCACCTGTGTCTGCGCCCCGAGACGACCTCGCGCGACCTGGAGGTGGACCGGCTGCTGGGCCTCGGTGCCACCCTGGTCGGCGATCACCGCAATCCCGACGGCTCGGGCTGGGCGGTCCTGGCCGATCCCGAGGGCAACGAGTTCTGCGTGCTGCGCAGTGCGTCCGAGCGGGCCGCCGCGGGTTCCTGACGCGGGTTCCTGACGCGGGAAGTGCACACCGAGCCCGCGCGGCTGGGGCACGGGCTCGGCGGCGTCCGGGGCGGCAGCGGCGTCCGGGGCGGCAGCGGCCGGAACGGTGGCGGGGCGGCGTTCAGGTGGTGATGAAGACGTCGAGGGCCTGGGTCACGATGTCGATCGGGTTCGAGAACGACCTGCTGAAGTTGCTGGTGCCCGCGAAGTGCATGCCGACCGGGTTCCGGGCCTCGTCGAAGGTCCAGACGATGGAGCCGGAGTCCCCGGGCTGGGTGAAGACGCCGCCGTTCCCGCTGATCGCGATGGAGCCGGAGAAGAAGGCGGAGTTCCCTCCCGGGTAGCCGACCCAGTGCGAAGCGCCGACCTCCTGCACGAAGCCCGAGGTGAGTTCCGTCGTCCGCCCGCTCTTGCCGACGAGCATGCCGACCGTCGCCGCCGTGGTCGTGGAGCTGATCGCGATCTCGACCGGGCCGCTCGGCCCGGGGGCCAGGACGTTCGGGCTGACGTTGGCGGGGTCCGCCCAGGCCGTCGCACAGTCGACGCCGTTGACGGTCCCGCCGAACGTCACGGGAACGAAGCGCTCCAGGACGGCCACGAGGTCCGGCGGGCAGACCCCTCCGTCGCCCGTGGCGGGCTGGACGACGCAGTCCCCGAGCTGGCCCTGGTTGCTGTTGGCGAGGATGTGGTTGCAGCTGATGAGGAGTGTTCGCTGGTCCCGCGGGGCGGACCGACCGGTGGTCAGGCAGCCCAGCGTGCCGGTGCCGAGGGCGTTGGGATCGCTGATCACCGATATCCCGCCGGGTGCGGGCCGTGCCTGGAAGGTGAACGCCTGTGCCTCGATCGGCCCGGTGACGACGGGGACGACGACCACCCTGGGTGAGGCCGCGGCCTGGACGCCCATGCGTTCGACGAGCACCGCGGTGACGTCGGCGGCGGTCCTCGGCTGGGCCAGGTAGACGGTCAGCGTCGGCTGCCCGGGCTCCACCGCGCCGTCGCGCGGTCCGAGCTCCGACGGTGTGGCCCGGCCGATGCCGACGCCCTGGATGTTGGTCAGCTCGGTGAAGGCCTCCGCCGAGCGGACGCCGCTGCGTTCGTCACCCTGGGTCCTCAGGGCCTCCTCGATCGCGGCTCGCGCCTCCAGGAGCTCGGGCGGGAATTCGGCGGGGTCGAAGCCGATGTTCTCGGGCAGGTTCCCCGGGGCACTCATCTGGACGTCCTCGCCGGACCGTGCGAAGTCTTCCGGCGGGGGCTGGCTGGGCCCTGGCATGGCAAAGCTCCTCGGAGGTGCGCGCCGGGGGCGAGCGGTCCCCGTGCCGGGACGGGACGACGGCAACTCGCACGAACCGGTCGGACTCCCGCCGGCGGAACGCGCGTCGGGAGCGGAAGGCGGGTCGGGATCGCCGCCGTCGGGGAACGGCCCGGGGTTCCACCGGGGCCGCGCCGCCTGTTCGGGTCCGTCCGCCGGGACCGGGTCGGGTCCGTCCCGTGGGACGACAGGCGTCCTCGGCGCGGACCGGTGCCGCTCGTGGCGCTATCTTCATGCTCCCACCCCGGCAAGTCGCCCGCCTCCCCGTGGGTGACCTGAGACCCCGGCAGCCCGGCGGTCCGACGACGGCCCGGCCGGCCGGGAGCGGTGGCACCGCTCACGGGCCGTCAGGGCCGTCACTCGGGCTGGCCACCGGGTTCTGCAGCGGACGCCGCCGGGGGTGCGGAGGTCAGCGCACGAGGGGCAGGAAGACCGTGTCGACGATCTCTTCGAGGACGTGGTCGGGCGCGGGGGCGAAGGTCGTGAGGATCTCGTGGCGCAGCAGGTCGAAGGGGAGGGCCTTGATGCGTGTGCTGAGGTGTTCTGCTTCCACTTCGCCGCGGGCGACGGCGCGGTCGAAGAGGACGTCGGCGGTCTTCTCACGGGCTGCGGTGAAGAGGTCGCCGGGGCTGGTGCCGGTCGCCTGGTAGTAGCCGGCCAGGTGCACGTTCATGACGGTGACGAGCTGGACGCGGGTGGCGTTGATCGTCCGCATGAGGGTGAGGACGTCCTCGCGCAGGCTGCCGGTGTCGGGGATGTCGACCCGGGACTGTTCGAGGACGTGGGCGATGGCCGCCCGGACGAGTTGGTCGCGGCCCGACCAGCGGCGGTAGAGCACGGGCGGGCTGGTGCCCGCGCGCCGGACGACGGCGTCCATGGTGAATCCGGCGTAGCCGCTGTCCGCGAGTTCGTCCCAGGCCGCGTCGAGGAGTGCCTTCTCCAGTGCCGCGCCGCGGCGTCGCTCAGCCATCCGGGACCCCTTTGGAAAGAGTTGCCTTTCTTATCTCGGCATCCTAGCCTGAGGGCCACAAGATAGAACTCTCTATCTTAAGGATCGTGTCCGTGAGGAGAACCGGATGTCCGTACGAGAGCGAACCCCCGTGTCGACGGCGATGGACCACGACGTGCTCGTGGTGGGTGCCGGGCCGGTCGGCCTGATGCTCGCCACGGAGCTGCGGCTGGCGGGAGTCCGGGTCGTGGTCGTCGAGCGGCGGACGGAGATCGACACCGCGCCCAAGGCGGGCGCGTTCAACACGGCCACCGCCGAGGCCTTCGAACGGCGCGGCCTGCTCGCCGCGATACGGGCCGCGGCGGGGAGGCAGCCGCTGCAGGCCGAGGGGGAACGACCGCCCTTCGTCGGGCACTTCGGCGGGATCCAGGTCCCGTCCGGCCCCGTCGACGAGCAGGCACCCGGCCTGTGTGGACGCGGCCCGGACTGGTACGTGCAGGTCCCGCAGGCCGAGGTGGAGCGGGTCCTCGGCGAGCGCGCCGCGCAGCTGGGGGTCGAGGTCCGGCGCGGGGTCGAGGTCCGCGGCTTCGACGAGGACGAGGCCGGTGTCACCGTCCACCTGCCCGACGGCGAGGACGTCCGGGTGGCGTGGCTCGTCGGCTGCGACGGAGGCCGCAGTTCGGTCCGCCGCCGCGCGGGCTTCGACTTCCCGGGCACGGACCCGCAGATCACGATCCGACACGCGGTGGGCACCATCCAGGGGGCGGAGCACCTGGGGCGGGGCTGGCAGCACACTCCCACCGGCGTCTACGTCCACGGGCCGGGCCCTGGCCAGGTGCGCACCGTCGAGCCGGACGGTCCGCCGGCGGACCGTGAAACGCCGGTCACCGCGGCCGAGATGGAGGCCAGCCTGCGGCGCGTCAGCGGCGCCGACGTCCGCATCACCGCGCTGACCTTCGGCGCCCGCTCCACGGACCACGCGCGGCAGGCGACGACCTACCGGCGCGGTCGCGTGCTGCTCTGCGGCGACGCCGCCCACGTGCACTCACCGTTCAGCGGCCAGGGCCTGAACCTGGGCATCGGCGACGCCGTCAACCTCGGCTGGAAGCTCGCCGCCACCGTGCAGGGGTGGGCGCCCGAGGGCCTGCTCGACACCTACACCGGCGAACGGCACCCGATCGGCTCCGGGGTGCTCGACTGGACCCGCGCCCAGGTGGCCGTGATGCGCGGCGACGCCCACAGCCGCGCCCTCAGGGACGTGACCGCCGACCTCCTCGGCACGCGGGACGGCGCGACCCACTACGTGCAGCGGATCTCCGGTCTGTCGCAGCGCTACGACCTGGGCAACGGCCATCCGCTGGTCGGCACGGCGGTGCCCGACCTCCGGCTGGACGACGGCACCCGGCTCTCCGACCGCACCCGTACGGGCCGGGCGCTGCTCGTCGACCTCGCCGGGGACGACCGGCTGGCCGCCCTGGCGGCTCTCGCCGAGCGGTACGCCGGGCGTCTGGAGCTGGTCCGGGGCCGGGCGGAGGGCGTCAGGACGGAGGGTGTCGGGGCGGACGGCCTGCTGGTCCGTCCGGACGGCTTCGTGGCGTGGGTGTCGGTCGCCGGTGACCCCGTGGGCCCGGGCCCGGAAGCCGCCCTGACACGGTGGCTGGGGAAGGGCACGGGTCCTTCGGACGGGTGACCGGTCCCGCGGCCCCGACCCGCCCGACCTCAGGGACCACCCCGACCACCGCGCCCCGGCCCCGCGTGGGCACGCCGCACCGCTGCCGCCGGGCCGATGCCGGGCAGCGGCGTGAGAATGGGCCGTAGCTGCCGTGTCCGACCGGTTCGGGAGGCGTCCATGAAGGACCTGGAGTTCAAGCAGAAGCGCACCTTGACCCGCGCCGAGGCCGCCGATCAGCTCGACGCGCTGGCGGCGGCGCTCAGGCGCGGCGGCCAGGCCGAGCTGGACCTCGGGCCCGGGAAGCTGTCCCTGCGGATCCCGGACGAGCTGCACACCGAGATCGAGGTCGAGCTGGAGGACGGCGAGATCGAGCTGGAGATCGAGCTGACCTGGCGGGCGGGCCAGCCGGACAGCGCCGGCGACTGACGACCGACGACCGACGACCGCGCCCGCCGGCCGTTGTCGGCGGGCGGGCGGACAGCCCCGCAGGCAGCCGGGCGTCACCCCAGGGCGGCCGCCTTGCGCAGCAGCACCGACCGCTCGCTCGCGTTGCGGCACAGCCGGGCGGCGAGTTCCAGCTCGGCCCGGGCCTCGACGGTGCGGCCGAGGCGGGTGAGCAGTTCGCCGCGGACGGTCGGCAGCAGGTGCGACCCGGACAGGCGGCCGGAGGCGGCGAGCTCGTCGACCGTGGACAGCGCCTCCAGCGGCCCGCCCGCCATCGCGACCGCCACGGCCCGGTTGAGCTCGACGACGGGCGACGGGGCGACCCGGCCGAGCGCCTCGTAGAGGAGCACGATGCGTTCCCAGTCGGTGTCCGCCACCGAGGGCGCCGTCGCGTGGCAGGCGGCGATCGCGGCCTGCAGCCCGTACGGGCCGAGGCCCCGCCCGAGGGCCGAGGCCCGGCCGAGCGCGGCGAGGCCGCGGCGGATCGCGGAGCGGTCCCACCGGCGACGGTCCTGGTCCTCCAGGAGCACCGGCTCGCCGTCGGGCCCGGTGCGGGCCGGGAAGCGCGCGGCGGTGAGCTCGAACAGGGCGAGCTGGCCGTGCACCTCCGGTTCGGCGGGCAGCAGGGCGGTCAGCGTCCGGGAGAGCCGTACGGCCTCGTAGGCGAGGTCGGGGCGCAGCAGGTCGTCGCCGCTGGTCGCCGTCGAGCCCTCCGTGAAGATCACGTACAGCACGCTCAGGACGGCGCCGAGCCGCTCGCGCCGGTCCTCGGGCGGCGGCAGCTCGAACGGCACGTGGGCGGCGGCGATCGTCTTCTTGGCCCGGGTGATCCGGGCCTGGACGGTCGCCGTGGGCACCAGGAAGGCGCGGGCGATCTCCTCACTGGACAGGCCGCCCACCACGCGCAGGGTGAGTGCCACCCTTGCCTCGGGGGAGAGCACGGGGTGGCAGGCGGTGAACACGAGCGCGAGGACGTCGTCGTCGACCCGGTCCGGGTCCCACGGCAGGTCGTCCGCCCGCTCGGGCGCGGCGGCCGCGCCCGAGCTGAGCTCGCCGTCGGAGAGTGGACCGGCGAGCGCGGCGTACCGTTCGTCGAGCGCCGACCTGCGGCGGAAGGCGTCGATGGCCCGCCGCCGGGCGGTGGCGAGCAGCCAGCCCACCGGGCTGCTCGGCTCCCCGTCGCGCGACCAGGCGACGAGCGCCTCCGCCAGGGCCTCCTGTGCGACGTCCTCGGCGAGCGCGAAGTCCCCGGTGTAGCGGGCCAGCGCGCCGATGATCCGGGCGGACTCGATCCGCCAGACCGCCTCGACGGCCCGCCGCGCCGCGTCGGCGACGGGCGGGCCGTCGGCGGCCGCGGGCGTCACAGCTGGCCGGTCCGCTCGCGCCACGCCCGCTCCTTGATGATCCACTCGTTGTCCTGCGGGAACTCGTCGATGCCCGGCACCCGGCGGATCTCGCACTTGGAGCCGGGGATCGCCGGCATCCGCTTGGCCCACTCCACCGCCTCCTCCTTGGAGGCGACGTCGAGCAGGTAGAAGCCGCCGAACAGCTCCTTCGTCTCACCGTACGGCCCGTCGGTGACGACCGGGGTCTCGCCGTCGTAGTCGACCACCACGCCCTGGGAGGGGTCGTCCAGGCCCTCGGCGGCGACGAGCACCCCGGCCCGGATCAGCTCGTCGTTGAAGCGGCCCACCGTTTCGAGCATGTGCTCGAAGGGTGTGTCCATCATCTTCGCGACGGACTCGTCCGTGCCGCGCATGATCAGCATGTACTTCGCCATGATCGGTCTCCTCGTTCGGGGGTCGTCTCTCGACCCTCTCAGTCCCAGGTCGAACGGCGCGGCAGCGAAATCGACACGGCGGACGGATTCGGGCCGAATTTTTTTCCGATCCCCTCCAGGGGGCGGGGCCGGCCCGGCCCGGACCCGGTCAGGGCCGGGCGGGTGCCGTCTCCTGGATGCGCCCCTGCAGCTGCTTGGACAGCTCCGCGACGCAGGCCGCGAGCTGCCCGGTCGTCAACTGCGCCGGGTCGCCGCCGCACCCGACCGCCGGTACGGCCGGCGGCTGCCCGGTCGGCTGCGGCGCGGTCGGCTGCGGGGCGGTCGGCTGTCCGGACGGCTCCGGCGTGCCGGGCGCCGGGGCCGGCACGCCGCCGCCCGGCGGGGAGATGCTGCCGTTCAGCGACACCAGGTTGGGCGACACCGTGGCGTCCCCCGACAGGTCGATGTAGTCCTGGGTCTGCCCGTTGAAGTCCACGAAGCCGCGCCACATGTCCCGGCCGAACGGGACGATCTCCTGCAGCGCGCCGCCCTGCCCGGCGCTGATGGTGATCGAGGTCTGCTGCGCCATGTACGACACCATCCGGCTCGCCAGCACGTCGAGGTTCACCGACGGCGCGTCGTCGCCGCGCACGTAGACGTGCAGCTCGTTGAGGCCGCCGCCGACCCGGTCGGCCTGCACGACCGCGAACGCCACCACCAGCTGCGAGGAGCTCTCCCGGGGCACCAGCGGCGTCACGTAGTACAGGTGGCCGTCCGCCTTGGAGCGCAGCAGGAACTCGCCCGGGTTGACGGCGTTGGTCGCCGCCGAGGTGTGGTCGTAGCCGAAGCCGCGGTCGTCCTTGGCGCCGCGGCCGCCGAGCCACTGCACCTCGTGGATCTGGTCCCGGACCACCGAGGCCGGGTACACCGCGCCGGGCAGATCGCCCGGCGCCACCTCGGCCCGGTACGTCATGCTCGGGCGGCCGTCCGACGAGCCGCGCAGGACCAGCACCCCGGCCGGCTCCAGGACCGTCCGCTGCCGCCAGCCGATCTGCCGCGCCACCGAGATCACCACCACCGGCTCGGCCGTGCGGGGGTCGGCGCCGTCGCAGTAGCCCCAGATGTCCTGGTCGCTGTAGACCAGGTCAGGGAACCGCTCGGCGAGCAGGTTGCGCAGGCTGACGGCCCCCGTGCCGGCGAAGGCCCGGCCGAAGGCGTGGTCGCCGCGGAACGCGCAGGTGGCGACGGAGTTCGAGCGGCCGTCCCAGACCGCGACGCCCTCCATCGGCTGCTCGCCGGAGCCGTCCAGGACGGCCGTCCACACGCCGCCGCCCTGCGGGGCGTCGGGCAGGTAGTGCAGGCTGTGCCCCATCAGGTGGACCCCGGAGGTCAGGCCGGCGCTGTCGGTGAGCGCCTTGGTCGCCGCGGCGTAGGAGGCGGTGCGCGCCTCGAAGTCGAAGTCCGGCATCGGCGCGGTCTTCACGCAGGCCGGCACGTCCGCGGTGCCCACCAGGTCGCAGCGGCCGCCGTCGCCGGCGCGGGTGTGCTCGGTGACCGGCAGCACCGACCGCGGGGTGCCCGCGCCGCCGGCCGGGACGTCGAGCACGGTCGCCGCCGCGTAGTAGCGGCCCGCGTCCTTGTCGTCGTCCCACAGCCCGGTGCCCACCCGTACCAGCGAGCCGACCACCGCCAGCAGCACCGCAGCCACGGCCAGGCGCACCCGCCACCCGCGGAAGCCGGCCCCGGACTGCTCCGCGACGTACCCGACCACGCCGACCGTGCCGCACAGCCCCACCGCGACCCACACCCAGAACAGCGGCGTCGCGTCCGGCACGCCGCCGTGCGGGAAGAACTCCTGCCGGAGCAGCAGCACATAGCTCTGGTCCTGCTGCCCGAACCCGCCGAACGCGACGTGCTTGACCAGCCACACCAGCACCGCGACCAGCGGCATCCACAGCCACCAGGCGGCCAGCGCCCACAGCCCGCGCCGCAGCGCCCCCCGGCGGACGTCACGCCCCGTCACACGCTCCCCCTGTCCGCGCCCCGCCGCCGCTCCCCCGGCCCGACGATCCTCCGACCCGACGATCCTCCGATGCTACGCGCCGGGCCGCCTCCACCGCCGGGGAACAAGGGCACCCGCGCAAAGGTGCCCGGTATCCGTATGGCCGTCAAAGTGCCCACTGCCTACCGGCGTTGCATCGCCCGGTCCTCCGCCGCGCGCCGCTGCCGGTTGGCCCGGTCCTTCGCGGCGTCCTTGCGCGTCTGCGCCGCACCGGGGGGCTCGACGACGAAGTTGCAGTTGCCGCAGACGTAGCCCCCCTCCGGGCCGTAGGTGATCTCCGCCCCGCACTGCGCGCAGTGCATCCCGGACACGCTCACCTCCCGCGTGGTGACCTCCCGCAGTGCGGCGTTCGCCGGCGGCGGGACCACGTACCAGCACGATCCGCAGACGTAACCGCCCTGCGGGCCGTGGCTGACGGGCTGCCGGCACTTGCCGCAACGGGGAGTGTTCATACCTACCTCACGATGGACGGGACGACGGGGACGGCTCGCGCGGACGACGGCACCGCACGGCCGATGACGGCGCCGCACTGCCCGCAGGCAAGCTGTCTACCCTGATCCTGCATCAGCGACCCACAGTTCGGACACTGCATGGCGATTCCCTCCGGTCTCCTCGGTGGTGCAGCCATCGTGGCGCGGGTACCCCGGAGATCGGAAGCCCCGTGCCCCGAGGACCGGTCGGCCTCCCCTGACGCCCGCTCAACCCGCCCTGCTCATCCGCCCGGCGACCGGCCCGGGGCGGGCGCCCGGCGTCGCGTTCGGCGTTACGCTCGGCCGATGGTGACGGTGCTGGTCAACGGTCTGCCCGGAGCGGGCAAGACGACGCTCGCGCGCGCTCTGGCGGCCGAGCTGCGGCTTCCGCTCTTCAGCAAGGACGCGGTCAAGGAGACCCTGGCGGACACGCTCGGCGTTCTGCGCCCGGCGGGGTTCACGGACCGGGAGTGGAGTCGGGCGCTCGGTGCGGCCGCCGGTGAGACGCTGTGGACCCTGCTGGCCGACGCCGGTGGCCGGGCCGTCCTGGAGAGTCCGTGGTTGGCTCACACCCGGCCGGTGGTGGCGGCGGGGCTCCGGCGCGCGGGTGTCGCGACGGTCCTCGAAGTGTGGTGCGACGTACCGCCGGACGTGGCACGCCGTCGCTTCGCCGCGCGCACGGCCGAGCGGCACGGTGTCCATCCCGAGCGCCCGGGCGGGTTCGGCGGGGACTGGGACCTGTGGTCCCGGGGCGCCGAACCGCTCGGGCTGGGGGTCGTCCACCGCGTGGACACCACCTGTCCGGTCGATGTCCCGGCGCTCGCGGCCGTCCTCTCGGCTGCGCGTTGAGCTGCCGCCGGCAGGTGCGTGACGAGGGCGCGGTGACCGCCGGCGCTCAGTGCCGTCGCCCGCCCGGGCGACGGCGGACGGCGGACGGCGGGTAGTCCGCCGGGGCCGGGGGCTGCGACTGCTCCGGGCGCAGGGCCAGGCCCACCCCGACGGCGGCCGTGGCCAGGCCCAGCGCGGCCAGCGGCCGGGACCACTCACCCACCGTGGCGGGGGCGAACGCGGGTGGCAGGACCAGCAACGAGGCGGTGAGGGCGGCGGCCGCGGAGGCGGGGCGGATGCTCGGGTGCCGGGGGCCGAACGCGTCGAGCAGCAGCAGGTGGGCGGCGAGCAGGACGGTCACGGCGAGCGCCCGGCCCCACGACGGTTCGCCGAGCGCGGCGAGCAGGACGGAGGCGGCGGCGAGGAGGGTGGGGCGGGTCGCGGACAGGCGCGCGAGCCAGGCCGGCGGGGCGCCCGACGCGTCCGGGCCGGCCGGTGCGGGAACGGCGGCCCACAGGGCGCCGACGGCGACCGGCAGCAGGATGACCGGCCCCAGCCGGTCGGTGAGCGTGCCGTCTCCGGTGCCGGCGGCGGCGAGCGCGAGGGCGGTGCCGGTGGCGCGCAGGGCGGCGCGTTCCAGGCGCGGGGCCCAGCCGGTGCGGTGGGCCGGTGCCGCAGCGCCCGTACGGGGGCGGCGGGCCGGTTCGGCGAGCGTGCGCGGCGGGGACCCCGGCTGCGTGGCGCGGGTCGTTCGGGGCGAGGCGGTCGAGCGGGTCGTTCGGGGCGCGTCGGTCGGGCGGGTCGGTGCGGTCATCGGGCGGCTCCCACGATCCGGCGGCGCAGCAGGGGCCCGAGGGCCAGGTCCAGGCTCTCGCCGGGTGTGTGGCGGACCACCGGGATGCCCCGGCCGCGCAGGGTGGCGCGCATCGCCTCGCGTTCCGCGCGCCACAGGCGCAGCGCGAGGGCGTCGGTCTCGTCGTCGGGGCGGGCCGCCGGCTCCCCGACCGGGATCTCCACCACGACGAGCGGGTTGCCCCGTTCGCGGACCCGGCCGAGGACGTCGAGGATGCGCTGGTCGGCGAGCGGGGTGAAGGCGTAGACGAGGGCGTGGCCGGGCAGGGCCGCGAGCGGCAGGGTCGGCAGGGGGCCGCGCGGGGGGCGGTCCTGACGGACCTCCAGCACGCTCTCCACGATGCGGTAGAACTGCCGGTCCCCGGTGGAGGCGGTGAGCAGGCGCAGGCGTCCGCCGACCGCGACGAGGCCGATCCGGTCGTGGCGGCGCAGGTAGGCGCGGGTCAGGCCGGTGGCGGCGCGCAGGGTCTCGTCCAGGCTGCGCAGCCCGGTGGTGGCGTCGATGTAGTCGGCGAGCGTGTCGAGCAGGACGACCGCGTCGGCTGCGCGTTCGGCGGCGAACTGGTTGATCTGGACGGCGTCGCGGCGGGTCGTGGACGGCCAGTGGATCCGGCGCTGCCGCTCCCCGGGTACGTGCGGGCGGACGCCGACGACCTCGATGCCGGTGCCCTCGTGCGCGGTGGTGTGCTCGCCGATCCGTTCGGGCAGGCGGACCGGGATCGGGGTGAGGCGGGCGGCGTCGGGGACGGGGAAGACGTCGACGGTGCCGAGGTCGGTGCGGACGGTGCGGCGGGTCAGGCCGCGGGCGTCGGGGACGTCGAGGTCGACGACGCCCAGGTGCCGGCGGCCCCAGCTGGCGGCGTGCAGGACGAGGTCGACGCCGGTCGGGGTGACGGTCAGCGCGTCCAGGGTGACGCCGGGGCCGAGCGTCACGACGGGCTCCGGCGGGCCGATCCGGCCGTCGTGCTGCACGGTGACGTGCACGGCGACGGCCTCGCCCTCGAAGCAGCGCTGGAGGCGGACGGTGCTCTCGGCGGACAGCCGGGTGGGGCGGCTGCGGCCGGGGGCCGCCAGGGCGAGCAGGACGGCCGCGAACGCGGCCGGGGCCAGGAGCCAGGCGTGGCCGGTGACCAGGGCGGCGAGGGCCGCGACGGTGGCCACGGTGAGCAGACGCAGGGTCTGCTCACCGGGCCGCCAGTACGGTGCCGGCGGGGCGTCGGGCAGGCCGGCGGCGGTGGCGCGGGCGCTGCGGGCGACGGCCAGCGCGCGAACGCGGCGGGCGAGCCGGTCCGTGCCGCTGGTGCCGCCGGTGCCGCCGGTGGCCGTCGGCAGGCTTGCGGCCGGGGCCCGACCGGGGCGGCCCGGGGTCCCGCTGCCGTCCGACGCGGCGTTCACCGTGTCCCCGCCTGGGGCAGCGTCTGCGGTGCGGGGACGGAGGCGACCAGCCGCGCCATCACGTCGTCCGCCTCGATCTGGCGCACCCACAGTTCCGGCTTGAGCGTGATGCGGTGGGCCAGGGCCGGGCCGGCGAGCGCCTTGACGTCCTCGGGGGTCAGGTAGTCCCGCCCTTCCACCATGGCGTGGGCGCGGGCCAGTTGGACCAGCGCCAGGCCGCCGCGGGGCGAGGCGCCCACCTGGATCTGCTGGTCGTTGCGGGTGGCGTCGACGAGGGCCATGACGTACGCGATCAGGTCGTCGTCGACCTCGACCAGCTCCACCGCCGCCCGCATGGCCAGCAGTTCCGCCGGGCCGGCCACGGTCTCCAGGACCGGCTCGGGGGCCGCCCGGTCGATCCTGGCGCGCAGCATCGCCGCCTCGGTGGCGGTGGGGAGGTAGCCCATGCGGACGCGCAGCAGGAAGCGGTCGAGCTGGGCCTCGGGCAGGGCGTAGGTGCCCTCGTACTCGATCGGGTTGGCGGTGGCGATGACCAGGAAGGGGTCGGGCAGCCGGCGGGTGGCGCCGTCGACGGAGACCTGGCCCTCGGCCATCGCCTCCAGGAGGGCGGCCTGGGTCTTGGGCGGGGTCCGGTTGATCTCGTCGGCCAGCAGCAGCTGGGTGAACAGCGGGCCGGGCCGGAACACCATCTCGCCGGTGTTGCGGTCGTAGAAGGGGGCGCCGGTGACGTCCGAGGGCAGCAGGTCGGGGGTGAACTGGATCCGGCGGAAGTCCAGGCCGAGGGTGGTGGCGAAGGATCGGGCCAGCAGGGTCTTCCCGAGCCCGGGCAGGTCCTCGATCAAAACGTGCCCGCCGGCGAGGGCGCCGAGCATGACCAGGCGCAGCGCCTCGGGCTTGCCGACCACGGCCCGTTCGATCTCCGCGATCACCGCGCGGGCGCGCTCGCCGGCCTGTTGCGGGGTGAGCGGCGGAGGAGTCGGGACGGTTCCCTGCGGTGCGGGACCGGCTTGACTGCCGGAACTGGCAGGACTGGCAGCGGCGGGACGGGCGGAAAGGTCGGGCATGACGCTCCTGCAGAAACGATTCGGTCGGTGGGAGGTGATGGAGGGGCGGCCGTCACAGCGAGTCGAGCCGGTCGACCAGCTCGCGCAGGACCGCCGCCGGGAAGGCTTCGGCCGGGGCCGGCGCCAACGGGTCGATCCACGGCCACAGCCGGGGCCCGAGGAGTTCGGCGGCCCGGGCGCGGTCGGCCGACAGGTCCACGCCGTGCGCCTCCGCGAGCCGTACCGTGTAGAGCCGTTGGAGCCGGAAGCGCAGCGGCGTGCTGTCCCCCTGGGGGTCAAGGCCCTGGCGGACCGTCCAGCGCCAGTCGCCGAGGCCGGGCTCGTACGCCTCCATCTCCTGCGGCCGACGGCGCCGGAAGAAGGTCTCGGTCTCGGTCTCCGCCCCGGCGACCCGGCGGGCGACGAGCAGGCCGACGGCGGTCAGCAGGACCGCACCGGCCCCCGCCCCGGGCCAGCCGCCGACCAGGGCGAACAGGATCTCGGCGAGGACGGCGGGCAGGGCCAGCTCGATCAGGCTGTGCCGCACCGAGCCCGGCCGGGCCAGTTCGCGGTCCGTCCCGTCCACGGGCCCGTCGCGTCGGGGTGCTGAACTGCTCACCGCTGCTCCCCTGTTGTGTCAGCTCCCGTTGGGTGGGCGCCTGTTGCATGAGCCGCTGCCGGGGGTGCCTCTGCTGGGTGCGCGACGGCCGGTGTGCCCTCGTCCGCCGCGGCCCCGGCGTCCGCGGGCTGGGCGTCCGCGAGCCGGGCGGCGATGGCGTCCAGGGCCGTACGGGCCCGGTGCACCTGGCGGTCGTCCATCGGGTGGGTCGAATATCTGGCCTCGCGGAACAGCGCCGTCAACTCCCGTGCCCCGGCGGCGTCGACCCGCTCGTCGGACAACACGCGCACCAGCAGCTCCGTCGGGCTCTCCCAGGCCTGCCGGGGCAGTCCGGAGGCGGCCAGCGAACCCTCCATGGCCGCGTAGCAGGCGATCACCGCCGCCCGGGCGTCCGCTCCCTCCAGGGCCCTGCGGCCCGAGGCGACCGCCTCGACGAGTGCGCCCTCGGGGCTCGCGGGCGCAGCGGGCAGCACCTCGGGCAGCTCCCGGCTGCGGCGCCTCGACCTGCGCAGCCGGACCACGGCGAACGCGCCGACGGTGAGGACGGCTGCCGCCGCCAGGGCGATCAGGGCCACGAGCAGCATCCCGAGCCCCTCCCCGGACTCCGGCGAGACCGGCACCGGCGTGGCCGACGGGACGGTCTCGGGGGTGGAGTCGGGCGAGGGCAACGAGAGGTCGGGCAGCGCGTCCCCTCCGGACCGGCTGTGCAGGACCAGCAGCAGGACCGGCACGGCGACGGCGGCCAGGGGCAGCAGGAGCATGGCCGTCTCCCGCAGGCGGTCGGCCCGGGGCGTCGGCCCGTCGAGGTGGCGGACCTCCTCGCGGAAGCGCACCGCGAACCTGCCCACCAGCACGGCCCAGCCGAGCCCGAGCAGCACCACGTAACCGAGGCCCGTCACCGGCCCGCTCGTCGCCGTGCCCAGTAACCCGCCCCCGGGCCGCAGGGTCGCGGCAGCCGTCAGCAGCCCGACGACGACCAGCAGTAACCCCGCCCGTCGGCCGTGCCGTCCGCGCGTACGCGTCGGCGATCCACCGCTCATGCGAACCCCCCGGTCCCCCGCGCGCACGAACGGCGCGCGAGGTGCAGCGTCGCACACCGGCCGTCACGGTGTCACCTGCCGTCGCAGGCAGCCCACACGTCCCCGGTGTCCCCCGCGTCCCGCGCCCCGCCGGCACGTGCCCGACCGGGGCGGAAGACGGTCGGAAAATTTCTTCGAACCCACCTGCAACCCCCGCGGTGGCCGCACGTCTGTATCAGTGAGAGGAACGGAACGGGGCTGACGCACAGGGGGGCCTCCGTCCGGGAGCCGGCCTCCGTGACCCGTCGGGTCCACGAGGCCGCTCGACCGCTCACTCAGGTACGCACAGGTACACGCACACCCACATCCCATCGCCTTCGGTACCGCCGAACCCTCTGTTCGGCATGCCCATGACAAGATTGTTCCAGGGGGAACCATGTCCAGCACCACCCGCGTCCGCCGTTCCCGCCGCGCCGTCACCGTCGCCGCCGCGCTCGGGGTCCTCGCACTGGGCGGCTCGCTCGCGCTCCCGGCGCAGGCCGCCTTCGCCGACGGCGTGCACCAGGGGACGCTGACCGTCCAGACGCCCCAGGAGGTCGGCTTCGCCGGTCAGCCGGTCGCGTTCACCGAGACCGTGACCAACACCGGCACCGAGACCACCGCCTTCTCGCTCGTCCTGCAGACCACGACCGAGGCGGGCACCCCGGAGCACGCGATCACGATCGACTACAAGGACCCGGCGAACGGCAAGTGGACCTCGGTCCCGCTGGAGTTCTACCGCGGCGACGGCGAGGCCACCTACCACGGCCTGATCAACGGCATCACGGTCGCGGCCGGCAAGACCGTGAAGCTGGACATGCGCATCGGCGCCCCGATGGGCCTGCCGCACAACGGTGCGAGCAACGGCGGCTTCCGCTCCATCACCCTGAGCTCCCGCCTCACCGTTCCGGGCACCTGGGAGAACCTGGGCGAGCTGGTCAGGACGATCTCGGTCGAGCCCATCGCCGGCTCCCTGGCCCACGTGCCCGCCACGGCGGTCGCCGGCGGAGCGCCGATCGAGTTCGACGCGGTGCTGTCCAACCCCACCCCGTCCGCCTACATCAACCTCGGCAACGTGCTCTTCACCGACAGCCACGCCACCGTCCAGGTCCGCAAGGCGGACGGCACGTGGACCACGCTGAAGAAGTACGCCACTGACACCGACGACACGGCCGGCGTCTACCTGCAGGGCCGCAACTCCTCCATCGGCGCCGGGAAGACCACGGTGAGCCGGGTGCGCGTGTCCTACGACGGGACCACCCCGCTGGGTTCGACCCGCATCAACCCGTGCGTCTTCGTCAACGAGGGGAGCGCCCCGTTCTGGGGGACCACCAACTGCAGCCAGGGCAGCACCGTCAACGTCGTCGCCCCGGCCTCGACCCCAGCCCCCACCACGCCGCCCACCAGCACCCCCACCACCGCCCCGGGCAAGACCCCCGGCAAGACCGGCGGCACGTCGGGCACCGGCGCCGAGCAGGGCACCGGCACCAAGCAGGGCACCGACACCAAGCAGGGCACGGACGTGAAGCAGGCCACGGACACCAAGCCCGCGACCGACACTGCGCCCGCACCCGTCGCCCCCGTCGTGGCTGCCGCGCCCGCCGTGGGTGCCGGCCCCGCGGCCCCCGCCGCCCCTGCCGTGGGCGAACTCGCCGCCACCGGTGCCGAGTCCAGCACCGTCCCGGCCGTGGCCGCCGCGGCGCTCGCCACCCTCGGGGCCGGCGCGCTCGTCCTCGTCGGCCGCCTGCGCCGCCGGTCCTGAACCACCCCGCGACCCGCGCCCTCCCCGGTCACCCACCGGGGAGGGCGCGGGTCCGTCCGTCCCGGTGGCCGTCCCGCCGCCGCTCTCCACCCCGTAGGCTTACGAACGGACCGTCAGCCCGTCCAGGGTGAGGTCCAGCAGGCGTTCGGCGCGTGCCCGCAGGTCGGGCCCGGCCGAGGTGAGGGCGATGCCTTCGAGGGCGGCCGCGAGGTCGGCGGGGCCGATGTCGGTGCGGATCGCGCCGACGGCCGTGCAGGCGTCCATCAGGGCGGCGAGGGCCTGTCGGATCATGTCCCGGCTGTGGCCGTGCGAGATGCTCCCGGCTGCGGCGAGGGCGCGCAGCGCGTCGGCCATTCCGGCCTTGGCGGCGACGTAGTCGAGGAAGAGCCGGGTCCAGGCGCGTAGCGCTTCGTACGGCGGCTCGGCTGCGAGCAGTCCGGGGACGGCGTCGCACAACTGGGCCAGCTCGTTGCGGTAGACCGCCTCGATCAGGGCCTCGCGGGTGGGGAAGTTGCGGTAGAGGGTCGCGCTGCCGACGCCCGCCGCCTTCGCGATGTGTTCCATGCGGGCGTCGAGCCCGTCCTCGGTGTAGACGCGCACGGCGGCGGCGAGGATCTTGTCCCGGTTGCGCTGCGCGTCGGCGCGCAGCGGGCGGTGCGAGCTGCCGTCGGTCACGTGTCGTCGTCCCTTCCTGTCTGCCGGTCGATCCTTCCCGTCCTGTCCGCCGATTGCCAAAGGGAGGGTTCCCCACTTAACGTGGGATCAAGTGGAGAACTCCCCACTTTCACCATGGGCCAACCTCGGGCCACCCTCGGGCACCCTCAGGCCAGCCCGCCCAACTCCGGAAAGGCTGCTCATGCCGGGAATCGAAGGCAAGGTCGTGGCGATCACTGGCGCCAGTAGCGGCATCGGGGCGGCGACCGCCCTCCACCTCGCCGGGAGGGGCGCCCGGCTCGTCCTCGGGGCACGACGCGAGGACCGACTGGACGCGGTGGTCGCGCAGATCACCGCGCAGGGCGGCAGCGCCGTCGGCGCCGTCGTCGACGTGACCCGCCGCGAGGACCTGCGGCGCCTGACGGACACGGCGCTCGACCGGTTCGGCCGGCTCGACGTCCTGGTCTCCAACGCCGGCACCATGGCGGTGTCCCCGTTCGACGAGCTGCGCCAGGACGACTGGGACGCGATGGTCGCCACCCACATCACCGGCCTGCTCAACGGGATCGCGGCCGCCCTGCCCGTCTTCCGGGCGCAGCGCTCCGGCCAGTTCGTCAACATCGGCTCCACCGCGGCCTACACCGTGAAGTCCCCCCAGGGCGTCTACGCGGCGACCAAGACCGCGGTGAAGGTGCTCACCGAGGGCCTGCGCCAGGAGTCCGGGCCCGACCTGCGCGTCACCCTCGTCTCCCCCGGCTTCACCGACACCGAGGGCGTCGGCAAGGGCGCCGCTCCCGACGTCGCCGCCGCCCTCCTCCGCCGGCGCGACGAGATCGCCATCCCGCCGTCCGCCATCGCCGCCGCCATCGCCTACGCCATCGACCAGCCCGAGGGCGTCGACGTCAGCGAGATCGTCGTCCGCCCCACGGCACAGGACTGACACCGAGGCTCCGCTCCGTCCCGCCTCATTCCCCGCGCGGGACGGGACGCGCGGAAGGTCCCGGCCGTCGTGCGGACGGGACCTTCGGCGGGGGGCGGGGCGTTGCCCGGCGGGCGGGTCAGCCGGTGGTGCGGGGTGCGAAGACGCCGAAGGTGGCGCCCTGCGGGTCGCGGACCACGGCGATCCGGGGACCGTTCTCCATCTCCACGTCGACGGGCCCGTGCAGGACCTCGGCCCCCAGGCGCGTCGCGGTCGCCGCGGCGGAGTCCACGTCCGCGACCTGGAAGTACGGGGCCCAGTGGGACGGGACCTCCGCCGGGATGGAGGCGTCCATCGCCATCACGCCGCCGAACATCTCACCGGCCAGGCCGACCATCGGGTAGACGTCGTCCGGCCAGACCTGCCAGCCGAGGGTGGTCTTGTAGAACTCGACCGCGGCGTTCCTGTCCCGGGTCGACAGGTCGACCCAGCCGAAGGCGTTCGGCTCGTTCACCACGCCGAACCCGGCGAACTTCCGGGCCTGCCAGACGGCGAACGGCGCGCCGGTCGGGTCGCTGAGCAGCGCCCAGCGGCCGAGGTCGCCGATCTCCATCGGCCCCATCCACACCTGGGCGCCCGCGCCCTTGGCGGTCCCGCAGGTGCCGTCGACGTCGTCGGTCGCGAAGGACACCAGCCACATCACCGGCTGCTGCGGGTTCATCAGCGGCGCCACGGCCGCGGCGGGCGCGCCGCCGTGGGAGAAGGTGGTGTAGCCGCCGTACTGCGGGTCGGGGTCGGTCTCGGCGCTCCAGCCGAACAGTTCGCCGTAGAACGTCTGAGCGGCGGGGAGGTCGCGGGCGCTCAGCTGCGCCCAGCACGGGGAACCGGGGACGATCTTGGTCACCTTCAACGCACGAGCCTCTCGGTATCGGGTTCGGGGCAGGAGGACCATATCCGACAGTTCGTCAGATATCCGGCACGACCGGCGGTTCGGGGGACGGCCCGGTGCGGCCGGGCCCCGTTTCCCGTCCGGGGGCCGAGGGCAGAGCGCTTCCAGGGGCCGGTGCCGGAGCGCTGGGGTTCTGTCACGTCCCGTCGCGCACCGCGGCAGAGGTGCCGCGCAGCAGGAGAAGGGACTCCGGGGTGGCACATCGTGAGGCAGGGCCGCCGGTCACCCCGATCGGCGTCACCGGCACCACCGACACGGCAGCGGCCGGGGCGGGCGCCGCATGAGCGCCGCCGACCGCGGCGACCGCACCGAGGGCGGCGCCGACGGCGACTCCCAGCCGCTCTACGTCCAGAACGTCATCGCCGTCAGCGGCTTCGCCTACGGCACGATCGGCGCCGACATCCACGTGCACGGCGCCGACGGGCTCCCGCTGTACCTGCTCGCCGCCTGGCAGCGCACGGTGGACACCGACCCGGGGTGGCTGCGCGAACTCCCGAGCCGGATGCTCAACGCCCGCCGCGCCGTGGTGCCCTTCACCGGCCGCCACGACGAGCTCGCCCGGCTGCGGGAGTGGCGCGACGGCGACGGCGCGCGGTTGGGGGTGCGCTGGCTGTACGGTCCGGGCGGCCAGGGCAAGAGCCGCCTGGCGGCCCGGTTCGCCGAGGAGTCCGCCGAGGCGGGCTGGAAGGTCGTCGTCGCCTTCCACGGCCCCGACGCCGACCCGATCCCGCCCGGCAGCCAGGATCTGCGCCCCGCCGGGGCGACCGGGGTGCTGTTGATCGTCGACTACGCGGACCGGTGGCTCACCACCAACCTGACCTGGCTGCTGAAGAACGCCCTGCTGCACCAGAGCGGCGTGCCCACCCGGGTGCTGATGCTGGGGCGCACCATGGACGAACTGCCCCAGCTGCGCGGCATCCTGGACACCTACCAGGCCGGTGTGTCCGTCCAGCCCCTCCCGGCCCTGCCCGCGGACGGCGCGGGCCGCGGCGCGATGTTCACCGCCGCCCGGGACGCCTTCGCGGCCGTCTACCGCCTGCCCGACGCAGCCGCGGTCCGGCCGCCCCTGGCGTTGCACGGCACCGAGTTCGGCCTGACCCTGGCCGTCCACATGGCCGCCCTGGTCGCCGTCGACGCCCGTGCGACCGGATCCGCCCCGCCGGCGGACCGGTCCGGCCTGACCATGTACCTCCTGGACCGCGAGCGGCTGCACTGGGCGCGGCTGTACGGCGACGGCGCCAACGCCGGGCAGGACGGGAACGGCTTCCGCACGCCGCCCGAGGTCATGAACCGGGCCGTGTACGCCGCCGTCCTCACCGGCACCCTCTCCCGCGCGGCCGGTACGGCGGTCCTCGACCGGCTCCGGTTGCCGGACCCTCCGGACGTCCTGAACGACCACACGTCCTGCTACCCGCCGGCCGCAGCCGACGCCTCGACCGGACCCGCAGCACCCACTGCGACAGCAGCACCGACCACACCGATCCCCGACCAGGTCCTGGAGCCCCTCTACCCCGACCGCCTCGCCGAGGACTTCCTCGCCCTGACCGTGCCGGGCCACCACCTCGCCTACCCGCCGCAGCCGTGGGCGGTGCCCGACACCTCGTCGCTGCTCACCCGGCACGGGCCCGAGCGCGCCCCCGCGCCCTGGACGCCCCGCGCGGTCACCTTCCTGCTGTCGGCCGCCCAGCACTGGGAGCATCTCGGCCCGCAGCACCTCTACCCGCTGCTGCTGGCGGACCCGCGGCTGGCGGTCGACGCCGGGAGCGCCGCGCTGACCGTCCTCGCCGGGCTGCCCGACGTCGTCCCCGTCCTCGAAGCCGTCGAGCCGCACCTGCCGCCCGACCGGCACACCGACCTCGACCCCGGCATCGCGGCCGTGATCGGCCGCCTGACCGAGCACCTGCTGCGCCGCACCCGGGACCCGAACGACCGGGCGCTCCTCCACACCCGTCTGGCCACGCGCCAGTCGCACGCCGGTCTCCACCGCCAGGCGCTGGAGAACAGCGTGCAGGCGGTCGCGTGCCTGCGCGGCCCGGCCGAGGAGGATCCCGTGCAGTACCTACCCGACCTGTCCAATGCGTTGGCCAACCTCGGCGTGTGCCGGTCGGTGCTGGGGCAGGCCGCCGAGGCGCTGGAGGCCACCGAGGAGGCCGTCCTCCTGGCCCGCCGTCATGCGGCCGAGCACCCCGCGGCCCGCCGTCCCGGTGCTCCGCAGGCCGACCTGTCCCGCCCGCTGAGCAACCTGGTCCACCACCGGCTGGCGACGGGACGCCTCGACGAGGCCCTGGAGGCGGCCCGGCAGGCGGTGGACCTGTGCCGCGACCTGTCCGACGCGGACCCCGACGGTTACCGGCCCGCCTACGCCCGTGCGCTGGTCAACGCCGGGATCGCGCTGTTCGAGTCGGGGCACCGGGCCGACGCCGTCGACGCCGGCCGGACCGCACTCGCCGTCTACCGGGCCCTCGCCGCCGACAGCCCGGACCGCTTCGACCCCGAGTTCGCGACATCGCTGGTCACCGTGGCCAACCACCTGTGGGGCATGGGGCGCGGCACGGAGGCGCTCGGGGTCGCCGCCACCGCCGTGGGCATCCGGCGCCGGCTGGCCAGGGCGAACCCCGACGCCTTCCGGCCCGCACTCGCCCGCGCGCTGACCGCACTCGGCGTCTACCAGCGGGCGGCCGGCCGCGACGACGAGGCGCTGACGACCGCCGAGGAGGCCGTCCGCCAGTGGCGCGAACTGGTCGCGGCCAACCCGGCGTTGCACGAGGAGTTCCTCGCCGCCGCGCTGTCCAACCTCGGCAACCGGCTCGCCGCCGCCGCCCGGCCGGAGGAGGCCCTGACCGCCACCGAGGAGGCCGTGCTGATCCTCGACCGCCGGGCCGCGACCGGCCGCGCCGTCGACCGGGACAGCTTCGCCATCGCGTTGAACAACCTGGGCAACCGGCTGGCCGCGGTGAACCGGCCGGAGGCCGCCCTCGACACCTCGCGGAAGGCCGTGGAGATCTACCTCGTCCTGGTCGGCGAGCACCCGGCGGCGTACCAGCCGGCCCTGGCCCGGGCGCTCGCGAACCTGGGCATCCGATGGGCGCAGCTCGGCTTCCTCCGCAAGGGGCTGGACGCGACCGAGGAGGCGGTGCGCATCCAGCAGGCCCTGGCGGCCGCGAACCCCGAGGCGTTCACGACCGACCTGAGGCGCTTCACCTACAACCGTGACGCGCTCCGCGCAGAGCTCGCCGAGCGCCCGCCCCGGCCACGGTGACCCACACCGCTCCGGCCGGGCCCTGCGGCGATCACAACAGTTGCCACAACTGTCGCTTCCCAGTCGACAACGGACCGTTCATCGTCAACTCGCATGCCAGCGATGTCTTTTGACGACCGATTGGATCTCGATCCGGCGTACCGTGTTACGTTTCGCAGACCAACGGAGAACAGGTTGACCCCGGCGGCGCTACCAACACCCCGGGGTCCGGCACAAGGAAGCCAAGGAACTCCCGATGCGTATTCATCGTAGCGTCCCCGTACGTGACTTCACCGTACTTCCCAACAACGTCCTGCAGTACCGACGGCTCTCCTACACTGCCCGCGGTCTGCTCGCGGACCTCCTCTCCCGCCCCGACGGCTGGCAGGAGGACGGTCGGCAGATGGCCGACACCAGCCCCCAGGGGCGAAGCGCCGTCCGCAAGGCCCTGAAGGAGCTGATCGCGGCCGGCTACTACCGGGTCGTGACGGTCCGCCTGCCCGACGGCACCCTCCGCACCGAGAACCACGTCTACGACACCCCTCAGCTCCCGGCACCGGGTACCACCCCTCCGGCGCCCGGTGGGGCGACCACCGGTGGTGCTGACGCCCTACCAAAGAACCGAGACAAAGAACCCTCCCTCCCGGCCGCCGCGGAACGCGACGGGCCGGAGGTCGAACACCGGGCCGCCGAGGACCCTCCCCCTCCCCCTCCCCCTCCCGCTCCCCCGGACGAACGAACGCGGGAGGCGGTCGCAGCACTCTTCCGGGCGATCCGGCCCGAGCCCCGTCTCCACCTCGGCGAGGCCGAAGCCCGGAAGCTCGCCCCGCTGGTCGCCCGGTGGCTGGAGCGCGGCGCCACCCACACCGAACTCGCCCAGGCCCTCCTGCCCGGGCTCCCCGCCCCCCTGCACTCGGCGGCAGGGGTGATCCGCTACCGCCTGGAAAACAAGATGCCGCCCGAACGAGCCCCCGCACGCCCGGCAGCGGCCCGGTACGCCGAGTGCGCCAAGTGCCACGACCCGGTACCGAAGCCCGGCATCTGCCGCCCCTGCGCCGGGCTCGGCGCACCCACGCCCGCCGTCGGCGGCAGCGGGGCGACCACCCTCGTCGGAGTGGCCCGTGCCCGGGCGGCCCTGCGTGCGGCCCGTACGACCGCACTGGGCCTCGGCGGACTGGCCCAGCCGGGGTGAGACCTCGCCGGTGTGCCGCGGGTGTACCGCCGGGGCACCGAGCGGGCGCTCCGAGCAGCCGCTCCGCCGGGCGGGACGCGCGACTGCGGGCCCGTCCGACTGATCCGGATGCCACCGTGCGCGTGCAGCACACCGGCCCTGCGGCGAGGTTGAGGGGATGGACACCATCATCGTGCTCGAAGCCGACACCCCGACCAACGTCCGGCTGCTCGGTGCCGACCACACACCGGCCGACCCCGAGAATCCCGTACGCCGCGCGCACACCGCCCGGGCAGCGGCCTCGGGCGTCTGCGACCCGCTCACGCTGTGCGGCCTGGACACCTCCGACATGACCCTCGCCCCGCACCGGTCCACCGACCTCGGCGAACCGCACCCCCGCCTCCCCTGGGCCACCTGCAGCAGCTGCCGCAAGGCCGAGGAGGGCACCCGGCCCGCCCCCGTCGCGGACCGCGCCACTGCGGACAGCGCCCCTGCGGACAGCCCCGGCACGGACGGCGCCGGCACGGACGGCCCGGAGGACGCGCCGCTCCCGGCCGAACCCCCGGCGCCCTGAACCCGCGAAGGCCGGACGGGGCCGCGAGAGCGGCCCCGTGCCCCCGGCACGCGCCGGGCTCAGCCGACGATCAGCTCGCGGCCGTACCCGGTTTGGGCAACCTCGTCGTGGAGGTCGGCGAGTTGGCGGTCGGGATTCAGCAGGGCGACGACGGCGTCGGTGAGCGGCTGGTGATCGAGGACGTGCTGGATCGCCGTCAGGTCGGGCGCCTTCTCGTAGTACTCCTCGGCGAACTCCCGATAGGCCGCGGCCGTCCCGGCCACCAGCACGTCGAAGATCCAGCTCGCGCCGTCCACGTCGCCGTCGTTCCCGTCCGGGAGGTCCACGGCCCCACTCCGCCATTCGGCATCCGAGGACTCGCGCCAGAAGCACACCGTCGCCCGCAGGGTCCCGTCCGACTCGCAGAAGGACGGCTCGGTCAGGAGCGGCTGGAACGCCTCGGGCACCGAATCCACCAACCCGGGCCACAGCCGGAGCGGATCCTCGGCCCAGGGTGTCATCGGCGACTCGTGGTCGAAGCCGCGGGCGAACGCGCCGGCCGCCGAGAACACCACCGAGTAGTCGTTCCCCGAGCCGTCCTGCATCGACGCCAGCATCTCCGACCCGGACCAGGCCGGGTCGAACGCGTAGTAGCGCAGCGACGGCTCGTCGCACATGATCACGTCCAGCACCGCCATGGCCTGCGCCCGGTCCCGAACGGCTGAGATCTCCGGAAGTCGGCTGGTCACGTCGTATACGGTCATGCGCCGATTCAACCGCAGCCCACCGGGCACGGTCACCGTCGCACCGTCCGGGAGACCGGAGAGATCACCTCCACGCGCCGACGAGGACCGCCGGTTCCACCGTCTACCACGGCCCAACCCGCCCATGTCGCCCCGCTCACGGGGGCGGGTACCTTCCGGGTACGGCCATGCACCCGGAAGGGGATCAGGATGACGCAGTGGGGTGACTACACCACGGGCGAGCGCATCAAACTTCTGCGCGGTCCGGACGTGACTCAGGAACAGCTCGCCGAGGCCTCGGGCCTGTCCGTGGCGACCATCCGAAAGGCGGAACGCGATCTCGGTGGGAGCCTGCAGACCCTGCTGCGGATCTCGGCCGCGCTGAACACCGACGTGTCGGTGATCCTCGGCCAGCAGGCGCCCCGCCGGGCGATGCACGGCGCCGACCGGGCGATGATGCGCGAGCTGTCCCGCGCCGTCCACGACACCGCCGCCGGCGTCGGCTTGGACGTGCAGCCCCCGGCCCCGGCCGAGCTCGCCGCCGGGCTCACCGCCGCGTGGGAGACCTACCGCACCGGTGACTTCGTCGGCGCGGGCGTGCGCATCGCCCCGGCCCTGCGCGAAGCCGCCGCTACCCTGCGGGCCGTGCCCGCCGACCGGCAGGGCACGGCCGCCGGCCTCCTCGCGGACGCCTACCGGCTCGCCGCGTACGTGGCCAACCAGTTCGGCGCCCGGGACCTCGCGTACGCGGGGATCGGGCACGCCCAGCACCAGGCCGACCAGGCCGGGGACACCGTCCGCTCGGCCATGGTCGCCTCGGGCCGGTCGTGGATCTACCTGCGGGATGCCCGCCTCGACCAGGCCGCGCAGACGGCTCGGATGTCCTACGAAGCGATCGAGCCCCGGTACGGGGACCGCGATCTCGGGCTGCTCGCCACCTACGGATGGCACGTGACCTTCGCGGCCGTCGTCGCGGCCCGGCAGGGCGACGTCGCCCGGGCGGACGACCTGCTCTCCCAAGGGCACGCCGTCGCCGCCCGGATGGGCCGGGACGTCACGGTGAACGGCACGGCGTTCGGGCCCGCTACGGTCACCGCACAGGCGATCGGCATCACGGTGTCCACGGGACGCCCCGGCAAGGCCCTCGGCCTGTTCGGGTCGATCGGTGACCCGTCCGGCCTCACGCCGTCGGCACGCAATCGGATGCTGCTGGACGTCGCCCTCGCACAGGCGGAGACACGGCAGTCGGACACCGCCCTGGACACGCTGTTGGACGTCTGCTCGGCCGCGCCGGGGTGGGCCCGGAACCAGGCCCTGCCGGGGGTGATCGCGCAGAAGGCGAGCGCGGGCAGCGCGACCACCGCCAAGCTGCGGAAACTGTCGGCGATCCTCGGCACGTCCATGGTCATCGGCTGACTGATACAGGGCGTATCAGGACCGGCGTCAGCAGACTGTGCCCGGCCGTGCCGCAGTTGCTCGCAAGAGGTCCTGCACCAGACCGAAGTCGATCGCTTGCGGCCTGCGGAACCGCAGACACCCCTTGCCCATGTCCTGCCCCGCCAGCCGTTCGGCGAACGCCTCGCGCACATCACTGCGCATCAGATAGAAGGAGATGTACTGCTTCTGGCTGGCGAAGGCGATCTCGGCGACACCGTCCCGCTCATATGCCGGCATTCCGTAGGCCATGAGCTCCGTGAAGCCCTTCAGCTCCTGCCGGCACAGCTGTCGCAACTCGGCCAGCGCGTCTCTACGGTCATCGGGCACCTCGGCCAGGTAGCCATCCACGTCTTTCGCTGCACTTTGCACCATCACGAGAGGATATGTCGCCTCCTTCCCTAGGAGTCGTCTCTGATCAACGTGCCGTCCGGGCCGAGCC
This sequence comes from Kitasatospora sp. NPDC096140, assembly GCF_040303045.1. Classification (NCBI taxonomy): domain Bacteria; kingdom Bacillati; phylum Actinomycetota; class Actinomycetes; order Kitasatosporales; family Streptomycetaceae; genus Kitasatospora; species Kitasatospora sp. NPDC096140. The sequence continues at coordinate 98,035 of NZ_JBEOUW010000007.1, forward strand.
GGTGGACGCGCGGCGGGGGCATGGCCGCGATGGCCGCTTTGAGGGCGGCGTCCCGCTCGGCGGGGTCGGGGGCGTTGGGGTCCCGGACGAGGTAGCCGTGCAGGGCGACGGTCTCCGCGGCCAGGTCGCCCGGCTCCGGGCAGCCCTCGACGACGAAGCCGCAGAGCGCGCGCAGCGCGTCCTCGCCCATGTCCAGCGGGTGGAAGGGCAGCGGGTACGGCTCCTCTTCCTCGTCCGGCCACGGGACGATGTCGGCCGGGCGCTCCCCGGCCCAGTAGGGCGTCTCGAAGGGGAGCGGCTCGCCGATGTCCTCGATGATCCCGCTGTCCGGGGACAGGCTCAGCGCGCGGACGAGGTGCCCGTCCTCCCACACGCCGAAGGCCAGCCAGTCGACGACGCTGTGCATGGCGTGCAGGACCATCCGCCGGCCCGCGCTCGCCGCCACCAGTTCGTCCGGGAGGCGGGACGGAAAGTCGATCATGAACCGTTGGTCGCAGACCAGCTCCACCCCCGGCCAACTCCCCGCGTGGGCAAGGCCGTTCGGGGGATGGACCCCGCGCCCGAGGTTCGACGGGGCGGCCGCGTCGATCGCCCAGCCCGGGTACAGGCGCCGCATCATCGCGGCCGTCCGCTCCCGGTCCGGCGCACCGACCCGCTTCAGCAGGCCCGGCGCCTCCCCGTCGGCGTACACGAGCAGCCCGGTCTTGGCCCCCACGGTTCCTCCCTCACGACGAATGCCCACGTTGCGCTCGCAAGCTACTCGCCGGCACCGACAGAGCGCCGGGCGCTCGGCCGTGGGTGGGGCGGGGCGGCGACCGGCAGGCTTCGTCAGTGCCCGGCCGTCGCGGTGAGGCGTCGCAGGGCGGCGTGGCCGGGTGGGCCCCAGGTGGGTTTGCCTCCGGGGCGACCGCGGACACCGGCCTCTCCGATGAGGATCCCGACGAGGGCGCGCAGCACCGCGCATCCGCGGGCGCGGCGCAGGGTCGCGGCGTCCGGAGCCGGCCGGTCGGCGGCACGGGAGCGGGAGGCGACCCGGGACCGGTAGGTGTCGTGGAAGCGGTCGACGGCACCGTCCGGCAGGAGGATCCAGGCGGCGGCGAGGTCGTAGGCCGGATCGCCTGCGCACAGGTCGCCGAAGTCGATCACGCCGCAGAGGGTGCCGTCCGCGGTGAGGACGTTCGCCGGGTGGAGGTCGGCGTGCAGCCACAGCGCCGGGCCCGCCCAGCCGGGCGCGGCGACGGCGTCCTCCCAGACGGCGCGGACGGCGTCCGGGTCGGGGATCAGCCCCATCTCGTCGGCCGAGGCGAGCATCCTGGCGAACCCCTCCGCGTGCTCGGCCAGCGGCCCCCCGCGGTCGCGGCCGACGGGCGCGCCGTCGGGGGCGGGCCGGTGAAGGGCGGTCAGGAACCCGGCCAGGCGGTCGGCCGCGTGGGTGGCCCGCGTGGCGGGGGCGCGGTCGCCGGGCGCGCCGGGGACCCACGTGGTGACGATCCAGGGCCGCGGGAACCGCTCGGAGGGCTCCCCGAGGCGCTGCGGGACGGGGACCGGCAGGGGCAGCTGCGGGGCGAGGGAGGGCAGCCACGCGTGTTCCTTGCGCAGCAGCCCGTCCGCGGAATCCGTCGCCCAGGGCAGGCGGACGGCGAGGTCGTCGCCGAGCCGCCACAGCTGGTTGTCCCAGCCGCGTGCGCCGAGCCTGATGGGGCGGTCGGCCAGGTCGGGATGCTGGTCGCGGAGCAGCTCCCGGACGAGCTCCGCGGTCATCTCGGTCGCGGTGTGCGCGGTGTGGGCCATGGGTGACCACCGTAGTGGCGAAGGGGCTCACCGGTGCGTGCTTCGGCGGCCCTGGCCGGACGGGGTGGGTGTGGGTGGGCGCGGGATGGGCGCGCTCTGGGCGCCGAGCGCGGTTCGGGTCAGACACCCCATGACGTTTGAGGTCAAGCGGCATGGAGGTCTGCGTGGTGGGACCAAGCGGTCGCTTCGTCGTAGTGGGTGCGGGTCTTGAGGCATCCGTGGAGGATGCCGACGAGCCGGTTGCCGAGCTGGCGGAGGGCGGGGTTGTAGCCGGCTTCGCGGGCTCGTTGCTTGTCGTAGTAGCGGCGGGCACCGGGTGAGGCGCGCAGGGCGGAGAACGCCTGGCGTTGGAGGGCGTCGGCGAGCCGGTTGTTGCGCACGTAGCGGGCCTGGACGCTGTGGCTCTTGCCGGAGGCCCGGGTGACTGGGCTGGTCCCGGCGTAGTTCTTGCGGGCCTTGGCTGAGCTGTAGCGGGTGGGGTCGTCCCCGAACTCGGCGAGCACCCGGGCGCCGGTGATCTCGCCGATGCCGGGCATCGACAGGTAGATCTCAGCGTCCGGGTGCGCGAGAAAATGTGCCCTCACCTGCTCTTCCATCGCGGCTATCTGCTCGTTGAGGGCGAGCAGGAGACGGGCGTGGGCGGTGGTGGCGGCCGCGTAGGCGGCCGTGACCGGCTCGGGCAGCTCCAGGTATGTCTCGCGCAGTGCGGCCTGGATCGCGCCGGCCTTCTGGTCCCGGTCGCGGCGCCGGGCCCGGGCCAGGACGGCGGCGATCTGGGTGCGGGTCAGCTTCGCCGCCCTCTGCGGCGTGGGTGCCTTGATCAGCAGTTCCAGCGCGTCGGCGCTGGTCAGCTCCAGGGACGCGTATGCGGTCAGCGCGCCGGGGAAGTACTCGCGTAGCGTGCTGCGCAGCCGCTGGAAGGTGCGGGTGCGTTCCCAGACCAGGGTCTGGTGGGCGCGGGTGACGACCTTGACGGCCTGGGCCCGGTCGCTGTCGCCGGCAATGGGCCGCAGCTGGTCGCGGTCGATGCGGACCATGTCGGCGAGCGCGTGGGCATCGCCCTTGTCGCTCTTGGCACCGGAGGTGGCGTATCGCTCCTTGAAGCGGGCGACCTGCCGGGGGTTGATCGCGTAGACCTGGTAGCCGGCGGCGATCAGGGCCTGCACCCAGGTGCCGCGGTCCGTCTCGATCCCGACGATCACGTCGGCGGGGTCGGGGTCCTCGCCGGCGTGCCTGGCCACGACCTCGTGCAGTTTGGCGATGCCCTCCACGCCCTCGGGCAGCCGGGCGGCGGCCAGCTTCCGGCCGGTCGGGTCCTGGACCTCGATGTCGTGGTGGTCCTCGGCCCAGTCGTCGCCGATCAGTAGCAACTCGTCCTCCCCATCGTGTACTTGCCGGTCGTGCAGCCAGCGGAAGACACGGCACGCGGCCTAATGGATCCAGTGCTCACGCCTTGTTCGGCGGGCACGCCACCCCATCAGCGGTCATGGCCTTCCGGCCGACCAGCAGGGGCACGGTCTGACCCCAGAACTCGCAATGGTTCCGGCGACACGAGTGCTCACCTGCCGGCGGCTACGGCACCGAGTCTCTACGACTCAGCAAGTCCCATTAGGCGGCGCGGAGCAGGGCGGGCAGGGCGGCGGTGTCGATGATGCGGGCCCGGGTGGGGAGGACGTGGCGGAGCAGGACGTCGTGGACGTCGGGGTCCGGGTCGGCGACGCCGTCGGACAGGACGTGGAGCCGGTAGTCGCGGTCGGCCGCGTCGAGGACGGTGGACAGGACGGCGCCGCCGGTGCTGACGCCGGCGACGACCAGTGCGGTGAGGCCCCGCTCGCGCAGCCGGCGGTCGAGGTCGGTGGTGGACAGGGCGCCGTGGCGGGTCTTGCGGACGACGATGTCGCCGCCGCCCTCCCGGGGAGCCAGGCGCTCGTGGACGGCGGCGGCGGGGTCCTCGTGGTGCATGGCGCGGTGGCGGGCCAGTGCGGCGAAGGAGGTGTTGGCGGCCGGGACCGCGGCCCAGTCGGCCTCGGTGAAGCCGAGGCGTCCGTGGACGACGGTGCCGCCCGCGGCGCGTACGTCGGCGACGGCTCCTTGCAGGCGGGTGAGCAGGGCCTCGCGCTCCCCCTCGTCGGGCAGGACGGCGGCCAGGACCGCGGGCTGGCAGTCCAGGACGAGCAGGGCGGTGTGCGCGGGGTCGAGGGCAAGGTCGGTGCTCACGCGGGTGTCCTCCTGGGTTACGGCGGCGGTGGCGGTCACGGCGGCGGCGGTGGCGGTCACGGCGGTGGCGGTAGCGGTCACGGCGGTGGCGGTGGCAGTTACGAGGGCGGTGACGGCAGTGGCGCTTGCGGCGGCGCGGGAGTCAGGCCGGGTTGTCGGCCGGCACCGACGGCACCGGATCCGGCTGCGCCACCTGGTCGCGGCGGGGCAGCAGCAACGGGGTGGCCAGGATGGCCAGCCCCGCGACGGCGAGGGTGGTGCGCGGGCCGGTGGCGCCGGCGAGCAGTCCGCCGAGCGCCGTGAGGACGGCGATCGCCGCCTGCTGCCCGATCGACCAGGCCGCCAGGGTGCGGGCGACGAGGTGCTTGGGGGTGTGTTCGAGCCGGTAGGTGGCGAGCACCGGGGTGTAGAGGCTCATGTTGACGATGATCGCCAGCTCGACGGCGATCACGGTGACGAGGCCGACGACGCCGGGGCGGACGAAGGCCAGGCCGATCAGCCAGACGGCGCGCAGGGTGCCGGCGGTCCGGAACACCCGGTGCCGCCCGTAGCGGGCCACGACGCGGGGGGCCAGCCGGGAGCCGACGAGTCCGCCGAGGCAGGGGGCGGCGAAGGCGAGGCCGTACTGCCAGGGGGCGAAGTCGAGTCGGCGCAGCAGGAGGACGGCGAGCACCGGCTCGGTGGCCATGATCAGGCCGGAGACGAGCACGTTGTTGAGGTAGAGCGCGCGCAGACCGGGGTCGCCCAGGATGTGCCGCCAGCCGTCCAGCACCCCGCCGGCCCGGACCGGGCCGGTGCCGGTGGCAGTGCCGCTGCCGCTGCCGGTGTCGCTGCCAGTGCCGGTGCCGGGCGGCCGCGGGGCCTCCTCCCGGCCGCCGATCGCGGTGATGCCGAGCGCGGACAGCAGGTAGCCGAGCGCGTCGGCCACCACGGTGGTGACCGGCCCGAACACCCCGATCGCCGCGCCGCCCAGCGGTGGCCCGACCGCGATGGAGCTCCAGTTCGTGGACTCGAACCGGGCGTTGGCCACGAGCAGGTCCTCCGGCCGGACGAGGGCCTTGAGGTAGGCGCCGCTTGCCGCGCCGAACGCGATCTTGGCGGCGGCGACCACGATCGAGACCACGAGCAGCTGGACGAAGCCAAGCCACCCGAGGGCGTAGGCCGCCGGGATGCTCGCCATGGCCGCGAACCGGGTCAGGTCCGTCGCGATCATGACCGGGCGTTTGCGCCGGAACTCCACCCACGGCGCGAGCGGCAGCGCGACCAGCGCTCCCACCGCGGGCCCGACCGCGGACAGCGCGGACACCTCGGCCGGACCGGCGTGCAACACCAGCACGGCGATCATCGGCAGTGCCCCGAACCCCAGCCCGGACCCGTACGCGCTCACCGCGTACGCCGCCCACAGCCAGCCGAACCGGCGGCCCAGCCGCTTCCTGCCCCTCATGCTCGATGTGCCTCCTCGCCGTCTCGATCACACAAACCGGGGTTGATCGAGGAGAGCTAATCGGGCAGCACAACCGCGGGTCAAACAACCTTCGTGCCATCGCCGCACAACCATGGGTTGTTCACTAGGGTGGTCGGCGTGGACCTCGAAGCAGTGCGCACCTTCGCCGCGATCGCGGACGCCGGCCAGTTCCAGAAGGCCGCGGTCGACCTCTCCGTCACCCAGCAGGCCGTCTCCAAGCGCGTCGCCGCGCTGGAGCGCGACCTCGGCGTGCGGCTGTTCACCCGCACCCCGCGCGGGGCCGAGCTGACCATCGACGGGCAGGCGTTCCTGCCCCACGCGCGCGAACTGCTGCGCGTCGCGGAGCGCGCGGTCGCGTCCGTGCGCGTGGGGCACCGCCCGCTGCGGGTCGACGTGATCGCCTCGCGCGGCGCGGCGTCGGGCCTGATGCGCGGCTTCCACCGCGCGCACCCGCAGATCGACCTCGACGTGGTGATGCTGCTGGAGATCGAGACGGCGATCGCCGCCATCCGCTCCGGCACCGTCGACGCGTCCTTCCGCGCCGTCGCCGCGCCCGGCCGGCCCCTGCCCGAGGACATCACGTCCGTCCGGGTGCTCGACGAGCCGCTCCAGCTCCTCACCGGCCCCGGCCACGCGCTGGCGGGCGCGAGGTCGGTGACCCTCGCCGAGCTGGTCGGCCACCGGATCTGGATGCCGGGCATCCTCCCCGGCAGCGAGTGGGGCGCCTACTACGACGACCTGGTCGCCGAGTTCGGTCTCACCATCGAGGCGACCGGCCCCAACTTCGGCTCCGACGCGCTCCTCGACACCATCGCCGACACCCCGGCCCTGGCCACCTTCATGAGCGAGCACACCCGCCTCGTCTGGCCCGCCGGCCACGGCCTGCGGCGCATCCCGGTGACCGACCCGACGCCCGTCTACCCGCACTCACTCCTGTGGCACCGCGACAACCCCCACCCGGCCCTGGCCACCCTCCGCACCCACCTCGCCGCCACGACCCCCGGCCACGACGCCCCCGACACCTGGGCCCCGGACTGGGTGCTGCCGCGCTGAGCGCCGCCGGGCCGGCCGGGACCGGATCACCCGGCCGGGGACCAGGCGGCGCTCAGTCCTCCGTACCGAATCCGGTCCCGGCCGCGGTGTCGGCACCGGCGTCGGTCCGCCACGCGGAACGGAGCCGCTCCGCGACCTCGGCGGCCTGGCGAAGGCCCGACCGGTAGGCCGGCTCCCACGCCGTCCGGTCGTTCAGGTCCGGGCCGAACACGCCGATCGACGCCGGATCGGGCTCGACGGTCACCACGGTGTGCGCCGCGGCCACGGCCAGCTCCCGGTGGAGCAGCTCGCGGGGAAACAGGTGCGCCTGCGGGTCGATCACGACGAGCGTGCGCGCTCCGGCCGCGAGTGCGGCGTTGGTCGCCGACCGCAGGGCGCCGTCCATGTACCGGCGGCCGTCGACGGTGATCGGCGGGTAGATGCCCGGAAAGGCCGTGCTCGCCGCCACGGCGACGGACAGCGGCGCGCCGCTCGTACGGTCGAGGACGGCCGACTCGCCGGTCTCGGCGTCCACCACGGGGATGAGCAGCGGCCGGTCCGGCCAGTCGTCCGTGCCGACCATGGCGCGCATCCGGGCGACATGGGCCTGCTCGGGGCCGGTCTCGGCGTCGAGCGCGATCCGGCCGACCCGGCGCCGCGCCCCGTCCGGGTCCGCGGCGGCCTGACCGAGCACGGCGAACACCTCGCCCAGCCGGCGCCCGTCCACCCGCGGCGGCGTGCTGCCGGAACCGGCCGGGCGCACCGGCGTGGCGAGGCGGCCCGGGTCCTGACCGGTGGCCAGCAGTGCGCCGGTGATCGCGCCGGCCGAGGTGCCGACGATGAGATCGGCCTCGCCGAGATCCACCCCGCCGTGGCGCAGGCCGCGGGCGAGCCCGGCCGTCCAGGCGGTGCCGACGAGACCTCCGGCGCCGAGTGCGACGGCCCGGTCGTGTGCGTGCATGACTGTCTCCCCCTCGTTCTTGAAACAGTCGTACCATATACTGACGCAGGCTCAGATCGGCAAGAACGAAAGGACGGTCCACCGTGGGGCGACCTCCGGACCCCGCTCGACGGGAGGCCACGCTGGCCAGGGCGACCGACTACGTGCTGGCGCACGGCCTCGCCGGGTTGAGCCTGCGGCCCCTGGCCGCCGCCCTCGACACCAGCCCGCGGATGCTGCTCTACGACTTCGGCAGCAAGCAGGAGCTGGTGTCCGCCGTCCTCGCCGAGGCCCGCCGCCGCGGCGCGATGCGGCTGGCCGGGCTCCCCCCGGCGCAGGCCGCCTCCCCGGAGGAGCACCTGCGCGGCATCTGGTCCTGGATGAGTGCACCGGAACGCGCCCCGTTCGTCCGGCTGTTCTTCGAGGTGCACGCCGACGGTCTCGTCCATCCCGAGAACTACCCGCACCAGGCCGAGGCGATCACGGACTGGTTCGACACCCTGGGCGCCGTGTTCCACGACGTCACCGCCGGCCCGAACGACACCGTCACCCCGACGCTGGTCATGGCCGTCATCCGCGGCCTCCTGTTCGACCTCACGACCACCGGCGACCGCCACCGCACCGACCGCGCCCTGGACCGCTTCTGCGAACTCCTCAGCCCTGCCCTCCGACCGCCACGACCAGCGGGCACGTGACGCTCCGCAGCCGGCTGGAGTGCGGGGCCGGCTGCGGCCCCGGCCGTCCGCCTCGCGCGCTCCGGCGGCGCAAGGCGGCAACGCGCTCCGGCGACACGAGGCGGCGAGGCGGCCGCAGCACAGGGGTCAGGGCAGGAGGACGGCCTTGCCCCGGTTGCGGTGGGCCTCCAGGTCGGCATGCGCCTGGGCGGCCTCCGCCAGGGGGTAGGTGCGCCAGATCGGCACGGTGAGCTTTCCGGCGGCGGCGAGCTGCACCAGCTCCGGCAGTGACTCCCCGCCCTGGCCGCCGGTGCCCGCGCTGAAGCGCACGCCGTGCTGCTGGGCGGACATGTCGGCGATGGTGATGACCTTGTCCGCATCGCCGGTCAGGGCGACGGAGTCGGCGAGCACGCCGGCGCCGGCGGCGTCGAAGACGAAGTCCACTCCGCCCGGGGCGGCGGCCTTCACCCGCTCCGCCCAGCCGTCGCCGTAGCGGACGGCGGTGGCGCCCAGCGCGGTGATGCGCTCGACGTCCTTCTCCCCGACCGTACCGATGACGGTGATGCCGCGGGCGACCGCCAGCTGCACCGCGATGTAGCCGACGCTGCCGGCGGCGCCGTGGATGAGCAGGGTCCGGCCCGCCTCGACGCCGAGCTGGTCGAGGACCCGGTGTGCGGTCCGGCCGACCGTGACCAGCGAGGCGGCCACCTCCCACGACAGCTCCGCGGGCTTGGCCACCGGGCGTTCCAGCAGGGCGTACTCGCTGTAGCTGCCGCCGGCGGTGGCACCGAGCACCTCGTCGCCGACGGCCGCACCGGCTCCCTCGCCGACGGCGTCGACGACACCCGCAGCGTCCACGCCCGGTGTCACCGGGAAGTCGGCGGGGGCGACCTTGGCCATCATGCCGGAGCGGATCTTCAGGTCGAGCGGGTTCACGGAGGCGGCCTTGACCTTGATCCGGACCTGGCCCGGACCTGGCTGCGGCGGGGTGACCTCGGTCGGGCGCAGCACCTCGGGCGGGCCGTACTCGGAGAAGGTGATGGCAGTGGACATCGGAAACTCCCAGGTGAAGACGGGTTCGGAAGACGGATCGGGGGACGGATCGGACGGGATCGCCCTGACCCACTGTGCGGTCACGACGGCGGCCACGCCCGTGGCCGCGCCGGTGTGCCGCGCGCCTGTCAGGCGTCGATCAGGCGCCGAGAGCCGGGTAGTCGGTGTAGCCCCGGTGGTCACCGCCGTAGAACGTGGCCGGATCCGGCGTGTTGAACGGTCCGCCGACGGCCAGCCGGGCCGGCAGGTCCGGATTGGCCAGGAACAGCGCCCCGTAGGCGATCATGTCCGCGCTGCCGTCCTCGACGAGCTCCAGCGCCTCGGGCCCGGTGACGGCGGGGTGGGTGAAGGGGTTCAGGACGAAGGTGCCCGGCCACGCCTTGCGCAGGCGCGCGGTCAGGTCGCGGTCCGGACCCTCCAACAGGTGCAGGTAGGCCAGGTCCAGGCCGGTCAGCCGCCCGATCAGCGCCTCGTACACCTGGTACACCTCGGCCGGGTCGGCCTCGGCGATGTCGTTGTACGGGTTGCCGGGCGAGATCCGCAGACCCACCCGGTGGCCGCCGATCGCCTCGGCCACCGCGGTGACCACCTCGACGGCGAATCGGATCCGGCCCTCGGTGTCGCCGCCCCAGGCGTCGGTGCGCAGGTTGGTGTTCGGCGCGAGGAACTGGTGGACCAGGTAGCCGTTGGCGCCGTGGATCTCCACCCCGTCGAACCCGGCCTCGACGGCGCGGGCGGCGGCGTCGGCGAAGTCCGCGACGGTCTGCCGGATCTCCGCCTCGCTCAGCTCCTCCGGCGTCACGTAGTCCTTCGGGCCCTCGTGGGTGAACACCTGCCCCTTGGCGGCCACCGCCGACGGCGCCACCGGCACCAGGCCGTCGGGCAGCAGGCTGGGGTGGCCGATCCGGCCGGTGTGCATCAGCTGGGCGAAGATCACCCCGCCCTCGCGGTGCACCGCGTCGGTCACCGTCCGCCACGCCGCCACCTGCCCGGCCGTGTGCAGGCCTGGGGTGTCGGGGTAGCCCTGGCCGACCGGCGAGGGCTGGATGCCCTCGGTGACGATCAGCCCGGCGCCGGCGCGCTGCGCGTAGTACGTCGCCATCAGCTCCGTCGGCTCCGCGCCCGGCCCGTGCGCGCGGCTGCGGGTCATCGGCGCCATGGCGATACGGCTGGTCAGGGGCTTGCCGCCCAGAACGATCGGATCGAAAGCAGTGGTCATGATCTCTTCCCTACGTGAGGAGTGCCGGTGGCCTCGATGCATCCAACGTAACAGATACCTGCTCGAACAGGTAAGTGCCCGAGGGCCACTTCTCCACGGCCTCCTGGCGTCAGCCATGCCGATCTGCCAGGTAAGTTGCCGTGCGAAGGCGGGCGGATCAGCGAGGGAGCGCAGCCGCGCGATAGAGTTAGCTGCCCGATCAGGAAGTGAGGAAGAGATGACCCAGTCCCCGAAGGCCGGGAAGGATCCCGCGGGATCCGCTCAGGGAGCCAGCGTTCCGCTGCCGGCCGCCGCCGCCGGCGGGCCCATCAGCCACGCGATCTTCCGCCTCGCCCGCCTGCACCGCATGTACGCCGGACAGCTCCTGCGCCGCATCGGCCTGCACCCCGGCCAGGAGCTCGTCATGATGCACCTGTGGGAACTCGGCCCCCGGCGCCAGACCGACCTCGTACGCCTGCTGGACTCCGACGCCGCCACCATGACCCGCACCGTCCAGCGCCTGGAGCAGGCCGGCTTCGTCCGCCGCCGCCCCGACCCCACCGACAAGCGCGCGTCGCTCATCGAACCCACGGCCGCCAGCCACGCCCTGCGCCGCGAGGTCGAACAGAGCTGGAGCACGCTCGAAGACCTCGTCACCTCCGGTCTGACCCCCGACGAGCGCGCGGAGGCCCTGCACACCCTGGAACGCCTGGAGCACAACCTCGTCGAGGCCGCCGCCGACTCCGGGTGCGAGGGGACGGAGGAGCCTCAGTCGGGCGGCTCGGCCCGGCCGTAGCGGGCAGGGTTCACCACGGGACGGTCCATCCGTAGCGGGCAGGGCTCACCAAGGAACGGTCCGGCCGAAGCGGTCCAGATACGCCAGGCCGGGCGTGCCCCGTCGGGAGAGCAGGACGTCCACCAGCAGGGGGACGGTCTCCTCGATCGTGAACGGCGCGTCCGGACCGCCCAGGGCCGTGCGGATCCAGCCCGGCGCCAGGAGGACGAAGGCGCGCCGCGTCCCGCTCTGCCGGGCCGCGAAGCTCCGCAGGAACATGTTCAGCGCTGCCTTGCTCCCCCGGTAGACCTCGCGGCCGCCGTCCGTGTTGTTCGTGATGCTGCCCTGTCCCGAGGACATCGCCCCGATCAGGCCCGCCGGTCGCACCAGGTCTTCGAGGGCTTCGATGGCGCGCATGGGGCCGAGGGCGTTGGTGACCATCACGTCGACGAAGTCGGCCGTCGGGACCGCCCCGACCGGCGTCCGCTCGTTGTTGGTGGTGCCCGCGTTGACGAAGAGCACGTCGAGTCGGCGGTGCGCCAGACGTTCGTGCAGCAGCGGCAGGTGGCCGGGCTCGTTGAGGTCGAGGCGCTCGACGGTCACCCGCCCGTCGGCCCGGTCCGCGAGTTCGTGCAGCGGCGTCCGGGCGGTGAGGTCGCGGACCGTGCCGACGACCCTCCACCCCCGGTCGAGGAACTCCACCGCCATCGCGTGGCCGAGGCCGCGCGAGGCCCCGACGATCAGGGCGGTCGGTCGGTGCTGATGTGCGGTGCCGTTCGATGACATGGGCGTCAACTCCGTTCCACGGGCGTCGTACTCCGTTCGGGTGTCGTCGGGACCCCGGGACCGGCACGGGGCGGCGCCCGTCGCTGCGATCCCTCGACCCGTGCGCCCCGAATCCCGTGCGCCCGAACCCCTGCGCCCCGAACCCCCTACGCCCCGAGTGTTTCCTCCGCACGGCATCGCGGGCGAGCCACAAGCCCTCGTTCGTAGGATTGCCGACATGCCGAGGGCACTCATGACGGAATCCGCTTCGCTGCAGCCCGATGACGTACGAATCATCCGGGCGCTGCAGATCGCACCGCGGGCTTCGTTCGCCGCGATCGCGACCGCCCTCGGCCTGACCGAGGGGGCCGTCAACCGCCGCTACCGCCGGCTGCGCGCCGACGGTGTGATCCGCGTGGCCGGCGTGGTCAACCCGGGCGCCCTGGGGCAGAGCAGGTGGCTGGTGCGGCTGCGCTGCCGCCCCGGCAGCGGCCCGGCGATCGCCGACGCGCTCGCCGAGCGGGACGACGTCAACTGGGTGGCCCTGGGCGCGGCGGGCTGCGAGATCACCTGCGCGACGCAGTCCCGGACGCGGGAACAACGCGAGGACCTCCTGGGGCAGCGGCTTCCCCGCACGGCCGCGGTGGTCGACGTCAACGCCTTCGCCATGCTCCGTCAGTTCCTCGGCGGGCGCGGCCACTACTGGTCCGCCCTGGAGGGCACGCTGTCCCCGGAGGAGGAAGCAGCGCTGGGGAGCGGCGGGCCCCCGTTCACCGAGTCTCCGGTCGTCGCCCGCGAGCCGCTGCAGCTCACCCCCGAGGACGAGAAGATGCTCGATGCGCTCGCCGCGGACGGCCGCGCCGGTCTCGTCGACCTCGCCGCAGCCGCCGGTCTCACTCCGGGTCGCGTCTCGCGGCGCCTCGACACCCTGCTCCGGCGCCGCGTCGTGCACATCGACGTCGAGATCGCCGCAGCGGCCCTGGGCTACCACGCCCGCGCGAACCTCTGGCTCCGCGTGCACCCGTCGGCGGTGAAGAACGCGGGCCGCGCACTCGCGCAGGAACCCGGGATCGCCTTCGTCGCAGCCGTCTCCGGGCCCTGGAACATCCACGCCGTCGCACACTGCCGGGATCTCGACGAACTGTTCGAGTTCACGTCGGATCGCATCGGGTCCCTGGACGGCTTGCAGAGCATGGAGGTCTCACCCGTGCTGAAACACGTCAAACAGGCGGGCACCCGGCTCTTCGGCGATCGCCTCGTCGAGCCGCGCGGCCCTCGCGCCCGGCGCTGAGAGGACGGGCGCGACCGGCCGCGCGGCGGCGCGTCCGACCCGGTGGTGCCGAACGGCCCGGACAGGGGCGGGCCGTTCGACACCTGGCAGGGGGCACCGCCCGTCAGCCGGCGGACTCCGAACTATCCGACCGCTCCGGCGTGGTGGTGCCCGACGGCGGGATCAGGCCCCCCACACGGTCCAGAAGACGTCGGCGTTGTCGCCGCCGCCACCCTGACGGACCGGGGCGAAGACGCCGCCGTCGGTGCCGTTCTCGTCATAGCCGTTGGAACCGACGTAGGGGTTGGCCCAGTGCAGCTGGACGTACTTGCCGTTGCGCCAGCCCTGCTGGCAGTCATAGGACACGTACTGCACCAGGCCCTCGGTACCGGTCATGAACCCGTTGCTCTCGGACCCGAAGGTCTCCTCGGCGCCGTCCGCCAGCCCCAGGTACGGCTCCTGCGTCCAGATGCCGTGGGCCAGGGAGTAGTTGGTCCGCCAGAGCGTGCAGCCGGTCTTGTTGGTCAGGTGGACCGTGGTGCTCCGGGCGGCCTGGACGCCGGCCGGGGCCGGCTGGGCGGCCTTGACGGCGGCCGAAGCGGTGGCTGCTCCGGTGGCCGGGGCGGCCTGGGCGGTGCCGGTGGCGATGGTGCCGAGCCCGATGGCGGCCACCGTGGCCAGCGCCGCGACGCGTGCGGAGATGCGCATGGTTTCCCTCGATTCCGTGTGTGTTCGGTGGGCGGCGCGGGCCGTGTGCCTGCGCCGTGGTGAACGATCCGCCGCGCCGGGCGACAAGCGATGGACGGGCGGGGCGGCGCGATGCGGCCCGTGCCGCCCGCCGCGCGTCCATCGTTTGTCTACTGTCCACTGTCGTGGTGTTCCGGGACTTCGGGCGCCTCGGTGGCCGTCGGCGGCCCGTCGGCCGTCGCGGTGGCAGTCCGCCGGTCCGGACGCGGGGGAATTCCGACGGCTTTCGATCTGGCGGTCCGTCATGATTTCCGGAACGTCACTTCCGGCGATTTCCCGGATGTGTGAATCGGCGAGTGCCGTGCACGATTCCTGTTCCCTCCCCCCTCCGCCGCAGCCGGGCCCGCGGTTTCCCGGATCACCGGGGCAGAGGCCGTTCACGCGGGGGAGAACCGCTTTCCGGGGACGGTAGCGGGCGCCGGAGACGATCATTGTGCGCGAAAACGGGCGGGTCGCGTCCGACTCCCAGTTGATCATCTGCAATGCTGTCCCCGTCCACCGTTCGCGGCTTTGAACGGCGGACATCCGCAGTACCGGGCAGTCAGCCCGGGAAGCCCACGGAGAGAACGGAACATCATGAAGCCATCCGTGCTTGTCGTGTCCACCGACCCCCAGGGGTCCGCCGTCGTCTGGGCGGAGCGGGTGGGCGACAACCTGCCCTTCGACTTCATGGCGGCGCACGACCACGCCGAACAGCTGATCCACCTCAAGAACACCGGCGCGAAGATCCACGTGATCGCCAACCAGAAGGGCGGCGTCGGCAAGACCACCACGACGGTCAACCTCGCGGCGTGCACGTTCGACGTGCTGGGCGAGAAGGACGAGTACCAGCACATCTTCATCGACACGCCGGGCACCCTGGCCGACGAGGAGATCCTGCGCCGGGCGCTGGAGATCGCGGACGACGTCCTGGTCCCGATGATCACCGAGCCGCTGTGCTTCGACCCGACGGCCCGGACCATCCAGAAGGTCATCGAGCCGATGGACATCCCCTTCCGGATCGTCGTCAACAACTGGGACCCGCGCGACGGCCGCGCCGACCTGGAGGACACCGAGGCGTACATCGCGGCGAAGGGTTGGCCCCGCGCCAAGACCGTCCTGCGCCGGTACAAGATCCACTCGCGGGCGGTGGCCGAGGGCACCGTCGTCACCCAGTACAAGGAGAGCGGCACCGCCTACCGGGCCCGCGAGGACTTCTTCCGCCTGTCCCTCGAACTCGGGTACGGGGGTCGCTGATGGCAGGCCGTCGTGTCTCCTTCGCCTCGATGGCCGCCGACCCGGTCGTCGACGCCCCGGGTGTGGAAAGCGGCAGCAGCGCCAACAACACCCCGGCCCGGTGGATCCCCACCGCCAACTGCCTCCCCAACCCGCGCAACCCCCGCGACGAGCTGGGCGACCTCTCCGACCTGGCGAGCATCAAGGACCGCCAGCTGCAGAGCTGCCTCGCCGTCACCCCGGCGGCCTACCTGCTCCTGTGGCCGGAGGACCGGCAGGTGCTCGGCGCGGGCCCGCAGGACGTGGTCATCGTCAACGGCAACCGCCGTCGGGCCGCGGCGCAGCTGTACGGGCGTGAGCAGCTGCTCGTGGTCGTCGACGACTCGGTGGCCGAGTCCAAGGCGACCCTGCTGCGGGCGGCCCTCGACGAGAACATGGCGCGCAAGGACTTCGACCCGATCGAGGAGGCCAACGCGGTCCTGCTCATCGTGGCGCAGTACCCCACCGCCAAGGAGGCCGCCGAGGCCGAGGGCTGGTCCCAGAGCTGGATCTCGCACCGCAAGAACCTGCTGAAGCTCCACCCGGAGCTGCAGCGCCAGGTGCGGGCCAAGGCACGCGGCGAGGAGGGCGTCTCCATCAACGTCGCCCGGCGGCTGGGGTCGGTGAAGGGCATCGAGGAGATGTCCCTGGCCGGACAGACGGCGGAGCTGGACCAGTTGCTGCAGGCCGACGCCGACGCGGTGGCGCTCAAGCGGGCGGCGCGGCTGGAGGCGAAGGCGGGCGTCAAGGCCGCCCCGGCCGGCGTGCCGGCTCCGCAGCCGGCGGCCGCGCCGGCACCGGCCGCCGAGCCGGTCGCCGAAACGGTCACCGCACCCGCCGCGATAGCTGCCCCAACGCCCGCCCCGGCCGCTGCCGAGCCGGTCAGCCGACCGGCTGCGGAATCCGCGCCGTCGGCGGCGGCCCCGGCGCCGACGACGCCGGCCGCGCCTCGGCCGGAACCTGCAGCCCCGGCAGCTCCGAAGGCGGCTCCGTCCGCGAGCGCCGAGCCCGCTTCGGGCACCGACCGATTTTCCGCGGAAAATTCCGACCCGGTCCCGATGCCGGAGCAGCGCGAGAAGCCGGCGGTCGCAGCCCCGCAGGCCGATCTGGACGGTGTCGACTGGCACAACGTCGAGGAACTGGCGGACGCCATCTGCCGTACCCTCTCGGCCGACGAGGCCTACCGCCTCGCCGACGCCCTGGCGAACCGTCTGCTGACGACCAGCAGCTGACGCACCCTGGTGTCCCGCTCCACCCGTTCGCGGGTGGAGCGGGACACCGCTGTTTTCCGGGCCCGGCGCGGCACGTCAGGGCCCGGTGGGCTACGCGGGCGGGGCCAGCGGTTCGGGGGTGTCGAGGGGCCAGGTGTCGCGGTCCTCGATGTGGTCGTAGACGGGGAGTTCGTCGGCCAGGACGTCGAAGTGGAGCAGCGGGGCCCACAGGGCGCGGTCACCGACGACGTACAGGCGGCGCTTGGCGCGGCTGGCGGCGACGTTGAGCAGGTGGGGGGTGCCGGCCGCCCATGCGCGGGCGCCGCGGCGGCCGGCGCCGAGCAGCAGGATGACGACGTCGGCCTCCTTGCCCTGCGCCTTGTGGACGGTGGCGCAGCGTTCGTCGAGGTGTTCGGCGCTCCAGCCGGGGAGGGTGCGGCAGGTGTCGCGGGCCTCCCGGACGAGGGCGCGGAAGGGGGCGATGATGCGGAGGCGGTCGACGCCGACCTCGTGCCGGTCGAGCCGGCTCAGCAGGAAGGTGAGGGCGCGTCGGTCGCGTTCGCCCCAGGGGGCGTCGGCGGGGCGTTCGGGGTCGGGGGTGTCGAGCCAGCGGCTGGGCAGCAGGCCGTCGTGCTCGGGGTCGGGGAAGGGCTGCGGGTGGGTGCCGTACACCATCAGGCCGCCGTAGGCGACCTCGTTGCTGACGGTGAACATGGGCTCCTCGCACCGGCGGTGGACGCGCAGCGGTGAGCCGACCCAGACGGTCTCGTCCTCGGCGCCGGTGGGCGCGGGCAGGTACGTGCCGTAGCGGTTGACCCGGTCGGCGACGGCCTGGGCGGAGGTGGCGGAGGGCAGCCACTCCTCGTCGACGCCGTGGGCGAGCAGCAGGCGGCGCTGCAGGGCGCTGGGCATGGTGACGACGGGTTCGAGCTGCAGGGGGTCGCCGACGAGGACGGCGCGGCGGGCGCGCCACAGGGCGCCGACGGCGGCCTGCGGGGTGGCCTGGCCGGCCTCGTCGACGAGGACCCAGCCGAGGGAGCCGCGGCCGAGGCGGGCGAACATGCTGCCGATCGAGGAGAAGGTCGTGGAGACGACGGGGACGAGCAGGAAGAGGGTCTGCCAGGCGTGCAGGACCTGCTCGTCGGGGACGGGGCCGTTGGTGCCGGCCATGAGCTCCACCAGGACCTGGAGGTTGCTGCGGATCCGCTTGGCGGTGTTGGCGACGAAGGCGCGGTGCAGGTCGAGGGCGCGCAGGAACAGGTCGCTGCGGGCGGTGCTCCAGGCCTCGTCGGCCCAGGGGGCGCCGAGTTCCTGCTCGTGGTCGTCGAGGTGGAGCCAGTCCAGTGGCAGGGAGGGGAGGGTCTCGGCGGCCTCGCGCAGGGAGCGGTGGGCGGCGTCGACGCGGGCGACGGCGCTCTCCAGCTCCTGCAGGGCCGTGCGGGCGTCCTGTCGGGCCCGCTGGAGGGCTTCGTGGGCGGCGGACTCCTCGGTGAGGGCGGCACGCTCCAGCGCTCGGGCGAAGTCGGCAGCCGTGGCGGCCGCGGTGACGTCGGTGGTGGAGCGGGTGCGCAGCTCGGCGGCGGCCTGCTCCTCGGCGCGCACGCAACGGGCGATGTGGCCGTTGGCGTCCGCCAGGGCGGTGTGCTGCTCGACGAGCAGGGCGAGGAGTTCGGCCTGGCTGCGTTCGCGGTGCTGCTCGGCGGCCTGGCGCTCGGCCTCGCTCCGGAGCATGCGGCGCAGCCCGGCGCGCAGGCCCGACTGCGCGGTGGGGGGCTCGTCGTGGAGGGCCGTGAGGGTGTCGACCTGTCGGCGGTGCTGGTCGGCGCGTTCGCGGGCGACGGCCAGGACGCTCCGGGCTTCTTCGAGGGCCTGGCGGGCCCGGGAGACGCCCCGGTCGGCGGCCTCGTGGGCGGCTTCGGCGGTGCGGACGGCGCTCGCACCGGTCTCGACGGCCGTGGCGGCGGCGTCGGAGCGGGTCCGGGCGGCGGCCACCCGTTCATCGGCACGGACGACGGCGGCGCTCAGGGCGCCGAGGTCGGCGTCGAGCCGGTCGGACCGGGTGGTCGCCAGCGCCGTGGCGAGGCGGGCGCGTTCGGCGCGCAGGCGTTCCACCTCGGCCTGGGCGGCCCGGAAGGCGGCGACGGCCTCGGGCCAGGAGGGGACGGGCTCGGCGGGCTCGGCGGGGGCGGCGGGGGGCGCTGTCACGGTCGCTGGGGCCGTGGCCGTGCGGCGGTCGCGCGGGGTACGGGCAGTGGGCCTGGGCGCGCTCGGCGGGACCCAGTCGCCGAGGACGGCGTTCATGCCGCGCAGCGGCGGGAGGCCGGCGGCGGTGCGGACGGCGTTCTCGTCCTCGGGCAGGCGGCCCCACCAGAAGCGCTCGGTGAACCGCGTCCGGTTGGTCTTGTTGCCGAGGACGGCGGCCACCAGCCCCCAGGCGGGCGCACCGCCGAGCAGGGCGGAGGCGAGGTCGGAGAAGTGGTCGGGGCCGCCGTGCCAGTGCTCGTCGAGGGCGGTGGCGCCGGGCAGTTCGGCGGTGATGTTCTCCACCGCGCCGTTGTTGGAGGAGGTGACGACGATCTCGCGGCCGGTGAGCCGCGGGTCGAGGGCGGAGACGAAGCGCGCGTGGACGCCCTGGCGGTCCTTGCCGCGCCAGGCTCGGCCGACGAACGCCTCCTCGGGCCGCCGGTAGCCGGCCAGCACGGCGGCGCGCTCGACCACGAGGGCGGCGACCAGGTCGCGCAGCATGGTGGTCTTGCCGGTGCCGGGCGGGCCGTTGACGGAGAACAGGCCGCCGGCGTCCGGGGCCGGGGCGGTGGCCGTCGTCCCGGTGGCGCGGTCGGCGAGCATGCGGTTGACCGCGAACTGCTGGCTGAGCGCGAGCGGGTAGCGCGCCTTGGCCGGCCAGCGCCCGGCGGGGACGAGCGCCGGGTCGACGCCTTCGAGGACGGTGAGGCGGTCCACGAGCAGGTCGGTGCGGGCGGCGACCGGGATGTCCTGGCGAGCGGTCAGATAGGCCTCCAGGGCGGGGCCGAGGCCTTCGCCGCCGCTGTCGGCGAGCGCCGCGCCGACCCGGGCGAGGTCGGGCGGGAGGAAGCTGTTGAGGAACGGCTGCGGGGCGGCGGCCTTGGCCTTCGGGTCGCGCGGGAGGCGCACCAGCCGGCTCTGCACCCGGATCACGCGCGGGTCGAGGTGCTCCTCGACACCGCACAGGTGGGCGATCTGGGCGGTCAGCGCGACGAGGTCGGCGAGTTCGACCGGGCGCGCGCCGGTGTCCCCGTCGGTCCCGTCGGGACCGTGCCCATCAGGCCCATCGGGCCCACCAGGCCCACCGGGCTCGTCGGGGGAAACGGGCGCAACGGTGGCGGGTGAAGCGGACGGTGACGGCACCGCGGCGGACGGCTGCGGCTCGGCCGCGGCCCCCGGCCCCTCGGCGTCCTGCCGCCCCGTCCGGCGGACCGCCGACCACTCGGCGACGCGCCGCACCAGCGGCTCCGTCGCCCCCTGCACGGCAGCCCCGGCGACCTCGCCGAACAGCGCTCCGACCGCCGCCACCGCCGCGCCGCCCAGGACCTCCGCGAGCAACTGCCGCCAGCCGCCCGTCGGTTCGGCCCCCGCGCGTCCGGGCACCGTGCGTCCGGGCACCGTGCCGCCCACCGGCCGGGACAGCAGCGGGTTCGGCAGCGAGTACGGCAGCTGGTTCGGCAGCGGCCGGGCCCCCGGCGCGTACCGGATCGGCGCGGCGGCCAGCTGCCCCACCGCCACCTCGAACGCCTCGCCCAGCTCCTCGAAGCCGTCCAGCCACCCGGGCGTCGACGGCCCTGGGTCGAAGAGCCGCCCCGTCGCCCAGGCGCACGCGGAGACCACCGAGGTCTCCTCGACCGGCCGCCCGTGCTCGTCCAGGACCAGCGCGAACATCGCGCTGCGGCCCGACAGCTTCAGCTCCTCCTGCGGCACCCCCGGATCGGGGTCGGTGCCCGCCGGCAGCACGGCGATCATCGCCTGGCGCAGCCGCTCCACCTCGAAGACCCCGCCGTACACCTCGTGCCGCCACACCATCCCGCGCGGCGCACGCCGGGCCGCCGTCTCCGGGTGCTCCGGCGACCAGGGCAGCAGGGCCGCCGCCTGGCCCGCGGCCGGCGTGACGTCGACGACGACCGGGTCCGAGGCCCGGGGCCGGCCCACGCGGCGCTTGCGCGGCACCTCGGGGATCGACGGCGGGCTGAACAGCTCGATCGCCCGCCAGCACTCCAGCAGGTCCCCCGCCCGCCGGCCCCGCCCGTCCCCGCTCCCCACCCGTCGCCCCCTTGCGTCGAACCTGCTGCGCGCAGCCGCTTCGTGTGCGTCAGCCGGCGGCCGAATCTACCGGACGCCGGGCGGGTGAGCCGAGTGCCGGCGGCGGGCCCGCTGCGGGCGGCCGTGGTGGGGCGCCGGCCGGAGCGCTCGGGGGCGAGCGGAGCGCTCCGGCAGGGGCCGGCTACTCGCCTTCCAGGGCGGCCACCAGCTGGGGCAGGGTGCCGCCGGCCGTGTGGAAGGCCAGGTGGTCGTGGTAGTCCCGGCTGTGGACGATGCGGCCGTCGCGGACCCGCAGGACCTGGATGTTCGCGGTCTCGAAGTCCCGGCCGGTGGCGCGGTGGTGGGCCCGGTAGTCCCACTGGGTGACGATCACCTCGGGATCGTCGGTCTCCCGGATCACCACGTTCTCCGCCGTGAGCCGCAGGGGCGAGTGCTCGGCGACTTCCGCGAACCGCTTCGCGAGGACGGCTCGCCCTTCGAACCGGCGCGGCCCGACCGGCTCGAAGACGGTCTCCACCACGGTGTCCTCGGCGTAGAGCTCGGCCAGTTCGGAGAACCGTCCTTCGGTGATGCCCTCCAGCAGCTTGAGGAAGACCTCGCGCGGCGACAGCGTTTCGGACATGATCAACCCCCAGGATCGCGCCGCTAGAATCGGACTAGCGACTCCGCTTCACACGATACGGACCAGCCACTCCGGTTGTCCAGGGGTAGATCCGCGCGCGCCGCGGACGGGAGGAGACAGGCATGAGCGGGGCATCGGAACGACCGCTGCGCGCCGACGCGGCCCGCAACCGGGCCAAGCTGCTCGACGCCGCCACCGAGGTGTTCACCACCCGCGGCATCGGCGTGCCGACCGAGGAGATCGCGCGCGCCGCCGGGGTCGGGGTCGGCACCCTCTTCCGGCACTTCCCCACCAAGGAGGCACTGCTGGAGGCGGTCATGGTCCGCAGGCTGGAGACGATCACCGCGCGCACCGCGGAACTCGCGGCCGAGGCCGAGCCCGCCGAGGCCTTCTTCGCCAGCTTCCGCCTGATCGTCGAACACTCCGCCGGCAAGCAGGAGTTCACCCGCGCCCTGGCCGAGGCCGGGGTCGACGTGCACGCCTCCCTGCGGGAGTCCACCGAGCAGATGCGGTCCCAGCTGACCGAACTCCTCGCCGCGGCGCAGCGGGCCGGGGCCGTCCGCCCCGAGGTGGGCCTGCCGGAGCTGATCGCCCTGCTCGTCGGCGTCGGCACGGCCACCGAGCAGCTCGCGGCCGACCCCGGGGCCCGGGAGCGGATCTTCGACGTCGTCTTCGCCGGACTGCGACCGCAGTGACACCCCGGAGGCACGGCAACCCGGCGCCGCGACTCCGCGCCGCAGCACCGCGTCGCGACTCCGGGCCGCCACCCGCGTAAGGTCTGCGACCGACGCACCCACCTGCCCGATGACGACGAGGGACGAGCCCCACCGTGTCGAACGCGCCCGTGATCCGCAGTGACGTCCCCGGGTCCTTCCCCTGGAGCGTCTTCCACGTACGCCACCCCCAGCTCGTCCGGCGGGTCCTCGACGCCCTCCCGTACGGCCCCGCCGAGCGGTCGGCCGTCGAACGGCTGCTCGTGGAAAGCACCGACGGCGTCCTGGAGCCGCTGCGCGCGGACGCGGTGGACGCGACGGATGGGCCGGACGCGGTGGACGCGACGGATGCGACGGATGCGACGGATGCGACGGATGCCGCCGACGCGGCCCGGTGGCTGACGTGGGGCGAGGGCCTGTGGGGCAGGCCGTGGGGCGAGGCGCCGTTCCTGTGGGCCGAGAGCTACTTCTACCGTCGGCTCCTCGACGCCACCGGCTACTTCCGGCCCGGCGCCTGGCAGGGCGTCGACCCGTTCGCGCCGTTCAAGGCCGCCGAGCTCGGCGGGTCGGCGGTCGACGACGAACTGGCCGCGCTCGACGCCCTCGACGGGCTGCCGCAGACCCGCCGGCGGGAGGCGCTGCTGTCGTCCTCGCTGTGGGGCAACCGCGCGGACCTCAGCTTCGGGATCACCGCGGAGCCGGGCGGGCCCGCCGCGTCCGGCCTGGTCGCCGACGACGGCGCGCTGCTGTGGGCCGCGCTGGAACGGGCCGGGGGCGGGCGGCTCTGCGTCGTCGCCGACAACGCGGGCCGGGAGCTGCTGCCGGACCTCGTGCTGATCGACCACCTCCTGACCGGCGGCCCGGCGGCGCAGGTCACGCTGTACGTGAAGCCGCAGCCGTACTTCGTGTCGGACGCGACGATGGCCGACGTCCTCGCCGCGCTCGAACGCCTCCGCACCGCGCCCACGCCGGCCGCCGCGGCGGCCGGCGAGCGGCTGTGGCGGGCGATGGGCAGCGGCACGCTCGCGGTCCGCACGCATCCGTTCTTCTGCGCGCCGCTGCCCTTCCACGACATGCCCGCCGACCTCCGGGAGGAGTTCGCGGACGCGGCGCTGACCATCGTCAAGGGCGACCTCAACTACCGCCGCCTGGTCGGCGACCGGCTCTGGCCGCCGACCACCCCGTTCACCGCCGCGACGGCGCACTTCCCGTCCGCCGTCGCAGCCCTGCGCACCCTGAAGTCGGACGTGATCGTCGGCGTCGACGCCACCACCGTCGCCCGGCTCGACGACACCGGTACGCCGTGGCGCACCGACGGCCGTCACGCCGTCGTGCAGGTCGACGCCCGGCGGTAGGCGGGACGGCACCCCGCGGGACGGCACCCGACGGGCGACACCCGGCGGGGCGCACCGGGCCGGCGGCTACCGGTACCAGTCGTCCCCGCCCGCGGCGAGGGAACGGCCCAGGTAGTCCGCCAGGTCCCGGGCCACCCACCGGCGGCTGTCGTCCTCGTGCTCCCAGACGAAGATGTCCGGACGCTCGGGTGTCCGCACGAACGCGAAGTGGTCCCCGCCCCCGTTGTCGCCGAAGAAGAGCAGGGCGTCGAAGGGCATGTACAGCTGGGCGAAGGAGGCGTCGGAACGGAAGAGCAGGTTCCGCTCGACGACCGTTTCGAGAGGCCACACGGTGTCCACCGCGGTGCGCCCGATGATTCCGTCGCTCTCCAGGAGCAGCTCCCTCAGCTCGGCCGGCAGACCGCGCCCGAGCCGGCGCTCCGCCTCGGCGAGCGCCGTCACCTGCGCGGGACTCCGGAACCCCGCCCCGGGGAAGGCCTCACCAGCCGCTTCTCTCCACATGGCTCCGAAGACTACCCAGGGGTCGGCCGGACCTCGGCGCGAGGCTCGACCTCGACCTTGACCTCGACCTCAAGCTCAACCTCAGGTTCAGGTCGAGGTGCAGCTTCAGGCTGTACAGCTTCAGGTTGAGCCTCAGGTCCAGGATTCGGCTTCACGTTCAGGTCGAGGTCCGGCCTCACGTTCGGCATCAGGTTCAGGACAGCATGTTGATCCGGTACTGCATGATCCGGTAGTTCGTGTCGTCGTACCACTGACTGACGACGATGTGGAAGTTGCCGAACGTCGAACCGGGGACGACGAAGCCGCCGTACGGGCTGGCGACGAGGTTGCCGACCTCCTGGCCCGGGGCGCCGGGAAGGATCATGGTCTGCTCCAGCGTCCTCGTCAGGTCCGAGGTCGGGAGGGGGAAGACCATCGCCCTGATCGACAGCGGGTCCATGTTGAGCCAGGTGAGGACGTACTTGCCGTCCATGGCGCGGAAGCACATCTCGCCCCACCTGCGGGTGCCGAAGACGGTCGTCGGGGCGGGCGCGTTCCACCGCCAGCCGCCGTCGGCGAAGCCCCACGGCTCGTAGGCGTCCGGGTTGCCGAGACTGTCCTGCCGGACCCGGTGCAGCAGCATGCCCGATTCCACGTCGCGGTTGAACACCGTGGACAGGACATAGCAGTAGCCGTCGTCGGCCACGGCGTACGTCTTCTGCTGGAACTGGCCGCCGTGCAGGTCCCCCGGCCACTGGCAGAGGTACTCCCAGGTCTCGCCGTTGTCGGTGGAGCGCCAGAAGTCGGTGTGGTGGGTGTCGTAGATGACGCCGCGCATGAGGTGCATGTACATCACGCCGTCGACGACGAACACGTCGGACGGGATCGCCGTGGTGAACTTGTCGCCGACCGGGTTGTGCGGCTCGTCGACGAGGCTCCTGGCGTGGTCGCCGCCGACGCTGCCGTCGATGCGCAGGTTGTCGGGGTTCGCACTGCCGGAGCGCAGGCCGACCGGGGCGCGCCAGTCGCCGGTGCCCACCCGGTCGCCGTCGAAGGTGTCGCCGCAGACGAAGAGCATGGTCCCGTCCGGGCACCGCACGGGGATGCCGAGGTCCGTCCACGGCGAGGCGAACGGCCCGGTCTCGACCGGTCCGCTGAGGTTCTTGATCTTGGTGGCGATCGTCGGAGCGGTCGGGTCGTACGGCCCGTTGGCGACCGCCGCGGGAGCACCCGTACCGAGGGCCCCCGCCCCCGCGGCGACGCCGAGACCGATCCTGAGCAGCGTGCGGCGGGAGGGCCCGCCGGTCGTCGCGTCGTTCCCGCCCGATGAGTGGGTCATGGTGTCGATGGCCTTTCCGAGTCGACTGGATCCCCGCGGCTTCCTGCGGCTCCCGAGGCTACGGCGATCCGCAGGCGCCCGGTCGATCGGTGAACAAACCTTCACTCAAATTGGTTAGGAATTACCGGAGTTCACGATCCGCACGCAGCTCGTTCGAGCGCGGCCCGCGGGCCCGACCGGGGACGGAACCGAGGTGCCCCGACGCGCGGCGGCGCGCCGTCCCGTCAGACGACGTGCAGCCCGTACGCCGCGAACACGGCGCGGGCCGCGGCCGTCTGGTCGCGGGTGGGCACCGGTGTGTCCGCGAGCGTGAACTCCAGACCGAGCGCTCGCCACTTCTCCGTGCCGAGCTTGTGGAAGGGCAGCACGTCGACGCGGGTGACGTTGCCGAGCGAGGCGGCGAACGCGGCGACGCCCTCGACATTCCCGGGCGCATCGGTCAGGCCGGGAACCAGCACGAACCGGACCCAGGTCTCCTTGCCGAGGTCGGCGAGCCGACGGGCGAAGTCCAGGGTCGGGGCGAGTTCCCGTTGGGTCAGGTGCCGGTAGAGCGCGCGGTCCCAGGACTTGATGTCCAGCAGCACCAGATCGGTGTCGGCGAGCAGGGCGTCGGTGGCGCGGGCGCCGAGGTAGCCGGAGGTGTCCAGGGCGGTGTGCAGGCCGAGCTGGTGCTTGAAGCGGTGCAGCAGCTCGCCGGTGAGGACCGGCTGGAGCAGCGGTTCGCCGCCGCTGACGGTGGCGCCGCCACCGGAGGCGTGGATGAACCCGGTGCACTTGGCGGCCTCCGCGACGATCTCGTCCGCGGAGGTGCGCCGGCCGTCGCGCATGTGGCGGGTGTCGGGGTTGTGGCAGTAGAGGCAGCGCAGCGGGCAGCCGTCGAGGAAGACGACGAAGCGGGTGCCGGGGCCGTCCACGCCGGTGGACAGGTCCCACGAGTGCAGCATGCCGCCGACCGGGCGCCGGGTGACAGCGGCCGCGGGGGTGACGGCACCCGGGGTGACGGCGATCGGGGTGACGGCGATCGGTTCGGTGGCGATCGGTTCGGCGGCACTCGGAGCGCGAGCCGCCGGGGGACGACGCGGCGGGCCTTCGCGGAGGACGGGTTCGGTCATGGCGATTCTCCGGAGGACGGCGGGGTGCCGGCGTCCGCTGGTCGGAGCGGGCGCCGGCGCCGCGTGGACGGTCGGTCACGCTGCCCGGGCCCGGTCTTCGGACCCCACGTTCGGGGGTTCGAAGACCGGCCTAGAGCGCGTCGTGGAAGGTGCGGTTGACGACGTCGAGCTGCTGTTCGCGGGTGAGGCGGACGAAGTTGACCGCGTAGCCGCTGACCCGGATGGTCAGCTGCGGGTACTTCTCCGGGTGGGCCATCGCGTCCAGCAGGGTGTCCCGGTCGAGGACGTTGACGTTCATGTGGAAGCCGTGGCAGGCGACGTAGCCGTCCAGCACGCCGACCAGGTTGCTGATCCGCTCCGCCTCGGTGCGGCCCAGCGCGTCCGGGGCGACGGTGTTGGTCAGCGAGATGCCGTCCTGGGCGTGCTCGTAGGGCAGTTTCGCGACGGACAGGGCGGCGGCCACGAAGCCGTGGCCGTCCCGGCCGTTCATCGGGTTGGCGCCCGGGGAGAACGGCTCGCCGGCCCGCCGGCCGTCCGGGGTGTTGCCGGTCTTCCGGCCGTAGACCACGTTGGAGGTGATGGTCAGGACGGACTGGGTGTGCTCGGCGCCGCGGTAGGTGGGGTGCTTGCGGACCTTCGCCATGAACTCCTCGACCAGCCGGACCGCGATCCCGTCGGCCCGGTCGTCGTTGTTGCCGTACGCCGGGTAGTCGCCCTCGATCAGGTAGTCGGTGACCAGCCCGGTCCCGTCGCGCACCGGGGTGACCTCGGCGTACTTGATGGCGGACAGCGAGTCGGCGGCCACCGCGAGGCCGGCGATGCCGCAGGCCATGGTGCGCCGGACGTCCCGGTCGTGCAGGGCCATCTCGATCCGCTCGTAGGCGTACCTGTCGTGCATGTAGTGGATGACGTTCAGCGCGTGAACGTACGTCTCGGCGAGCCACTCCAGCTGTTCGTCGAAGCGGGCCAGGACCTCGTCGTGGTCGAGCACGCCGTCGCCGACCGGGGCGGTGGCCGGCCCGACCTGGTCGCCGGTCAGCTCGTCCCGGCCCCCGTTGATCGCGTAGAGCAGCGTCTTGGCGAGATTGACCCGGGCCCCGAAGAACTGCATCTGCTTGCCGACCTCCATCGCGGAGACGCAGCAGGCGATCGCCGTGTCGTCGCCGAAGCGCGGGCGCATCAGCTCGTCCGACTCGTACTGCACGGCGGAGGTGTCGATGGTCACCCGGGCGCAGAACTCCTTGAACCCCCGCGGGAGGCGTGGCGACCAGAACACGGTCATGTTCGGCTCGGGCGCCGGGCCCAGGTTGTACAGGGTCTGCAGGAAGCGGAAGGACGTCCGGGTGACCAGGGTGCGGCCGTCCGCGCCCATGCCGCCGATCGACTCGGTGACCCAGGTCGGGTCCCCGGAGAACAGCTCGTCGTACTCGGGGGTGCGCAGGAAGCGGACGATGCGCAGCTTGATGACGAAGTCGTCCACCAGTTCCTGCGCCTGCTCCTCCGTGAGGCGCCCGGCGTCCAGGTCGCGCTGGAGGTAGACGTCGAGGAAGGTCGAGGTGCGGCCGAGCGACATCGCCGCGCCGTTCTGCTCCTTGACCGCCGCCAGGTAGGCGAAGTAGAGCCACTGCAGCGCCTCGCGGCCGGTGCGGGCCGGCCCGGAGACGTCGTACCCGTAGGCCGAGGCCATCTCCTTGAGCTCGCCCAGTGCCCGGATCTGCTCGGCGAGTTCCTCGCGTTCGCGGATCGTCTCCTCCAGGACCGCCGGGTCGGCGGGCGCCGCGTTCAGCTCGGCCTTCTCCGCGAGCTTGGCCGCGACCAGCCGGTCCACGCCGTAGAGGGCGACCCGGCGGTAGTCGCCGATGATCCGGCCGCGCCCGTAGGCGTCCGGCAGGCCGGTGATGACGCCGGCCCGGCGGGCCGCCAGGATCTCGGGGGTGTAGGCGTCGAACACCCCGGCGTTGTGGGTCTTGCGGTACTCGGTGAAGACCTTCTCCAGCTGCGGGTCGACCGGGTAGCCGTAGGTCCGCAGCGCACCCGCGACCATCCGCCAGCCGCCGTTCGGCATGATCGCGCGCTTGAGCGGGGCGTCGGTCTGCAGGCCGACGATCAGCTCGCTCCCCCGGTCGATGTACCCGGGCGCGTGCGCGGTGACGGAGGACGGAACGTCGTGCGCGACGTCGTACACGCCCCTGGCGCGTTCCTCCGGGAAGCGGTCGGTGATCCGCCGCCACAACGCGGTGGTCCGCCCGGTGGGGCCGGCCAGGAAGGCGGCGTCGCCCTCGTACGGGGTGTAGTTGTGCCGGATGAAGTCATGGACGTCGACGGTCTCCCGCCATCGTCCGCCCCGGAAGCCCTCCCAGGCGTCCCGAGTCGTCTCGTCGTGCTGCCGGACAGTCATCTCTCTGGCTCCCTTCTCGGATTCACCGCCACCGTGGTGGTCCCGCCGTCGGCCCCGGTCCTCGTCCGGAACCCCCCGGCGGACCAGGGGCCGACGGTCCTCAGGACCGGTCGCCGTAGTAGGCCTGACGCATCAGCTGCTGCATGTCGGCGAGCATCGGCATGCGCGGGTTGGCGGGGGCGCACTGGTCCTCGTAGGCGTTCATCGCCTGGTGCGGCAGGGCCGCCAGGAAGGCCTCCTCGTCGACGCCGGCCGCCTTGAAGGAGCGCGGGATGCCGACCCTGTCGCGCAGGTCCTCGACCGCCGCGGCGAGCGACTCGACGCCCTGCTCGGGGGTGGCGGCCGGGAGGCCGAGCATCCGGGCGACGGCCTGGTAGCGCTCGGGGGCGAGGTAGCTCTGGTACTTGGGCCAGCCGGTGACCTTCGTCGGGGCGGAACCGTTCCAGCGGATCACGTGCGGCAGCAGGAGGGCATTGGTGCGCCCGTGGGCGACGTGGAAGGTGGCGCCCAGGGTGTGGGCCATGGCGTGCACCGCGCCGAGGAAGGCCGAGCCGAAGGCCATTCCGGCGATCGTCCCGGCGTTGTGCATCTTCTCGCGCGCCACCGGGTCCTCCGGGCCGTCCGCCACGGCCCGCTCCAGGTTCTCGAAGATCAGCCGGATGCCCTGCAGGGCGAGCCCGTCGGTGAAGTCGTTGGCGTAGACCGACACGTAGGTCTCGATGCAGTGGGTGAGGGCGTCGAAGCCGGAGTCGGCGGTGACGTCCTTCGGCAGCCGTGTGGTCAGCGCCGGATCCACGATCGCCACGCTCGGGGTGAGCGCGTAGTCGGCGAGCGGGTACTTCTGGCCGGTCGCGGTGTCCGTGATCACCGCGAACGGGGTGACCTCGCTGCCGGTGCCCGAGGTGGTCGGGATGCACACCAGCTTCGCCTTCTCCCCCAGGTCGGGGAAGGTGAAGGCGCGCTTGCGGATGTCGAAGAACTTCTCCTTCAGGTCGGCGAACTCGACCTCCGGGTGCTCGTACATCAGCCACATCACCTTCGCGGCGTCCATCGGCGAGCCACCGCCCAGCGCGATGATCGTGTCCGGCTCGAACTCCCGCATCAGCTCGGCGCCGCGGCGCACCGTGTCGATGCTCGGGTTGGGCTCGACGTAGTCGACCACCCGCACCTCGACCGGCTCCCGGCGACGGTCCAGGACGCCGCGGATCCGCTCCAGGTGCCCGATCCGGACCATCGTGTGGTCGGTGACGACGACGATCCGGTGCGCGTTCGGCATGCTCGCCAGGTACTTGACCGAGTTGCGCTCGAAATAGATCTTCGGCGGGACCTTGAACCACTGCATGTTGGTGTTGCGCCGCCCGATCCGTTTGATGTTGACGAGGTTGAGGACCGAGACGTTCCCCGCCACCGAGTTGTGCCCGTAGCTGCCGCAGCCCAGGGTCAGCGAGGGGGTGAAGGCGTTGTAGACGTCTCCGATGCCGCCCTGCGAGCTCGGCGCGTTCCAGACGATCCGGCAGGCCTTGACCTCGTGCCCGAACTCCTCCACGAACGCCGCGTCCTCGGTGTGCACCGCCGCCGAGTGCCCGAGCCCGTTGAACTCCACCATCGCCGCGGCCAGTTCGACGCCCTCGCGGCGCGATCCGGCGCTCAGCACCGCCAGCACCGGGCAGAGCTTCTCGCGGGTCAGCGGCTCCGCCGGCCCGACCCGTTCGCAGTCCACCAGGATCACCGAGGTGTCCTCGGGTACCGCGAAGCCCGCCGCCTCGGCGATCCACGCGGCCGGGCGGCCCACCACGTCGGCGTTCAGCCGGTCCCCGGCGCAGGAACGGCCGTCGCCGGTGCCGAACAGGAACCGCTCCAGCAGCGCCTTCTCCTCGGCGCTCGCGTGGTGCGCCTTCAGCTTCCGGAACTCGGCGAGCGCCGCCTCCCGGATCTCCTCGTCCAGGATCACCGCCTGCTCGGAGGCGCAGATCATGCCGTTGTCGAAGGTCTTGGACAGCACGATGTCGTTGACCGCGCGCTTCGGGTCGGCGCTCTTCTCGACGTACGCCGGGACGTTGCCCGCGCCGACGCCCAACGCCGGCTTGCCGCAGCTGTACGCGGCCCGGACCATCGTGTTCCCGCCGGTGGCCAGGATCGTCGCCACGTCCGGGTGGTTCATCAGCGCGCCGGTCGCCGCCATCGACGGCTCCTCGATCCACTGGACGCAGTGTGCCGGGGCGCCGGCCGCCACGGCCGCGTCCCGCACGATCCGGGCCGCCTCAGCCGAGCAGTTCTGGGCCGCGGGGTGGAAGGCGAAGACGATCGGGTTGCGGGTCTTCAGCGCCAGCAGGCACTTGAAGATCACGGTCGAGGTCGGATTGGTCACCGGGGTGATGCCCGCGACCACCCCGACCGGCTCGGCGATCTCCACGATCCCGTCGATCTCGTCCCGGTACACCACCCCGACCGTCTTCGTGCGCCCCATCACGTGCGTGACGTTCTCGCAGGCGAAGACGTTCTTCACCGCCTTGTCCTCGAACACCCCGCGCCCGGTCTCCTCCACCGCCAGCACGGCGAGTCCGGTGTGTCGGGCCAGCGCCGCCAGGGACGCCTTCCTGACGATGTGGTCGACCTGGTCCTGGGTGAACGAGGCGTACTCCTGCAGGGCCTCCAGCGCGGAGGCGACCAGTGCGTCGACGGCGGACGGGGTGCTGACGTCGCTGACGCTGTTCACGGTGCTGACGGTGGTGGGGGACCCTGTCCGGGCCTCGGTCTCGTCCGTGGTCTCGGCCTCGGGGCGGCGGCGGGGCATGGTGGTCACCTCTCGGTTCGTCATCCGGTCGGGGCGCATCCGTGGCCGGTCCGCGCCTCCGAACTCCAGCCTGTCGTGGCAACGCCCTTGCGGAGAAGCGCCGTTGGACCGTTCCTCCGGGCCGAAGGTCCCTTCCCCGGACGGACCTGCGATCGTGGCCGGCCCGCCCGGCGCGGCCGGCGCAGCCGGTCGGGGACCGGGGAACGGCCGCGGCCCGGACCTTCGAGGGTCCGGGCCGAGGCCGCCACCGGGCGGCTCAGTCGTGCGGTTCAGTCGTGCGGGACGATCGCGACCGGGCAGAGCGCGTGGTGCAGGACGGCGTGCGCCACGCTCCCCAACCGGGACACACCCGCCTGGTGCACGGGGGTCCGCCGCCCCAGCACGACGAGCGAGGCTCCCCGGGAGGCGTCGACGAGCGCCCCGCCCGCGTGCCGGGCGGTCACCTCGGCCTCCACCCGCACCCCGGGGAACTTGTCCCGCCAACGGGCCAGCGCGTCCCCCAGGCGCACCAGCTCCGCCTCCGCCAGCGAGTCCCTGATCTCCCGCTGGTCGACCGGCGCCTGCGTCACGTAGGGGCCGGCCGGCAACGAACGGCTCTCCAGCACCCGCAGGGTGACGCCCCGACGGGCCGCCTGCTCGAAGGCGAAGGCGAGCACCTCGGCGCAGGGGCGGTCGCCCCGGACGCCCACCACCACGTCACCCGCCGCGTCACCCGCCCCGTCGGACTCGCCGTCCGCGCCCGCCCGGACGAGCACGACCGGGCAGGGCGCGTCGGCGGCCACCCGGAGCCCGACCGAGCCGACCAGCAGGCCGGTGAAGCCACCGAGGCCGCGCGAGCCGAGGACGATCAGCCCGCCCCGCGCGCCGGCCGCCACGAGCGCGTGGACCGGGCTGCCCGGAATCCGCTCGCACGACAGCTCCAGGCCGGGCAGGACGGCCGTGAGGCGGTCCCGGACCGCCAGCAGCTCCGGCGGCAGGCCGTCGTCCGCCCCCGCCGGCCGCAGCGGCCTGCCGTCCTCGGCTCCCCCGACGTGGATCATCCGGAGCGCCCGGCCGCTCCGGTCGGCCTCGGCGGCAGCCCACGCCGCCGCCACCGTGCTCTGCTCCGAGCCGTCGATCCCCACCACCACGGAGTGCGACATGTCGCGTCCTCTCTCGGTCCCGCGGGACGCGGCCGTTCCGCGCCCCCGCCGTCCGGGACAGCATCGCGTCGTGCCCCGCAGCCGTGGCAGGGGCCGAGCTGCCCTGCCGCCGCGCCGAAGGTCCCGGCGGCGCGGGGTCGGTGGGGGGCCGCATGCACGGCGGGGAGCCGGGGACGGTGTCACCCGTCCCCGGCTCCCCGCCCTCGGCGCAGCTCCTGCCGCCGCTACCGCGTCACCGCGCCGGTGTGATGAGGCCGTAGTGGCCGTCGTAGCGGTGGTAGAGCACGTTGCCCCGCCCGGTGGCGGTGTCGGCGAAGAAGACGAACGGCAGTCCGGTGAGGTCGAGCCTGGCCACCGCCTCGGGCACCGTCAGTTCCGGCACCGCCGCGGTGCTCACACTGAGTCCCGGCTCCGGCTCGCCGATGGGCCCGGCGACGGGTCCGGCGACGGGTCCGGCGACGGGTCCGGCGACGGCCAGGCGGTGCCCATCGGCGCGCTCGTCGCGGTAGACGACGCTGTCGCAGCCGGAGGCGGCGTCGGTGAACAGGTGGAAGTCGTAGTCCATGGCCTCCAGCTCGAACACGGCGGCCCGGGCGCTCTGGCTGGGCAGGCTGTACGTCTTGTGCCGCACGATCCGCCGGTCCTCCGGTGCCAGGCCGCGCCGGTGCGGGCGGTGCTCGCGGGCGGCCTCGTCGTCCCGGGCGGCGCGGCCGGCCGGGGCGTGGTGGCGGTGGGCGTCGCGGTGCCGGTGCACCCGGGCGAGCCGGGCGGTCAGCCGGTCCTGGAGCAGGTCGACGGCCTCCTGCATGGTCGCGGCCGCCACGTGGGCGCGGACGGGCCGGCCGTTGAGGTCCACCACGGCCTGGGCGATGGCGGGCTTGACGACGTGGTTGCTCGCCTGGGTGAGCTTCACCCGGGCCGCGAGCACCGGCTCGTGCTGCCGTTCGACGACGGCCAGCAGCTTCGCCCGGGCGTAGTCGGGCGCGGCGAGGGACACCTCGCCCCGGGTCTCGACCCGGATGTCGTGGGCGATCGGCGTGTGCAGACGGTTCATCAGGAGTCCTGCCTCTCGGATGTGGTTTCAGACTGCCGGGTGCCGGAGGGCGCCGTCGTCGGCCGTTCGTCCCGCGGGCAGGGCCGTGCGGCCCAACTCCCCACCGATCGCGGCGGCGCGGACGGTGGTCCCGGTGGTGCCCAGGACGGTGCCGAGGGCGTTGTCGAGCGGGCCGATGGCGGCCAGGCCGCCGGTCCGTTCGGCGAACGCGGCGGCGGCCTCGGCCTTGGGCCGCATCGAGCCCTCGGGCAGGTCCAGCGCGCGCAGGCGCTCGGGCGTGGTGGTCACCAGCGGGCCGGGGTGGGCGGTTCCGTAGCGGGTGAACACGTGCGTGACGTCGGTGAGGATCAGCAGGGCGGAGGCGTCGAGCTGCTCGGCGAGGAGCGCGGCGGTGCGGTCCTTGTCGACGACGGCCTCGGTTCCCCGGAGCAGGCCGGTGTCACGGTCGCGGACGACCGGGACGCCCCCGCCGCCCCCGCAGATCACCACCGCTCCGCCGGCCAGCAGGCGGCGGACGAGGGGCGCTTCGAGCACCGCCCGTGGTGCGGGCGACGGGACGACACGGCGGCGGTGCGCGCCGTCCTGCGCCGTGGTCCAGCCGCGCTCGCGCTCCAGGGCCCGGGCCTGCTGCTCGTCGAGTCGCTGGCCGATGAACTTGGTGGGGTGGGTGAACGCCGGGTCGTCCGGGTCGACCTCGGTGTGGGTGACGAGGGCGGCGACCTCCCGCCCGGGAAGCCGGTTCATCAGTTCCCGGGCGAGCAGGGTGCCGATCATGCCCTGGGTCTGGGCGCCGAGGACGTCCAGCGGGTACGGTGCGGTGAGCGCCGGGTCGGTCTCGCTCTCGACGGCGAGCAGGCCGATCTGCGGACCGTTGCCGTGGGTGATCACCACCTCGTGGCCGGCCTCGACGAGTTCGGCGAGCGAGCGGGCCGCCTGGTGGACGTGGTGCAACTGGACCTCGGCGTCCGGGTGTTCGCCCCGTTGGAGCAGGGCGTTCCCGCCGAGGGCTGCGACGATGCGCACGGTCAGTCCCTCCCCAGCGTGGCGACCAGGATCGCCTTGATGGTGTGCATGCGGTTCTCGGCCTGGTCGAACACCAGCGAGGCGGGCGACTCGAAGACCTCGTCGGTGACTTCGAGCCCCTCCAGGCCGTGCCGGGCGGCGAGTTCGGCGCCGAGGTCGGTGCGGGTGTCGTGCAGCGCGGGCAGGCAGTGCAGGAAGGCCGTGTCCGGGTTGCCGGTGGCGGCGAGGGTCTTGGCGTTGACCTGGTACGGCAGCAGCTGGGCGATGCGGTCGGGCCAGTGGTCGTGGTCCTCGCCCATCGAGACCCACACGTCGGTGTAGAGGTAGTCGGCGTCCCGCACGGCCTCGGTCACGTCCTCGGTGACGGTCAGGCGGGCCCCGCTCTCCAGCGCGAGCGCCCGGCAGGCGGCGACACGCTCCGGCTGCGGCCACAGGGCGCCCGGCGCGGCGATCCGGACGTCCATGCCGAGCAGGCTGCCCATGGCCATCAGCGAGTTGGCGGTGTTGTTGCGGGCGTCGCCGAGGTAGCAGAAGGAGATCTCCTCCAGCGGCTTCCCGCTGTGCTCGCGCATCGTGAAGACGTCGCACAGGCTCTGGGTGGGGTGGCAGGCGTCGGTGAGGCCGTTGTAGACCGGCACTCCGGCGCGGCGGGCGAGTTCGATGACGGTGCCCTGGTCGAAGCCGCGGTACTGGATGCCGTCGTACATCCGGCCGAGGACGCGGGCGGTGTCGGCGACGCTCTCCTTGTGGCCGATGTGGGAGCTGTCCGGGCCGAGGTAGGTGGTGGTGGCGCCCTGGTCGGCGGCGGCGACCTCGAAGGCGCAGCGGGTGCGGGTGGAGTTCTTCTCGAAGATCAGCGCCAGGCGGCGGCCGGCGAGCCGGGGCTTCTCGGTGCCGGCCCGCTTCGCGGCCTTCAACTCGGCGGCGAGGTCGAGCAGGTGCCGGATCTCGGTGGCGGTGAAGTCGAGTTCGTCCAGGTAGTGGCGGCCGGACAGGTCGATGGTCATGGCGGCGTTCTCCTTCGTGGGGAGTGATCGGAGGTGGTCAGTTGGCGGGATCGCGCTGGACGGGGCAGCTCATGCAGCGCGGGCCGCCGCGGCCCCGGCCGAGCTCGGATCCGGCGATCGTGACGATCTCGACGCCCTGCTTGCGCAGGTGGGTGTTGGTGGTGGTGTTGCGCTCGTAGCCGACGACGACGCCGGGTTCGAGGGCGAGGAAGTTGCTCCCGTCGTCCCACTGCTCGCGCTCGGCGGCGCGCATGTCCTGCTCGGCCGAGAGGAAGCGCACCTTGTCCAGGCCGAGGGCCTCGGCGAGTGAGGTGGCGAGGTCCGTGTCGGGGCGGACGTCGAAGCCGGCCGGGCGCTCGGGGGCGGGGGTCAGGGTCCAGGAGCGCAGCTGGTCGGCGAGCCCGGGGTAGAGGACGAAGGCGTCCCGGTCGATCATGGTCAGGACGGTGTCCAGGTGCATGAACGCCCGGGTCTCCGGCAGGCGGACGGCGACCAGCCGGTGCGCGGTGTTCGTCAGGAACAGCTGCCGGGCCAGTTGTTCCACGGCCTGCGGGGTGGTGCGCTCGCCCATCCCGACCATCACGACGCCCTCGGCGAGGACGTGGACGTCCCCGCCCTCCAGGGTGCTCCCCGGCGCCTGGACGGTGCCGTCCAGCAGCGGGGGCGCGGTCTCGGCGAACAGCGGGTGGAAGCGGTAGATCGCCGCGGTGTGCAGGGTCTCCCGGCGCCGGGCCGGGCGGGCCATCGGATTGAGGCTGTACCGCCCGCCGATCCAGCAGGAGTTGTCCCGTGGGAAGAGGTGGTTGGGAAGCGGCGGCAGGGCGAAGTCCTGCTCCCCCAGCGCGCTCCAGACCAGGCTGTGCGGCCGTGTCAGCGGCAGGTCGTCCTTGAGGACGCCGCCGATCAGGTACTCGGCGAGGGTCGGGCCGTCCAGGTCCTCGCACAGGGCCCGGACCGGGTCGACCAGGGCGGGGCCGACGGTACTCTCGGTGACGACCTGTCCGAGCAGCCACGCCCGGGCCGGCGGCAGGGCGAGGGTCTCGCCGAGCAGGTCGGCGTAGTGGTGGACGCGGACGCCGTGGTCGCGCAGCACCTGGGCGAAGGCGTCGTGCTCCTCGCGGGCGCGCTTGGCCCACAGGATGTCGTCGAACAACAGCTCGTCGACGTTGCGGGGGGTGAGCCGGGCGAGTTCGAGGCCCGGGCGGTGCAGGACGACCTGGCGCAGGCGGCCGGCCTCGGAATCGACACGCAGGGTGGACATCGGTGGGGCTCCTCGTTCTCAGTGCTGGTGCCGCGGGCGCAGCGCGCGGAGGATGAGCGTCGGCAGGCCGACGGGGTGGGCCGTATGGGCCGCCGGCACGGGCTGGGCCGTACCGGAGGCGGCGGGCGCCGCCGGGGCCGTGAGGTTCCCGCCCGGCTCCCGCTTGAGCCAGACGTAGACCGGGATGCCGAGCAGGATGGTGAACAAGCCGTAGTAGACGGTCTGGTAGCCGCTGCCCTGGATCGACCAGTAGGAGAACGACAGCGCGAGGACGGTGACGGTGGCGTCCCGGCCCAGGCGCCGCCGGTCGAGCTCCGCGCGACCGTGCCGCACCAGCCAGAGCAGCTGCGCGGCCGCGGACACCAGGTAGGGGATGACGGCAGTCAGGACGCTGAGCAGCACGATCTCGGTGAAGACCTGGGTGAACTGCGTGTAGCTGACCACGGTGAGCAGCGACGCGAGCACGGTGGCCGACAGGATGCCGAAGACGGGCACCTCACCACGCCCCCGGGTACGGCCGAAGGCGGACGGGAACAGTCCGTCGCGGGCCGCCGCGAGCGGCATCTCGGCACAGATCAGCGTCCAGCCGTTGAGGGCCCCGAGGCCGGAGACGATCGCGGCGGCGGCGACCAGGTTCCCGGCCCAGGTACCGCCCGCGATGGTGTTGAACGCGTCGGTGAACGGCGCGGTGGAGCCGACGAGTCGGCCGTGCGGGACGGTGCCGAAGACGGCCAGCGTCCCGAGCAGGTAGATCGCGGCGCAGGCCAGCGTGCCGTAGACGGTCGCCCGGGGCACGTTGCGCTCCGGGTCCCGGACCCGGCCGGCGGCGACCGAGGCGGTCTCCAGGCCGATGTAGCTGAACAGGGCGATGGCGCCGGCGGCCGAGACGGCTCCGAGGGCCGATCCCCCGCTCGCGTTGAAGGCCCCGAAGTTGCCGGACTTGACGAACAGCAGTCCGGCGGTCGCCATGAAGCCCAGCGGGAGGAACTTCAGGACGGTGGTGACCACCTGGAAGGCCCCGATGTTCCGCACGCCCGTCAGGTTGACGGCCGCGGGCAGCCAGAGACCGGCCAGCGCGATCGTGATCGAGGCCCAGGTGTGGTGGCCCTTGTCGACGAACACCTCGACGTAACCGACCCAGGCCACCGCGATGGCCGCGTTGCCCGCCCAGGCGGTGATCCAGTAGGACCAGGCGGTCAGGAACCCGGCGAACTCGCCGAACGCCTCCCGGGCGTAGACGTAGGGGCCGCCGCTGCCCGGCACCCGCTCGGACAGCCGCCCGAACACCACCGCCAGGGCGAGGGCGCCGACGGTCACGGCGACGAACGCCACCAGGGCGATCGGCCCGTAGGGTGCGAGCGCGGACGGCAGGGCGAACACCCCGGTCCCGATGATGCTGCCGACGACCAGTGCGGTCGCGGCGGGCAATCCGAAGCGTGTGTCGGTTCTCCGTTGCCCCGGGGCCGCGTCGGCGGCCCCTCGCTCCGGGTGGTCGGATGCGGACATGAGGGTGCTCCTCGGTCAGAGTGGAAGTCCACGGCGGGCGGACCTGCCCATCGCTCGACGAGGAAGATCCTCGATCCGCCGGGCTGCGCCGCCCCAGGGGCCGACGGTCCCTGTCCCCCGTGCCCGCGGTCCCGGCCTGCCCGCCCGGTGGTCCCGGGCCCGGCCGGGACCACCGGAGCCCGGCGCCGGCCCGTCGCGGTCGACACGGGGAAGTACCGCGAGCGGCACACGGCCCGACGCTTCCGCGACCGGGACCACCGGCCCGGCGGCCGGTCCCTTCGGTCCCTTCTCCCACCGCGCGCCCGGGCGGGAGATTCGATGACGCCGGGCGCCGGCCGTCCCGGCCCGACGCTTGATCCCACGAGGGGGAGACCACCATGACGCGCTGTGTCCTGACCGGAATCGACGGATCGCCGCAGAGCGAGGCGGCGGCTCTGTGGGCGGCCGCGGAGGCCCGGCGCCGGGGCTGCGCGGTGCGGCTGCTGCACGCGTGGCCGTGGCTCGACGCCGGGGACGGGAACGTCTCGCAGCCCGGCGACCTGCGGCAGAGGGCATCGGACGCGCTTCGTGGGATCGCCGACCGGATCCGGCACGACCACCCGGGCCTGCCGGTGGAGGTCGCGGTGGTCGCGGAGGATCCCGTCGACGGACTGCTCGCCGCGGCGAAGGGGCAGGAGCTGCTGGTGCTCGGCTCCCGCGGGCTCGGCGGCTTCGCCGGCCTCCTCGTGGGTTCGGTGGGGCTCGCGGTGGCAGCGGCCGCGACCGTCCCGACCGTGCTGGTGCGCCTCGGACAGGCGCCCGCCGACCGGCCCGCTGGGACTGGGGGCGGGACGGGGGCCGGGGCGGGACGGGAGGTGGTGGTCGGGCTCGACGGCCGTCGAACCGACGACACCGTCGTCGAGTTCGCCGTGGCCGAGGCGCAGCTGCGCGGCTGCCGGCTGCGCGTCGTGCACGGGTGGGACCCGGCGCCCGTCTGGGCGTACGGGGGCCTGATGCCGCCCCTGGTGGACCTGACGGAGCAGGAGGCCACCGAAGCGGCCCTGATCTCCCCGGTCGTCACCGCCCTGAGGGCGGAGCACCCCGGGCTCGACATCGTCGAGGACGTCCGCCTCGGTGGCGGAGCCCGGGCCCTGCTGGAGGCGGCCTCGACCCGTGCGGACCTCGTCGTCGTCGGGCGGCGGGAGCACCGCCACCGCCTCGGGCCGCGCCTCGGCCCGGTGGCGCACGCCGTCCTGCACCACTGCGCCGCCCCGGTCGTCGTCGTCCCCCACCCCTGAGCCGTGCACGGCCCCGCCATCGCCCCCTGAACAGCGACAAGGAGCACCGCCGTGTCCAGCACCCACCGCCCGGCCCGGCCCGACAGCCCGGCGGCACCGCCGTACGGCCACCTGCGCCGGGCCCTCGGCCGGGAGCGCAATCCGCTCAGCCGCGCTCTCGACCGGGCCCGGAGCCGGGCGGTGGTGCTCACCGCCCTCGGGATCGCGCTCGCGGCACTCCTCGGGGCCGGAGCCGCCGTCACCCACTTCGCCGCCGGCCAGCGGCAGGCCGCGGCCACGGCCGCCGGTCTGCACCGCGTCGACGCCCTGGTGCAGGGCTCCGTCCGGAGGGCGGAGGCCACCGTCGTCGGCGGGAAGGCCGTGTACCGCGCCGACGCGGCCTGGACCTACCCGGGCACCCGGTCCAACACCGGCAGCATCGACGTCCCCCGGACCGCCGGGCCCGGCAGCACCGTCGGGATCTGGGTCGACGGCACCGGCCGTCCCGCCACCGCACCGTCGAGCACCGCCGACCTCGTGGCCGACGCCCTGTGCCTGGGCCTGCTCCTCTTCGGCCTGCTCTGCGTCCTCGCCTCCGCCGTGCTCTGCACGAGGCTGAGCGTCCTCGACCGTCGGGCCGACCGGGCGTGGGCCCTGGGCTGGGCCCGGTCGGAGCCCGTCTGGAGCGGCCGCGCGCCCCGCGGCGGCGAGCACGGCTGACCGGTCCGGCCGTTCCGTCCGCGACACCGGCCACGGCACCCGGCCGTGGCACCCGGTCCCGACACCCGGTCCCGACACCCGGCCACCGTGGGGCGGAACAGGGCCGGAGGGCCCTATCGGAACCGCCCCCGGTCGCGTCAGACTCCACGGAGAGTCACGCGGTCCGCCAGCGGGGCGGGCCAACGGGGTTGGAGCGGCGATGACGGAGAGTCCGGCGGCTGGAGCGAGCGGCTCGGTGAAGGTGTTCCTGCTGGACGACCACGAGGTGGTCCGCCGGGGCGTGCACGACCTGCTGGACGCCGAGCCGGACCTCCGGGTGATCGGCGAGGCCGCCACGGTCGAGCAGGCGCTCGCCCGGGTCCCCGCGCTGCGCCCCGACGTCGCCATTCTCGACATGCGGCTGCCGGACGGCGACGGCGTGACGGTCTGTCGCGAACTGCGCTCCCGCATGCCCGGGCTGGCCTGTCTGATCCTCACCTCGTTCGACGACGAGGAGGCGCTCCTGGACGCCATCATGGCCGGAGCCGCCGGATACGTCCTCAAGCAGATCAGCGGCACCGACCTGGTCTCCGCCGTTCGCACCGTCGCCTCCGGCCAGTCGATGCTCGACCCCGGCGCCGCCACCCGGCTGATGGCCCGCCTGCGCGGCGACGCCGTCACCGAGCAGAGTTCCGGCCTGCCCCAGCTCACCGAACGGGAGCGGGAAGTGCTCGCCCTGGTCGGTGAGGGGCTCACCAACCGCCAGATCGGTCAGCGGCTCTTCCTCGCCGAGAAGACGGTCAAGAACCACATCTCCCGCCTGCTGGCCAAGCTCGGCGTGGAACGGCGCGTCCAGGCCGCCCTGATCGCCACCCAGGCCCTCGGCACCCACGGGCAGCCCGCGGCTCGTACCGGCCGCTGAACCGACCGCTGAACCCGCTGCCTCACCGACCGCCTCGGGGCACCGACCCCACCGATCAGATCCGGTCGGCATCCCCTCCGAGGACCAACGACCCCTCCCCCGGCGCCCACCGCGGCGACACCATCGATGCCATGACACCTGACACCACCCCGCTGGACGGGCGAGAGTGCCGACGGCTCCTCGCCGGCCTCTCGGTCGGCCGGGTCGTCTACACCCTCGGTGCCCTCCCCGCCGTCCAACCCGCCCGGTACCGGCTCGGGGCCGACGGGAGCGTGCTGCTGAGCACCGCCGCCGGGTCCGAGCTGGCCCGAGCGGTCGCGGGCGCGCTGGTGGCCTTCGAGGCCGGGGAGCTCGACGCGGCGGACGGCACCGGCTGGAGCGTGACCGTCCTCGGCCGCGCCGACGTCACCCCCGAGGGAGCGGCGACCGGGCCGGCCGGCACGGTCACCGTCCGCATCCTCCCGGAGCTGGTGAGCGGCCGCCTGTTCCCGCCGAACCGCCTGGTCCAACGCTGATCGGACCGACGTCGGTCGGATCGCCGATCGGACCGACGCCGGCCGGGCCACCGCTGGCCGGTCCGACGCCGACGGACTCGACGCCGGCGGAACCGACGACGGCCGAACCACCGGCCTCCGGCCCTCGGACGGCACGACGGACGCGCCGCCGCAGGGCCGGATCAGTGTGCCAGCGGCACCGACCAGGACAACCTGGTCCCGCCGGCCGCCGGGGCGGCCAGCTCGAAGACGCCCCCCAGGGCTTCGGCGCGTTCGGCGAGGTTGCGCAGTCCGCTGCGCCGCCCCTGTTCCGGAATGCCCACCCCGTCGTCCTGCACCGTGAGCACCACCCGCGCCCCGGTCGCCTGCAGCACCACCTCGATCCGCCCCGCCCGCGCGTGCCGGGCCGCGTTGCTCAGCGCCTCCCCCAGAACCGCCACCACGTGGTCGGCCACCTCCGCGGGCACGTCCGTGTCCAGCAGGCCCTCCATGCTCAGCCTGGGCGGGAAGCCCAGCGCCGCCTGCGCCTCCTCGGCCACCCGCACCACGCGCGACCGCAGGCCCTGGCCGCCCTTCTCCTCCCGCGCCCGCAGGCCGAAGATCGTCGACCTGATGATCTTGATGGTCTCGTCCAGGTCCCCCACCGCACGCAGCACCCGGTCCGATGCACCGGGATGGTCGATGACCCGGGCCGCGCTCTGCAGCGTCATCCCCGTCGCGAACAGCCGCTGGATGGCCAGGTCGTGCAGGTCCCGGGCGATCCGGTCACGGTCCTCCAGCATCGCCAGCTGCTCGACGTCCCGGCGGCGTTCCGCCAGCTCCAGGGCGAGCGCGGCCTGGTCGGCGAAGCCCAGCAGCGGGCCGGTCTCGCCGTCGGTGAACTCGGGTCGGCCGGCTTCCCTGGCCAGCAGCAGCACGCCGTCGATCTGCCCCTCCGCCCGGCCCAGCGGCACCGCGACCGCCGGTCCGAGCCCGGCGAAACGGCGCGGCTCGGCGAACAGCCGGGGATCACCGGCCAGATCCACCGTCGTCACCGACACCCCCGAGGCGAAGGCCGTCCCCGACAGCGACCCCTCCAGCGGTACCACCAGGCCCTCCCGGCCGGCCGCGTCGCCGCCGAGCGCCAGCTCCACGCGGAGCGCTCCGGTCCCGGCCGTCGGCACCGAGACGTCGGCCAGCTCCGCGCCGGTGATCTCCCTCGCCCGCTGGGCGATCAGCTCGAACACCTCGGACCGGGAACCGCCGGACAGCAGGGCGCGCGTGATCTCGGCGCTCGCGCTCAGCCAGCGCTGCTGGCGCTGGGCCTCCTCGTACAGGCGGGC
Organism: Kitasatospora sp. NPDC096140; assembly: GCF_040303045.1. Taxonomy (NCBI): domain Bacteria; kingdom Bacillati; phylum Actinomycetota; class Actinomycetes; order Kitasatosporales; family Streptomycetaceae; genus Kitasatospora; species Kitasatospora sp. NPDC096140. The sequence continues at coordinate 141,219 of NZ_JBEOUW010000007.1, forward strand.
GTTGTCGATCGCCACCCCGGCGGCCACGGCCAGGGTGGAGATCACCGCCTCGTCGTCGGCGTCGAACTCCTCGCCGCCCTGCTTGTCGGTGAGGTAGAGGTTGCCGAAGACCTCCTCGCGCACGCGCACCGGCACGCCCAGGAAGGTCCGCATCACCGGGTGGTGCGCCGGGCAGCCCACCGACGACGGATGCTCGGAGAGATCGGCCAGCAGCAGCGGCGCCGGGCGGTGGATCAGCTCCCCGAGCAGGCCACGGCCGGTCGGGTACGGGCCGATCCGGGCGATCTCCTCCTCGGACAGGCCCACCGTGAGGAACTGCGACAGCGTCTCCCCGTCCGGCCCGATCACCCCGAGCGCCGCGTAACGGGCGTCCACCAGGACGGCGGCAGCCTCCACGATCCGCCGCAGCACCTGCGTCAGGTCCAGCTCCCGGCCGACCGACAGCACCGCCTCCAGCAGGCTGTGCACCCGGTCCCGGGTGCCCCGGGCCGCGTCGATCCGCGCCTGGAGCTCCTCCAGCAGCTCGTCCAACCGCAGCTGCGGCATTCGTGACCGCACCGTCTCGCCGCCCACGGGCCCTCCTCGTCGCCAAAGCCCCACTGCCGAAGCCGCGCTGCCGAAGCCTCACTGCCGAAGCCGCGGCTGATTCTCGCAGACGGCCGTCCGGCCCCGGGACCTTCGGTACCCAGGTGGGGCTGCTCGGCCCCTGTGCCCGACCGTCGGCCCGGCGGGAGTCTGGTCGCCGGACGGGACCGCGCCCACGAGTGCCGCGGCCCTCCGCCGACCAGGGAGGTCTCAGCGATGTCGCACGGCGTGGTGGTGGGGATCGACGGCTCGACCGAGAGTGCGGCGGCGGCCGAGTGGGCCGCCCGCGAGGCCCGGCGGAACGGGCGCGCGCTGCGGATGGTCCTGGTCGCCGGCGGCGAGGTGGACGCGCTCGACCGCGACCTCGGCGGCGACGGCACGCTGCCGGTCCCGGTGGCCGCGATCCGGGACCGCATCGCGGCCGAGCTGCCCGGGCTGGCCGTCTCCTGCGAGATCGTCCCCGGGAACCCGGCGTACGCGCTGACCGCCACCGCCCGCCGGGCCCCGGTGCTGGTGCTGGGCTCGCGCGGGAAGGGCGGCTTCGCCGACCTCCTGATCGGCTCCGTCAGCCTGCGCGCCGCCGCCCGCGCGGACTGCCCGGTGGTGCTGGTCCGCGCCGGATCGGACGGCGGAGCCGAGGCGGACGGGCGGGCCGCGGCGCCCGGACCCGTCGTCGTGGGCGTCGAGGGCGACCGGCCGTGCGACCCGGTGCTCGCCTTCGCCTTCCGGCACGCCGCCGACACCGGCGCCGCCCTGCGGGTGATGGAGAGCCGGGACACCTTCCGCGGCCCGTCCGCCACGGAGGCACCGGTGGACCGGTGGCACATCGGGCAGTCCCTGGCTGCCGCCGAACGGGCCCGGCTGCAGGACACCCTGGAGCGCTGGCAGGACGAGTTCCCCGACGTCCGTACCGAGGCGGAGGTGTGCGCCTGGAGCGCGAGCAGAATGCTCGTGGAGGCGTCCCGCACCGCCTCGCTGGTGGTCCTCGGCCGGCGCTCCCCCAGGCACCCGATGGCCGGGCCCCGGCTGGGCCCGGTGGCCCAGTCCGTGCTCCACCACGCCCACGGCCCCGTCGCCGTCGTACCCCACCACTGAGCCGGTCGCACGGGCCCGCGTGCCCTTGAAGGTGGCGACCGGCTGTGCATGACTGGAGGGAGCAACGCTCCCGGCCGACATCGAGGTGCCCCGGATGGGATTCATCGGCACGGTGGGGCTGGTCCTCCACCCCGAGCGCACCTGCGCGCCCACCGTCGAGGCCGTGGTCCATTGGAGCCGGGCCCGGGGGACGAAGGTGCTGGGGCTGGCGGCGGAGGTGGCCAGGATCGGCTGCGAGGCCATTCCGGTCGGGACCGAGGAGCTGGCCACGAGCGCCGACCTGCTGATCAGCCTCGGCGGGGACGGCACCATGCTGCGCGCCATGCGGCTCGCGACCGGGGGCCACGCGCCGGTCCTGGGCGTCAACGTCGGACGCCTGGGCTTCCTCGCCGAGGTCGACATACCGGAACTGCCCGCCGCACTGGACGCCATCGACGCCCAGCGGTTCACCGTGGAAGTCCGTTCCGGCGTCCACGCCAGCTTCGGGACCACCCGGGAGACAGCGCTCAATGACGTCGTGCTGCTGCGCAGCCCGGGCCACAGGTCCGCGGCGGTCGCCGTGCGGGTCCAGGGCGAGCCCTTCGTGGACTACACCGCCGACGCGGTCGTCGCCGCCACGCCGACCGGCTCGACCGCGTACAGCTTCTCCGCCGGTGGCCCGATCGTCTCCCCCAACGCGGAGGGGCTGCTGATCACACCCGTCGCTCCGCACGCCGCGTTCAACCGCTCGGTGTTCCTCTCCAGCGGCGAGCGGCTCGACCTGGAGGTCCTGCCGCACAGCGGCGACCTCGCCGTCGAGGCCGACGGCCTCCTGGTCGGCCGTGTCGTACCGGGCGACCACGTCGCGGTGACCATGCTGCCCGCGGCCGCACGCGTCGTACGGCTCGGCCGCACCACGTTCTACCAGCGGGCCCAGCGCAAGCTCCGGCTCACCGGCTCGGCGGAGCACGACTGACTCCCCGGGGCGTCAGCGGCGGAGGCGGCGTACGAGGCGGAGGCGGCGCACGTGGCGCAGCCCGCTGCCGGGGTCAGTGCGCGGCCAGGGCGAAGGCGGCGGCGGTCTCGTCGCGGTTCCGGCCCTGGCCGAGCAGGACGTGCAGGAGCAGGCGGGCCTTGTAGGCGTCGAGGTGGCCGCCCCGGATCAGTCCGCGGGCCAGCAGGTCCTTCTCCGAGCCGGGGAAGCCGTACGTCCCCTCCAGGACCGGCCCGTTGCCGATGCGGCTGGCGAGGACGACCGGGATCCGGGCCGCGGCCCGCTCCAGGACGGCCACGAAGTCCTCGGGGACGTGGCCGACTCCGAACGCGGCGACGACGAGCCCGTCGCACGCCTCGGCCATCGCGGCGAGGAGGGCGCCGTCGTCGCCGAGCGTCGCGGTGTACAGGCCGACGCGGGCCGCGGGCCGGATCATCGGGCCGGCGAAGGTCGTACGCGCGGCGAGCGGGCCGTGGAGGTGGACGCGCCCCTCGTAGAGGCGGCCGAGGGGCCCGGTCGCCGGGGAGGTGAACGCGGCGGGGCTGGTGGTGTGGGACTTGCGGACGGTGCGGGCGGCGTGGATCTCGTCGCCGAGGACGACCACCGCGCCGGCGCCGCGCAGCTCGGGCGCCGCGGCGGCGATGACGGCCGCGTGGATGTTCGCCGGGCCGTCCGCGCCGGGCAGGGTGGGGTTGCGCATCGCGCCGGTGACCACGATCGGCTGCTCGCCCGGGTGCAGCAGGTCCAGCAGGTAGGCGGTCTCCTCGATGGTGTCGGTGCCCTGGGTGACCACCGCGCCGTCGCAGCCTGACCGGAAGGCGTCGGCCAGGGCGTCCGCGAGCGCGCTCAGGTCGTCGAAGCCGAGGGAGGCGCTGGGCAGGCGCCGGAAGTCGTGGACCCGCAGCTCGACGTCGAGGCTCTGCAGGGCGGGGACGGCGGCGAGGAGGTCGTGGGCGGACAGGGCCGGCACGACGCCGCCGGTGGCCGGATCGGCGGTCATCGCGATGGTGCCGCCGAGGGAGAGGATCGCAACCGCCTTCGTGCCCAACGCCGTCGTCTCCTTGTCGGGGTGTCCGGGTGTCCGGCCCTGAGGTTCGGGTGGCCGGGTGGCCGGGGGCAATCTACCGGCTCGTGGCATGCTGTGACGATGCTCCTGGCACGTCATGGAACCAGCGTCGAACTGCGCCCGCTGCGCTACCAGTTCCCCGCGACGAGCGGCGACCCGTACGACGACAACTGGCTCGTCGTCGAGGGCAGGGTGACGACCCCCGCCGGCGGATGGTCGTTCCAGGATCCGGCCCTGCTGACCTCCGAAGGCCGCGAACTGTCGTCCTGGCTGCGCGCGGTCGCCGCGGGCAGGGTGGCCGTGGCCGAGCCCGACGAGGAGGGCGACCTGTCGCCGAGCCTGTCGTTCCTGGAGCCGAACCTGGCCTTCAGCCTGGCCGGCAGCCTCGACGGCCGGTCGCTGGTGCGCGTCCACCTGTCCCTGGAGGCGGCACCGCCGTGGCAGCGGTGGGACGCCGACGACGCTCCGGATATCTACCAGTACGCCGTCGAAGTTGCCTGCAGCAACGACGAGTTGCTGCAGGCCGCCGACGCGTGGGAGCACGGACTGTCGTCGTTCCCGTCCCGCTGAACGAGCGTCCCTGCCGTACCGGAGGCCTGACGGGAAGCCGTACCGGAGGCCGGGCGGATTGATCCGGCCTCGAACCGGTCCGTAGAGTGCCCCGACGCCGCCGCGCGGACGGCGCACGGGCAGCACACGGGTACGGGGGGATCATGGCGGACGGTTCCGGCCACGCGGTCCGGACAGGCGGCGCGGCCGAGGGGCGGGCCCGAGGGCGGGGGCGGACCCCGCTGCGGGCGGTGGCGCTGTCGGTCGTCCTGGCGGCGGCCCTGACGGCCTGCGGGTCGGACGGGCCCGACCGCGGCCGGGTGCTGCGCGCGGACGAACGCGCAGTGAGCCTCGCCGTCGGCCAGCGGTTCTCGATCGCCGTCCGGGACAACGCCTCGGCCGGCGACTCCTGGAGCATCGAGGCCCCTCGGCCGGACGCCGCCGTGGCGGTCGAGGTCGACGAGCGCGTCGACCTCCCCGAGGAGGCGAGGACCGCGGACGGCGCCGGCGGCACCCGCTACTACACCTTCGAGGCCAAGGGCCGCGGGACCACCGCCGTCACGCTCCTCGACTGCTACCGCGGACTCTGCCACCGCCCGGCCCTCGGCGACGAGGACCGGAAGCGGGTCGTGCACGACACCTACACGGTGACGGTCCGGTGAGCACCGACTGGCTCGACCGCGCGGCGGGGCTGCGGCGCTGGACGAACAACGGCGTCCGCGCTCCGCACAAGCCGCTGCTGCTGCTCTACGCCCTCGGCAGCCACCAGCAGGACGCCGACGGCGAGCTGCGCTTCAGCGCGGTCGAGGGTGAGCTGAAGCGGCTGCTCGCCGAGTACGGGCCGTCGCATCCGACGACGCCCGCCTACCCGTTCCACCACCTCGTCAGCGACGGTGTCTGGGAGGTCCGGACCGACCGGGGCCCGGGAAGCCCCGGGAGCGGCGTCGGCGTCCTCCGCGCGAGCGGCGCCACCGGCAGGCTGGCGCCGGGGCTGCGGGCCGCGCTCGCCGAGGAGCCGTCCCTGCTGGGCCGGATGGCCAGGGTGGTGCTGGACGCCCACTTCCCGCTGTCCCTGCACGCCGACCTCTGCGAGGCCGTCGGCCTCGACCTGGAGCGGGCCGGGACCGGCTTCGTGGGCGCAGCCGACCCCGGCGCAGCCGACCCCGGCGCAGCCGACCCCGCGGCCCGGCGGCAGCGGGACCGGCGGATGCGTGAACTCGTGCTCACCGCCTACGAGTTCCGCTGCGCGTTCTGCGGTTACGACGGGGCCCTCGGCGCGATCACGGTCGGGCTGGAGGCGGCGCACGTCCGCTGGTGGTCGCACGACGGGCCGGACGAGGTCGACAACGGCCTGTGCCTGTGCTCGCTGCACCACAAGCTCTTCGACAGGGGCGTCCTCGGCCTGGGGGAGGACCACCGCATCCTGGTGTCCCAGCGCTTCGTCGGCCGCAGCGAGGCCAGCCGCCGGCACGTGCTCGCGCTCTCCGGACGCCCCGTCATCGGGCCGCAGCCCGGGAACCCGCCGGTCGCGGCCCGGCACCGGCAGTGGCACGTACGGCAGGTGTTCCACGGCGCGCCCCGCCCGCCCGCGGAGGCGGCGCACACCGGCTGAGGGACAGGACGGCGCGACCGACGGGCGCTTCAGCGCCACGCATGACGGATGGTCAAGCGCCCGAGCCCCGTGAACCCCGAGATCCGGATCCTCGGTCCGCCGGGGCGGGCGCGCCGCCGGGCCTTGTGGAGCGCTTGCCGCCAGCCGGTCTGCAGACCCTCGATGTCGACGACCGCGTCGCGCGGGACGGTGATCCTGGCGTTGCCGGTGCCGAGTTGCAGCTCGATGTCGACCACCGGGTGGTCGATGACCGCCCGGGAGAGGTCCAGGTGCACGCTGCCGAGGGCGGACGCGACCGTGAGGGTCCGGGGCACCCGCCATGCGCCGCGTCGGCGGATCCGACCGCTGACGGCGGCGATCGTGGACGCCGCACCCGCGCGCTCCTCCGGAAGCAAGGCCAGGGCCGACCGGAGCTCGGCGCCCGTCGTGGCGGTCAGCACCTCGTGGAGGCGTTCGTCCAGCTCCTCGTCCGAGAGCCGCCCTTCGCCGTACGCCTCGTGCAGCCGCTCGACCGCCTGGTCGCGGTCGTCCTCGCCGACCGGCGGCGGCCGATGGTCCGGTCCGCCGGGCCCGGCCATCACCGCCCCCTGCGCCCGTGCGCACGGGCAGGGGCAGGGGCACCGGCAGTCTGCGGAGCAGGACCGTGCAGCCCCCGGGCGGCTGCGACCGGAACCACCACGACATCTCGACTGAGTACGCTGTACGCGGCCATGGCGACCACGCTAGCACGGGGAGCGGCCACTGGGTACTGTGTACGCAAGCAGGGGGTGCAGCGGTGACCGACGCCGAGTACACGAACATCTGGATGCGGCCCGAGCGCCCGGCCCGCGGACCGAAACCGACCTACAGCCGTGCGCAGATCACCGAGGCCGCGGTCCGGATCGCCGACACCGAGGGGCTGGAGGCCGCCACGATGCGGCGGATCGCCACCGAGATCGGCGCGGGCGCGATGTCGCTCTACCGTTACGTCCCGAGCCGGGACGACCTGATCCAGCTCATGGCCGACCGGCTGATGGGCGAGATCGACGTCGAGGGCATGCCCTCCGGCGACTGGCGGGCGGATCTGACACGCTACGCCGACGGACTGCGGGCCATGTGGCTCCGGCACCCGTGGATCGCCACCGTGAACCGGTCGCTCCCCGGTCTCGGCCCCCACCAACTGCTCCTGATCGAACGGGTGGTGGGCGTGCTCGACGCCCACCTGCCCATCGACGAGAACCTCGGCCTGATGGCTGTGCTGAACGGCTACGTCGAGGGCGCCGTCCGCGACGAGGTCAGCCAGGCCGAGGAGCTCCGCCGCAGCGGCCTCAGCGAGTCCGAGTGGGCGGCACGCAGCCACCCGTACATCCAGCAGCTGCTGGAGAGCGGGGAGTACCCGATCTTCAGCAAGATCGCACTGGAGGCGCGCCAGCCGCGCCTGAGCCGGGACGACCAGTTCCGGTACGGGCTGGCGCGCGTCCTCGACTGCGTGGCCGCCGCCCTCCCGTCACCCTGACCCCACGCCCACGGCGGGCGGGGTTCTACCAGTCGCCCCCGCCCGCCGTCGGCGGCCCGGCCGGCGCCACGCCCTGCGTCACCTGAGACACGTCATCCCCCTCGATTCGATCAAGGGCCCCCAGCGTAGGGCAGGTGATCATCCGTGACCAGGCGTGCGGCACCCGGACCGTTCGTCCACGAGGCCACCGCCGGCACCGCCGCCGCCATCGCTGTCGCTGTCGCCGGCCACGGCGCCGGCACCTGCGCCGGCGGACGGGACCTCCGTCGAGGCCTGCAGCAGCAGGTCGCGCAGGGCCGTGGCGGTGTCCGACGGCTCGGCGGGCGTGAGGACGACCTGGTCGACGGTGGTCGACGGGCCGGCGAGGGGGATGACCCGCAGGCCGGGTGGCCGGTGGTCGAGCGCGGACTCGACGGTGATGCCGATGCCCGCTCCCGCGGCGACGTGCGCGGCGATGGCGTGCACGCTGTCGGCGGTCCTGATGATGCGCAGATCGGCACCGCCGATCCGGAAGGCGGACAGCAGGCGGTCGCAGAGGCCGCTGTTGATCTGGTGGGGCCAGGTGAGCAGGTCGGTGGTGGACAGGTCGGACGTGCTCAGCCCGGTGCGCCCGGCGAGGGGGTGGTCCGCGGGCACGAGCGCCACGAACCGCTCGGTGGACAGCACCCTCGCGCGGACGCCGGTGACGTCACCGGTCGCCCAGCCGATGCCGAGCCCGATCGTCTCCGCCCGCAGGGCGGTGAGCTGGGCGGTGGTCGGCATCGACTCCGGCACGATCGTCACATCGGGGAAGCGCTCGCGCAGTTGCGGCAGGCAGCGCAACAGCAGCTGGTGACCGGTGTACTCGGCATGGGCGACGACGAGGGTGGTGCGGGCCCGGTCGCCGGCGGCCAGGGCGCGTCCGCGCTGCTGGAAGCGGCGCAGCTGGGCGAGGGTGGCGCGGGCGTCGGGCAGGAGCGCTTCGCCGAGGTCGGTGAGTGAGACCCGGCGGCTGGTGCGGTGGAACAGCCGTCCGCCCAGGCTGCTCTCCAGCCGTCTGACGGCGTCGCTGACGGTGGGCTGTCCTCGGTGCAGGCGCACGGCGGCGCGGCCGAAGTGGAGTTCCTCGGCGACGGCGACGAATGCTTCCAGTTCGATCCGGTCCACGGGAGCAGGCTAGCGCGATCGATCGGTGTCGCCGATCGCTGCATGCCGGAGTTCGGCGTTGATGGCGTGGCGCGCACGGGCTGTGATGGGTGGGCAGGCCGACGAGCAGGGCCTGCGAGCAGGACTTTCCCACGATCGGAAGTAGTGAAGAGTCATGGCAGTCAAGGACGTCGACCGCGAGCAGGATGTGCCGACGGTCACCGTGACGGTGGTCTACCACTCGGTGCACGGACACACCCAGGTCCTGGCCGAGCACCTCGCCGACGGGGCGCGGCGGGTGCCCGGCGCCGACGTGCACCTGGTCGAGGTGCGGGCCGAGGACGTCGTCGCGGGCCGCTGGCACGACGCCGGGGTGATGGCGCTGCTGGAGCGCTCCGACGCGATCGTCCTCGGCTGTCCGACGCTGATGGGCAGCGTGTCGGCGGTGTTCAAGGCGTTCATGGAGGCGGCGTTCACGCCGTTCGTCACGCAGGCGTGGAAGGACAAGCTGGCCGGCGGCTTCACGATGTCCGCCTCGCAGAGCGGTGACAAGCTGGCCGTCCTGGAGCAACTGGCGGTGTTCGCCGCGCAGTTGGGCATGCAGTGGATCGGCGTCGGCGACATGCCCGGCAACAACTGGAGCGGCGGCTCGCGCGACGACGTGAACCGGCTGGGCTCGTGGCTCGGCCTGATGAGCCAGAGCCACGCCGACCAGGGGCCGGAGCGGGCCGGCTCGCGCGGCGACCTCATCACCGCCGAGCGCTACGGCGAGCGGATCGCCCGGCTGACCCAGCGGTGGGTCAACGCCCTGCCGTACGACACCCCCCGGATGACCGAACACGAGGCCCGCGCCCTGTCGGCGTCCCTGCGGGAGACGGACGACGCGCCGACGGCCCTGACCGGCGCCTGACCCCTCGCCTGACCTTCCGCCTGACCCTCCGCCTGACCCTCCGCCTGACCCGGCGCCCGACCCGTCGTCGGCGCTGTTCCGGCACCGCCGCCGCCATCGCTGTCGCCGGGGCGTTCGGGAGGGCGCCGGGTGACGCCCGGGCGCCGCCGGCGGACGGCGGCACCCGGGCCCGGTGCCGCCGTCGGTCACCGCCTGCTTCTCAGGCGTTGGTGTTGAGGGTGTCGTCGAGCCAGTCGTAGATGCGGGCCTGGGTCAGGCGCATGGCGCCGGGGTGGCAGTGGGCGCCGGCGCCTTCCTCGGCGGTGAACACCATCAGGTCCTTGGGGCAGGTGAGGTGGTCGTAGAGCTGCTCGGGCTGGCCCTTGAAGAACATGTCGTCCTCGGCATCGCAGACCAGGGTGGGGCAGCGGATCTGTTCGGCGATGCCGCCGGCGAGGCTGTAGTCGAGGTAGGAGGCGTTGAAGGCCCGCGGGGTGTCGACGCCCATGACGTACATACCGTGGTTGATCGCCCAGCGGGCGATCGGGTCCTTGGTCATGATCTGGTCGAGGGCGGCGTCGAGTTCGGGGGCGGACGGGGCGCGCAGGAGCCGCTCGGCGTCCTCGCGGGTGCCGGGGATGTTGCGCACGGAGGTCTGGCCGAGGTCGTAGAGGCCGTCGACGGCGACCAGCGCGGCCAGGCGGTGCTCGAACGCCGCGGCCCGGGGGGCGAGGACGCCGCCCATGCTGATCCCCAGCAGCGCGATGCGGTCGTCGTCGACCTCGGCGAGGGTCTGGGCGAAGTCCACGACGGGGGTGATGACGTTCTCCCAGTCGGGACGGAACACCAGGCCCTCGCGGTGGCGCGGCCCGGGCATGCCGGGGCCGTCGAAGACCAGCACGGTGTAGCCGCGCTCGACGCCGGCCAACGCGCCGAAGAAGTGCAGTTCCTCGGCGGTGCCGTCGAAGCCGTTGTGCATGATGAGCGTCGGGCGCGGCGTGCCGCAGTCGTCGGCGCGGTAGAGGTAGCCGGGCAGGGTGGTGTCCTCGTACGGGATCTCGACCGGCTCGATGATCGGGGTGAACAGGGCGGCCGCCGACCGGAAGCAGGCCACGCTGCGCTCGTAGGCGTGGTCGTGGCGGGGGTCGCAGGGGTGGCCGTGGAGGAAGAACTCGGCCGAGCGGTAGTAGTTCGAGGCCCGCAGGAAGGCGTCCCGGGCGCTGACCGTGTGACCGGCCGCCAGTGCCTTCCCGGCGTCGCGGGAGACCCGGTCGGCGGTGGCCAGCCACTCGGTGTACCAGCTTCCGTAGTCGCCCTCGGTGATCCGCTCGGCGGTGGAGACGACCTCGCCGAAGTCCGCGCCGCCGTAGGCGATGTGGCTCATCGAGCGCAGGGTCTCGTACCAGAACTGGATGTTGTTCGGGAACAGCAGCTGCTTCATCACACACTCCCCTTCACCCGCAAGCACAGATCTGTGCTTGCGATGGGAACAGTAGCCCCCCGGATCCCCAGAAGCAAATATCTGTGCTTACGATGGAGGCATGACCGACAAGCAAGCGCCCGCACGAGTGCGCAGGAGCCCCGAACAGGTCCGCGAAGCCGTCCACCAGGCGGTCATCGACCTGCTCTCCGACCCCGACGGCGAGGACCTCAACATCCCCGCGATCGCACAACGCGCCGGCGTCAACCACACCAGCGTCTACCGGCGCTGGGGCAGCCTCGACGCCCTCCTGGCCGACATGGTGACCACCCGGCTCGAACGCGACTCACCCCTGAACGACACCGGCAGCCTGCGCGGCGACCTCCTCGCCTGGGCCCAGGCCAGCGTCGCGAGCATCCGCACACCCCAGGGACGCGCCCTCGTGCGCGCCGTCGTGCTGTCCATGCCGAACAGCACCCAGGCCCAGGACGAGCGCGCGCAGCACTTCCGGCGCCGGATGCGCTCCATCGAGCAGATCCGCGAACGGGCCACGGCCCGCGGCGAGGACCCACCGCCCCTGGAGCAGATCCTCGACCAGCTCATCGCGCCGTTCTACGTCCGGGCGATCTTCGGCATCGACCCGCCGGACCACGGCTACCCCGAACTCCTGGTCGACAGACTGCTCGGCGACCGCAACTGACCGGGCCCGAGCAGTGCGTCCACGGCGACGTAGGCTGTCCGGCGACGACGGCGGCCGCGCGACAACGGAGGTCGCGCGACAACGGAGGCCGTCCGGCGGCGGGTTCCTCCGCGGGCCGCGGGTGCTACCAGTTGGCCCAGGTGAGGTTCCAGCCGCCGAGGCCGTTGTCGGGCGAGACGGTCTTCTCCTTGGTGTTCACGACCGTGACGACGTCGCCGATCATCGAGCTGTTGAAGAACGACCCCGCGGGGGAGGTGTCGCTGCCGCCCTCCACGTCCTTGAGCGCGACGCAGCCGTGGCTGGTGTTGGCCTTGCCGAACGGGTCGCCCTTGTACCAGTAGTTGCCGTGGAGGTAGGTGCCGCTCCTCGTCAGCCGCATCGCGTGCGGGACGGCGGGGATGTCGTACTCGTTGCCGAGGCCCACCGTCTGGGAGTTCATGTGGGTGACCTTCTCCTTGGACATGATCACCATGGTGCCGCCCCACGACGCGTGCTTGTCGTCGCCGAGGGTGGCGGGCACCGTGGTGGACTTGCCGTCCCGCACGATCGTCATCTGGTGCGTGGCGGCGTCCGCGGTGGAGATCTGGGAGCGGCCGATGGTGAACGGCTCGTCCTTGTCGACGTCGCCCCAGACGCCGGGGGCGACCTCGACGTTCTTCAGCCGGTAGTGGATGGTGACCTTGGTCCCCGGCTTCCAGTAGTCCGCCGGACGGAAGTCGATCCGGTCGTCGCCGAACCAGTGGCCCTTCACCTCGGTGCCGTTGTCGGTCTCGAAGGTGATGGCCTTGGCGACGGCGTCCTTGTTCACGACCTTCGTGCTGAAGTCCACCTTGACGATCATGCCCACGCCGTAGGTCTGGCCGTCGGCGATGTTGTCGTTGGTGGACACCTGCTTGCCGGGCGGGACGGTGGTGAAGGCGCTGGTGGCCGCGGAGAGCAGACCGTCGGCGTCCTTCGCCTGGGCGTTCACCGTGTACGCCGTGCCGGGGGCGAGCGCGGCGGCGGGCTTCCAGTCGGTGCCGTCCGGGGTGATCGAGCCCGGGACGGGCTTGCCCTCCTTGTCGGTCACGTCGACGGTGGTGAGCTTGCCGTGGGAGACGGACACCCGGAGGGCGGTCGGTGCGACTCCCTGGGCCCCGTCCTTCGGCTCGACGTCCAGCACCGCGGTCGACGTCTTCGGCGTCGCCGCGGCGGCCGCCCCGCCCGGGGTACCGGAGGCGGCGGCGTGAGCGCCGTCGCCCCCGCCCTGGCCGTCGCCGCAGGCCGCGGACATCAGCAGGACCCCGCCCATGGCCAGTGCCACCGCGCCGCGGTGGAAACGGTCGTTGGTGCGTATCGCGGCCCGGGCCGCCCGAACAGTGCTCACAGTCGCTCCCTCTCGGTGTTCGTCGGCAGCTTGTGCGCCGGTTCATCCCCGCCGCAACGGCGGGCCGCCGATCAGGGACGCTGGGACGCTTCCACCCCCTGTGACCTGGGAAGATGTAACCCTCCTGGGACGCGCTCGCGGGACGATCCCGCGGGACGCCGGGAGGGCGCGGCCGGTGCCGCCGGCCTCCCCGGGGGAACCGCGGGGCGGTCTGCAGCGTGCTTGTCTGCCGGAGCCCACGTCAGCCGGCGCCCCGGTGGCCCGGCGGTCGGCGACGGCCGGAGCCGGGGGCGCGATCACCGAGGAGTGCACGAGCGGGTGGAGGACCAGTGCCAGAGGGGACCGGGGATTTGACGGCGGCGGAGGAGGTCGGGCGGCTGCTCAAGGAGCTGAAGAGCCGGTCGGGGCTCAGTTACGGCGCACTGGCGAAACGGCTGCACGTGAGCACGTCGGCCCTGCACCGCTACTGCAACGGCGACGTGATGCCGGTGGAGTACGACCCGCTGGAGCGCCTCGCGCGACTGTGCCGGGCGACACCGGAGGAGCGCACCGAGCTCTACCGGCTGTGGGTCATCGCCCACGCGACGCGGGGGAACCGGCAGGCGCCCGCGCCCGGTCCTGGGGCACCCGGTCCTGCGACCCCCGGGCCCGTGGCACCGGTGGCCCCCGCGGCACCGGAACCGGAACCGGAACCGGAACCGGAGGCGGAACCGCAGGCCGTACCGGAACTGCAGGCCGTACCCGAACCGCCACCGGCCGCGGGAAGCGTCGCGGAGGACGGGACGGCCGCCCCGGCGCGCACCCCCGCCGTACCGCCGCGCCGGCGCGTGCGCCGGGGTGTACTCGCCGCCGTGACGGCTGCCGCGGTGCTCGCCACCATCGGGGCCGTCGCCACCGGTCTCGGGCCCCACCGGGGCGGTGACCCCGCGTCCGCTTCCGCCCCGGCGGCGGACGCCGGGGCGTCCACCGGATCCCCGGCCCCGCTCCCGACTCCCGGCGCCACGGCCGCGTCGGTCACCGCGGGCGCGACCCCGTCGGGGTCGACCGCCGCCGACCAGGGACCGAGCGCCCCGATCACCGTCACGGTCCGCCCCTCCGGCTGGGTCAGCGCGTGCGACCAGTACGTGGTCGACCGCCCGCCATCCGAAGTCCCCAGGCCGCCCGCGGTGGCGGACGTCTCCGCCTGGGCCGCCAGGGTCGGCGCGGTCCCCGGCCACTACCAGTCGATCGAGCTCGCCGTGCAGGGCACCGGCAGCGACACCGTGGTGCTGACCGCCCTCAACGTCCGCGTCGCCCGGATCGCGGCCCCGCTGGCCTGGAACGCCTACTCCATGGGCGAGGGCTGCGGCGGTGGGGTCGACAAGAAGTCCTACGACATCGACTTCGACGCCGCCCGCCCCCGTCCGGTCGTCAGCGAGGGCAGCACCGGCCTGCCGGTCAAGGTGAGCGAGGCCGACCCGGAGGTCATCCAGGTCAATGCCGAGACCGTCGCCCACGACGTCAGCTGGTACCTGGAACTGGAGTGGTCCAGCGGCAACCGGAAGGGCACGCTGCCCATCGGCCTCGGCGACGGCACGCCATTCCGCACCAGCGCGGTCAAGGGCCGGCCGCTGTACAGCTATCCGATCGGCGGGAAGGCCTGGGAGCCGAGCCCTTTCCGGCAGTGACGCGCGGATCGCCCGGATCGGGTTCTCCAAGGTGAGGTCGCGCATCACCACGCCGGCCTCGATCAGCCGCAGCACCAGGTCGGTGGCGCCGAC